>CAZVVA010000058.1:0-18984 GCA_964630455.1 uncultured Candidatus Sumerlaeota bacterium
ATCCGACGAGTTGGGGCTTTCGTAGTCGACAAACGCCACGTGCTCGAGACTGCCATCCAAACCAGCAAGGTCGGGCTGGAACTTGGCCCTTTTGCCGAGGTTCAGCCGAAGATCGATCCCGACGTGTGTGATCCAGGGCATCCTCTGGAGAATGCGGGCAAGAAAGCCACACGTGATCGGATGTGTGAGATTGCTGCCGGTTTGCGTGAAGTTGAACGAGGCGTAGAAGTCGTCGGGCAGTGGCGCTTCAAACTGAAGTCGCTCTTTGCTATCTGGATGTAGAAAATGCAATTCCATGGCATGAAGGAGCTGGTGAGTGAGCCGGCGCACCCTGGCGATGAGATCGGGTTTGGAGTGGGGGAGTCTCGTAATGACCGACGTCAGTTTCATTCCATACTCCGGATCGCCAAGCACAGGATGCCCCAGGTGACTCATGTGAACGCGAATCTGATGCGTTCGCCCGGTTTTTAAAAAGATGCGAAGCAGTGTAAGTCCCTCCGAGCGCTTCGCTACCTCGTATTCTGTTATCGCCATTCTTCCTTTTGTAAAGCTCACACGCATTTTTTTACGATGCTGGGTGTTGCGGCCAATTGGCAGTTCGATCGTGTCTTTGTCAGGGCCGACATTTCCGACAACCACCGCCATGTAGGTACGCCCCAGGGTGCGGTCGGCTAGCTGCTTTGCGAGAAAGCGATGAGCCTGGTCGGTTTTAGCTACAACCAACAGGCCTGAGGTACCTTTGTCGAGCCGATGAACGATCCCCGGCCGCTCTTTTCCTCCAACGCCCGAGAGTGTTTTGCAGTGGTGGATAATGGCATTGACTAGCGTATTTTCCTTTATGCCCGCAGCAGGATGGACAACCATGTCCGCAGGCTTGTTTACGACAAGGAGGCAATCATCTTCACATACAATATCCAGTGGCAGGGCCTGAGGTTTGGGCGTTAGTTCTTCGGCAGGCGGCAAGTAGACGGTGATTTCTTCTCCGCGCGTGACGATATGATTTGGCTTGACTCGCCTTTCATTGGCGAGGACTCCTCCTTGCTTGATCAGCTTCTGAAAGAATGTGCGCGAATGCTCAGGGTGCATGTGAGTGAGATACAAATCGAGACGCGTATTGTGCGCCTCTGCGTCGACGTATAACTTTATCTTTCTGCTTTCAGCCATAAATCCTCTTTTTATGCCATCTCGCTGTGCGTTCTGGATCGCAGGTCTCTATGAATGAATGCTCATCCCATGAACAGCCTCGAACGCCTCGAGCAGGGCTTCGGAATAGGTAGGATGAGCATGGATTGCGGCGATCAACGCTGAGCAGGGCAAATTATTCTGCATGGCGACACACGCTTCATGGATCATTTCCGGCGCACCATGACCGAAGATATGAACGCCCAGAATCTTATCGTGTTTCTTGTCTGAAACGACTTTTATCACACCCTCGGGCACGCCTTCGGCCAGGGCTTTCCCCAGGGCTCGGTAGTAGAACTTCCCAACATTCGCTTCAATGTTTTTCTTGGTGGCCAGGCGCTCCGACAAGCCGACAAAGGCAACTGGAGGATCTGTGAATATACACGATGGGGCGACGTCGAAATTGGTGGGCGCAGAGCGGCCCAGAGCCATCTCGACCGCGACAATACCTTGTTTCGATGCCACATGAGCAAGCTGCCATTTTCCTGTGATGTCGCCAATCGCCATAACGCTCCGGACATTAGTCTCCATTCGCTCGTTCACGAGAATCTCGCCTTTTGGTCCGCACTCAACACCGAGTTCGTGAAGGCCGAGGTTTTGAGTATTTAAGCTGCGGCCGATGGAAACAATAGCCTTTTCTGCGCCATAGGTTTGTCCGTTCTCCAACGTTGCAACCACACCGCCGGTTTCTGGGTCGCTTGTCAGAGATTGGATGTTTGCCTTTGTAACAATAGTGATGCCGCGTTTCTTGAAATGTGCCTGAAGCTGTTTTATGATCAGCTCATCGAGCGTCGTAAGACCAAGCAGAGTGGGCAGCGCCTCGAGGACCGTAATTTTAACTCCCGCGCCACTGAATAGCGATGCGAATTCGCACCCGATTACTCCGCCCCCTACGATAATCAGCGATTCGGGAAGTTGCTCCAGATCCAGGGTCTCAGTACTTGTCAGAATTGTCGTGCGGTCAATTGAGAATGCCGGTATAAGAGATGGTTCAGCACCTGTGGCGATGATAATGCGTTCACCGCGGACTTCTGTCTCATTTCCCTGTTCGTCAGTGACCAGCACGCGGCTGTGATCGAGCAATCGCGCGGTTCCTGATTTTAGCACAATGTTGTTCTTTTTAAACAGGTAGTGGACGCCCTTCTCGAGCTGGCTGACAATGGCGTTTTTGCGTTGCATGCAGCTAGCCCAGTCAAGTGTGACGCCATCCACGCGAACGCCGAAGTCTTCGGATGAAGCGGCGTTTCTGTAGCGGGCGACGCTGGCAATCAGGGCTTTCGACGGAATGCAGCCACGATGCAGACAGGTTCCTCCTAGCTTATCTCGTTCGATCACACACACGCGGGATTTTAGCTGTGCGGCCCGAATGGCTCCCACGTAGCCGCCAGGTCCCGCCCCAATGAAAATAAAGTCATAGCGCTCGGTCATGTCCTATTCCTTTGATGAGGTTTGAAGCCTCGTCGTAACGGGCAAATAACTTCCCTCCTACGCACAGGTGGTTTATCGTGCATTCATTCATGGGACAGACACAGATGATCTTGGCGGCGAAAAAGCCTGCCTGTCAAGTGTGATCGGTTTGAATGATGCAATGGGCCAGCCACATGATGGTTTGGCCGTGGGAAAAATGCGCTCGGACGTGAATCTATTGCATGATGTAGGGGCAGACCGGTGTGTCTGCCCTTAAAAGGCGAACACATAGGTTTGCCCCTACAGGTCTTCATGTGCCTATGCATATGCGTAACATAATTTATGAAATAGGCCTCCTTAGGTGACTGCGAGTGCCCTTCAGGAAATCGTCGGAACACTACAAGCGAAAAGGATCGAATCACAAATACCGGACTTCGTAGACATCCACACTTGTTGTTTTGCCTTTAAGTTTAACCTCAGGGAGTTTGAAGAAAGATATGCCTTGCGATTCAAAAACTGTGGATTGAGTTTTCACGGCCTGCTGAAAGGTTTGTTCACCGATGAGAATCTGGTCTTCTGCGGCAATTCCTTGCAGCCGTTCGGCGATATTGACGCTATCGCCAATGGCGGTGTATTCAAATCGTGTTGCAGCACCACCCACAGTCCCGACCATTACTTCACCGCTGTTAATGCCGACGCCAGTCTTCAGGGTGACGTTCAATTCGTGCATCAGAGTCAGGGCATTAAGCCGGTCTGTTGAGCGCTGGATTTCCACGGCAGCCTGAATCGCTCTCGCTTCGTCTGCGTCCCCGCTAATTGGTGCGCCAAAGAGAGCCATCACAGCATCGCCCATGAACTTATTGATTTGCCCTCCGTGCTTGAGGATAATGTCTGACACCGTATCGTAATAGGCATTGAGGACCTGAACGATCTGGTCCGCGCTAAGTCGCTCCGATAAGCCGGTGAACTGACGAATATCAACGAAGAGTATGGTGACACGCTTCTTTGTGCCCCAGATGGCTTCGCTGTCTGGCTGCTTGAGAATCTCCTCCCCAATTTCTGGTGAAACTGTTTTCAAAAAGATGTTTCGCACTTTGCGGCGATCTTTCTCTTTGACCCCTATGGTATAGGTAATAATGAAGATGTAGCCGAGCAGCATAGCCGTGAGCGGTCGAATAATTGGCAGCACCACTGAGGCGCTAGTAAAGATCACCAGGCAGAATATTAAGTAGCCCAATGCGAAGGCCAGCAAAAATAGCGATGACTTTTTGTAATCCATGAATGAAAAGAGCAAGCCAAGAACCAGAGCACAGCCCAGGATGATTGCTCTTGAGCTACTAGAGGGGAGTAAGAATACATAATCGTCGTGAAGAATATTATGTAAGACGTTGGCATGGATGCCAACCATGGGAAAGCCCGGCTGGAGGGGTATCGGTTGGGTGTCAGTGCCTCCCACGTTATTCTCGCCAATGATCACAATACTGTCAGCGAAGACTGAGGGTTTGATTTTCGTCGGGAACTGGTCGCGGTATTTCGCATAGTGGATGAGAGACTGGAGAGTATAGGAGCGCTCAATAAACGACTCGCTTTCGCGAAAATTAACGTGCATATTACCGCGAAGGTCAATAGGGATACGCTTTGTCCCTTTAGCGTTTCTGGTCGGGTCAAATTCAATCGCATCGCCAAAGCGGATGCTAAGATCCTGCAGCCCAACGCCGTAGTAGTCGCAGATATAGACGAGATCAATGTGCGGATAGAGTCTTTCCTGGTGTTCATAAATCAGTGGGATGCGGCGAAGCACGTCTTCATCGCCTTTTTCCACGTTAATAAATCCCAGACCTGTGGCATTGATTGCCAGGAGTTCCGATGGCAATACCACATGTTTGGCCCTGTACGGATTGGCGTTCTTAGACTGAGGAAGGTCAAGAGCATAGTGGCGATTCAAGAAAGCTTCGGCAAGCAGGTCGAGTTGAAAAGGAATCTTGAATAGTTCTGCATCAATTTCCTCAAGCTTTGTTTCGTCAAGGCGATACTCTACTTCTGTGCGTACCTGCTCCAGCTCGGTTTTCTGCTCATTCAAGTGTTCAATGGCCTGTTTGATCTCATCGCTCGATAACGTCTGCAGCTCCCGCTTGAATTGTGCAACATCCTTAAACCCAATCTCATCGGCGAGCTCATCAAGCGGCAGAGGCTCGCTAAGGAATTTATAGCTGAGATAAGTTGGCAACTCCTGAAATTTAAATGCGATCAGGCTATCTTTAGGTCGCGGGTACTCGAAGAGAAGGTCGAAGATCACCACCCGAACCTTCAACCGCTGCAGGGCTTGCAATGCTAGCTGGTATGCCTCGCGCGTAAACAGGCGCTCGCCGTAGAGTAAGTGGTCAAGATTCGTGACACCCACAAGCAGGATTTTTGGATCAATGGGCTGAACCGGGCGAAGGCGCATGCGCACATCGTATGAAGCCCATTCCATATTTGTGAGAAACTCGTTCAGCCGATGATGAGGAAGGGGAATTATGGAAAGTAGGGCAGCGAAGAAGGCCAGTATAAGCGTGAGTACTCGCGGTGTCAACTCACGAAGTCTCGGCGTGCCGGCTATAGCCACACTCGGCGTCTCCTTTAGCGTGTGACACTGAAGTAAAGAATCAGAACTTTGATGTCATCCGTGGCCGGGCTCCCTTTGCTGTGAATTTTGTCCGGTCCGGAACTGATCAACTCTCCGTACACGTTTCCTGATGCTGCGCTCTGCTTTTTCTCGTAAGTGATTGCTGAGCCCCAACGGTCAGTGAGAAGATCTGCAGAGGCAAGATACGGCCCATTCCAGTTCTGAATGTCGAGATTTTGCAAGAGCACCTGAAAGCCCTCTTCAGTTGATGGGATATGGCCGGTGTCTTTGTAAAACTGAATAAAGGCATCGCGAAACTGAAGGAGTTTGTCACCTTCACGATTGTAGAGGATGCGCTGATTCGCCTCGTTCATCATACGGTCGTAGCGTTTCCCGTCCTCAGCGATCTGCCGGGCCAGGGCATCAATTTGTTGTCCACCAACGACGAACCGCGATGCAATCTGGTTATGCACTTCCAATGCCCATTCATCCCACTCATCCCATTCTTCTCGCTCTACTGGATCAACTGCTGCGGGTTGCGACACCTGACCTTCCTGGTCAACAGTGACAAAGGTATTGGGCACAACAGTGATCTGCTCTTGCGTTTTTTCGCTGACAGTGAGTACCTCGCCCTCAAACACCGCTACGCGCGATCCTTCAGTAGGTGCAGTGCTGACTTTGAACAGGGTGCCGCGTACTCCCGCCACAAGATCCGGAGTCTTGACAGTGTAGTCCACTGCTCCTCCGCCTGGAGTGACATTGTTCCAGACGCGTCCTCCCGTCAGTTCGATGGTGATCTGCGTGCCTTCGCGGTTTAGCGTTACAATGATCAGATGAGAGCTAGGAGGGAGTCGCAGTTCACCACGGCCACGTAATCGAATTTTGGTTTTCCCCTCGCCAGTATAGATTTCATCGCCTACTTTCAACTGCAATCCTTCTTTAGCGTCTTCCCATCCTTGTCCACGGCGTCTGACCTTAACCGACTTAAGAACGTCAAACAATACGGCATCGAAGCCGGCTTCTATAGTCGGCCGTTCGGGTGTCGGCAGTGGTAGCATCTCTGACGTTGAAGTCACGGGGCTTGGTGCGGGGGTTATGGACGATGCCACTGGCTCTGCGGACGCCTCCTCTGACGCTGAGAGATTGCCTGTTAGAACAGAGAGCGGGGCAAGACCCTCAGGCGATGGCTGAGGCTTGGTCGGGACCGCGGGATCTTGTATTGCTAGGTTCACTGATGGCAATGGCGGGGTTGCAGAAGGGACCATGGAGGAAGAAGCTGTCGGAGATGGACTCGGTGGTGCTGCTAGCTGTGGCTCACTCGTATAGACGATTTTTTTCAAATTAGCCTTGTCGTATACCAATGTTCCATACTCTTCGGTCTTGATCTCAATTCTATGATCGTCCTCGTCAGTAATGGTCCCTGAAATGATCCGGCCGTCCACGTGATGGATTTCGTCGCCGCTGGCCGCACAAATGAAAAAACCCCACAGAAGCCCCACTAACATCTTCAATAATAGCTGATGCACCATGTATTTCATCATATGTTTCGTATGTTTCATTTTACGAGCCATTTTTTAAACCAAGCACTAGAAAATTATATCGTTGTGTAAAATTGAGTGTCAACACAAAAGAGACAAAAGCCGGAGCGAACCCCGTTAGGGAATTCACCCCGGCTTTCGTTGAGGGGGGATTAGGGATTTTTTTTGCGGACCGTAAGGCTTACGCTTTGCCCGCACAACCGAGAAGCCGCACCTTATGGCGAACCATATTCTTAATCGCCTCGCGTGCTGGCCCAAGGTATTTTCGTGGATCGAAGACCTCCGGCTGAGTTACAAGAATCTCTCTAATTGAGGCTGTAATGGCCAGCCGGATGTCGGTGTCAATATTAACCTTACAGACGTTGGTTTTCACCGCCCGAGCAATCATCTCTTCCGGGACGCCTCTGGAGTTACTCAGGTGGCCGCCATACTTGTTACATTTGTCAACAAACTCTTTTAGAACACTCGATGCGCCGTGCAGCACGAGCGGGTAATTGGGGAGCAACTGTTCGATCTTGTTCAGCCGCTCGAAGTCTAGTTTTGCGTCACCCTTGAATTTATGAGCACCGTGACTAGTTCCAATTGCCACTGCCAGGGAATCACACCCGGTTCGCTCAACAAACTCCTTTGCCTGCTCGGGCACTGTGAAAATGGCGTCTTTCTCTTCGACGGAAATATTGTCTTCAATACCCGCCAGCCGTCCCAGTTCTGCCTCGACAACTACTCCTCGTTCGTGTGCGTAATCAACCACCTTCTTGGTCAGAGCAACATTTTCCTCAAATGGCATCTTCGAACCATCAATCATGACCGAGGTAAATCCTTGATCCACACACGCCTTGCACGTATCAAAATCCTCGCCATGGTCAAGATGCAAAACCACCGGGAGGTCTGCTGTGGCTAAAGCCGCCTCCACGAGCTTCATGAGATACTCGGGTCGTGCATATTTTCGGCCGCCCGCAGAAAACTGTAAGAAGAGAGGCGCACGCTCCTCGGCTGCCGCGTCAACAATACCCTGGATGATTTCCATGTTGTTGACATTAAAGGCCCCAAGGGCATACCCTTCTTTTATGGCCTTTTTAAATAGATTAGTTGACGGAACCAGTGGCATTTTTGTAATAAGCCGAACGAAAGGCTTCTTTCTAAATAGAATTAAAAGCTACGCTATATACCCTTTGGATTAAGGAACTTCTATCAAATTAGCGGACTAACCTTTTAAACTACTTTTCCCTCTTTTTCGCCAAAAAAGTCACTGTGTTTCTAGAGAATTCGCTTTTGCTTGTCAAGGAGAAATTTAAAAATACTTACTAACAGTTGCCCAACGTGCCTTAATGTTTTGCCTCTTTTTGCATCTTTTGTTATATAAGAAAAGAATTTCTCTTTTCTCGAAAAGCAGGAAACTTTGTCGCAGCATCCAGCAGTGAAGGGATTTAATCTGATTGAGCTTCTGGTGGTAATCGCCGTGATTCTCCTGCTTGCCGCCATCTGTATTCCAGGCTATCGGCACTGCATGATCCGGGCAAAAGTTGTTGCGGGCAAACCACTGAGCAAGTCAGAGCAGCTATTTGTGGTCAAACATTATCCGGATCTTGCCGACACATACGGGATAGAGATCAAGGAAGACCAAGAGGAATAGCCAGGCTCATAGCGGTTCCGCGGCTTCGCCAGTTTTGTCTGTTATGCACCTGGCTTATGGCAGCTTGCCCATTATGCTACTGCTGCAAGGGAGTCTCGCCAGCAGCTGGTGAATTCTCTGTGTATCTGATGGCTGTCCCGCGAAGGAAATACAAATTGTATTTTCCTTGTTTCCAAGCTGGAAATGGGACGCGATCGTCTATAACGTAGCCTTGTGCCCTTTTTGTGAGTAGGCGTATCTCCTGGACTGCATCCGCGCCAAGTTTGCGTGCAAGGCGTTTCAGCTCCTCCAGCTGTCCAGCCTTTGTCTTTTCGTCTTTCGATGAGTAGCTCCTGGATTGAATGATGGCCACCTCTATGTGATGCCGGCTGACTGTACCCACGTATAGGTCAATGGGTGCGGAGTTTGGCTTCGGAGGGAAGTGGGTAGTGGTCAGTCGCTTCAGTGAAGGAGTGTGGCAGGCCAGAGAGGCAAGAAGTGTAATTGCCAGTGCTACAGCCGCACCGGACGATTTGCGGATTTGCTTCACATACATATCCTTTAAACGAATATCTTAATCTCTATAAGAGCGCTTAACCTCTGTCAATACTCAATGCATGACTGCGCCAAAGGCACATGGCGTCGCTCATAATTTCCTTGCTAAAACATCCTGAGATACACTATCGTTTTTTCTTAGTTGTAGCGCAACCCGAGAAAGATATCCAGGTTACCACCGCAGATTTATGCGCGCGGAATGCATTCAGGTGAGGCCAGCATAGCGATGGTACAACGAAAAAAGATGTCAAATCTCCGCCTTTGGATCGGGATAGGCATCTTAATCCCGCTCCTGTTGGTATTTGTCACTCTAAAGTCCGACCGCGTGAAGACGTATAGAATCACCTCCAGATCCATGTTGCCTACGCTGAGGGTGGGGGATTGCCTTTTTGTCAGCGGTAGCAAACACTATCGTCCGCAGCGCAATGATATTGTGGCTTTTCAAAATCCGACAACCAAAGGGGAGCATCTGGTCAAGCGTGTGGTGGCGATCCCGAACGACCATGTGGGCATTCGTAAGGGACATCTCCAGGTTAACGGGACGATTTTGCAGGAGGGGGAAATCAATGGGCAGTTAATCGCATATAAAGACTTCAGTACAGAAATAAAACAGAACCATATTTTTGTACTCGGAGACAATCGGAATAACAGTTACGATAGTCTGGATTTTGGTCAGCTGGAGTATAGTAGCATTCTGGGTAAGGTGACGTACATATACTGGCCGCTGAAGCGTGTTGGTGCAGTGAGGTGACAGGCATGCGTCATTGGACTGAGAGGGTTAACTGAATGTGAAGCAAGGAGCCGTTATGGCAATGGATGTGTGACGCGAAAGGCTACGTGGCTGAGCATAGATTTGCGTCATTTTCTGGGACGAAACAATGAGCAAGATACGCAAGATCAATCGGGGCCGAAGTGTTCCTCCCTCTGATAATGCAGATGCACTCGTGGCAAAGGGTGTGGATGCACTCAGGAACGAGGCTTTTGAAGAGGCGGTGGAATATTTTCGTTACGCACTTAAGTTAGCACCATTTCGTCGTGATGTCCGTGAGCTACTGGCCATGGCACTAGACCATTGTGCTATCGCGGAGGTGGAGGAAGGCGAAGAGGATATAGCGGTTGACGAGGCCAAGGCTGCCAAGCATCCCTCTCGCATTACTATTCGGACGGGCATCTGGTTGTTTGTGTTTGGATTTCTGTGTCTGAGCACAATGGCTTTTTTTGTATTTTACAGTGAAAACATCAGGGAGTTCATCCAGAAGTTCGCGTGGGCAAAGGAAGCGGTAAATCCCATTGAGAAGCAGGTGAACGTTCTATACAATACGGCGGAGATTTACCTGAATCAAAATCGGTATAACGAGGCGATTGCCAGTCTGGAAAAGGCTCTGGATCTTAATCCGCCTAATAAAAAGGTGATTGAAGATCGGCTTGCTCAGGTGTATTTTGAACAGGGTGAATCTTCCTACCGGGCGAAGAACTACACGAAAGCGCTGGAAAGCTATAAAAAGGCGGTGAGTTATAACGCCAACGTAACCGAATATCATTACAACGTGGGATGGGCTCAGTATATGGTCGGCCGAGACAGTCAGATCAAGGGCCGCCCGTATGTGAAATACTACCGCGAGGCGATCAAGGCGTTTACGAATGCACTGGAAATTGATTCCGGACATGTGCGTTCTTATAGTGCGCTAGCGCGGGTGTATGTGCGGATGAACAATCCTGAGGAGGCAGCGAAGAATTATCGGAAGGTCATTGAGATTGATCCAGATAGCCCGGAGGCCCAGCGCGCCCGAAGCCAGCTTGAAAGCATGCTGGGCAAGTCTGTGTGAGGAGGGTCTGGTCGGGTGCTTGTAAATCAGTGGCCAGGAGGTCAAGCAGGTTAGCGACATGGAAACTGCACATCCCCGCAAGAAACGAACACGATCATTCCGCTTTCCTGCACCGGGCGAGGTGATTATTGCACCGTCGTTGCTGGCGGCAAATTTCGCGGAATTAAAGCAGGATCTCCGGCGCATTAGCCGAGCGCGTTGCGAGTGGGTGCACCTGGATATTATGGATGGCCACTTTGTGCCGAATATTACCTTTGGCCCGTGTGTGGCCGAAGCTCTTCACCGTGCGATGCCGAACATGTTCTTTGACGCCCATCTGATGGTAGAATACCCTGAGGTCTATATTGGCCCATTCGCTAAAGCCGGTGTTAAGTTGATCACGATTCATCAGGAGTGTTGTTCGGAAATCGGACGTCTGATCAAAACCATTAAGAAGACAGGGCTGAAGGTTGGGGTTTCCATCAAGCCAAAGACTGCACTCGCGAAATTAGAGCCTGTATTAGACCGAATTGATCTAGCGCTCATCATGACCGTGGATCCAGGATTTGGCGGCCAGGCGCTGATTCCTGCGACCTTGAGCAAAGTGCGGCGATTGAACTTATTACGCAAGGCAAAAGGCCATCATTTTGTCATTCAGGTGGATGGCGGAATTGACCGGTCAACTGCGGCGCTTGCTGTGGCTGCGGGCGCTGAGGTGCTCGTTGCTGGAACCGCAGTATTTGAAAATGGAAGGGTGAGTGAAAATATTCAGGCGCTCCGCAACAGCATTTCTGCTGCATTGTCCACCTAGTAATGCATCTGACCTTTTCCCCACGTGTTACCCATTGGCAGATCGAGAGGGCTGCGTTGATCGGGCTGCATAAAATTCATTATAGGATGGAGTAGGGGTTCATAATTTTGAACCCTTACCAATGGGTATACATAAATCAGTGTTGACCTATCGTACCAGGGAGGGTTTTGATTGTTTGGTGTTCTTTACATGCGATTATGCTCCTGCGTATGGCTCTGCGTTGCAGGGCTCCTATTATCTATGTGCTTTCCAGGCAGTGGCGGGTTTTGCGCTACTACCAGTGAGAGTGTCTCTCTACAGGGCGCGAAGGAGGCATTCTCGCTTACCGAGCTGGAGATGGCAATTCTGATTGATGTTGAGACTATCGTATTTATTGATACAGGTTACTACGTCTCCATTGAGAATCTGAATGATCTCTTATCACCTGACGTGACCCACTGGTTTGACTACATTGGGGAAGGGGGAGGCACGGCAGTTTTGGATCTCGCCACAGGATTCTTTAAACCCGAGCGCCAGGATCTCATGCATCTACCACACCTCTGGCGTGGGCCGTACGTCAGCTTTGCATCCGAGCGTGTGTCGCTGTCGGGTGCTGGTTACGATCCGGGCACGCTGCTCGACTTTTGGTGGCACCCGTATTATCTGTTCTCTCCCGCAGGGTTGGTTAGGCCGCCATCCATGAGCATTACGCAAGAGTTGTATGGCGACGTCTTCGATGCGTGGGCTATCGTTAGCCTCGGCCCGGATGGGATGAAAAGTAGCGACGACATTATCCGGGAGTTCGGAGTTCCGCCAACCACGCTGATTATTACGTCGCTGTCAACAACTCAGGCAACATATGGAGATCGTGTGACGATCCGCGGTTATAATTTCGGAGCTTCCCAGGGAACCAGTCAGGTGCTCTTGAACGGAGTGCCGGTTTCCACAGTGGAGAGCTGGACATCACGGGAAATTACTTTTCGGGCAACTGAGGGTATGGCCAGCGGGAACATTGTGGTTGCAGTTGATGGGTATGAAAGCACACCCGTCGGACTAACGGTTCTTCCTCCATCGTCCAACGTAGCATTGTGGTTTGTCTATCAATAGGAGACCTTGAGCTTTCAGACCGTGAAGGAATTTCTGGTTTTGTAATATTCCGTACATACGTGCGTCGGGCAAGTTGTTTATTGTTCTATATATAGAACTTAGCAAGAGGTGGCAAGAACGGTGGAATCAAAACGCGAAAAGCTGACCGCCTTACAAGGCGCATTTAAACAGTATGGCACAGCGTTGGTTGCCTATTCTGGAGGTGTGGATAGCACATTCCTTCTCAAAGTGGCAACTGACACGCTTGGGCGCGAGAACGTACTCGGAGTTACCTCGAAATCCGAGACGCTGTCGGAAGAAGAATTTCGCCAAGCGATGGAGATTGCTCAGCGGCAGAATTTTAATGTACAGGTTATCGAGTATTCCGAGCTAGGGATTGACGGGTTTGCTAACAATACGCCGCAGCGCTGTTATTTTTGTAAGAGAGAGCTTTTCGGGCGCTTGCGCCAGCTGGCTGATACGCAGAACATTACCGTCATCATGGACGGATGCAATTATGACGATCTGGACGACTTTCGCCCCGGCGTCAAGGCGGCGCAAGAGGCTGGCGTGGTAAGTCCGCTCAAGGCCTGTGGCCTGACCAAGGCCGAAATTCGGGAGCTTGCATGTGAGATGGGTTTGCCAAACTGGGACAAGCCGTCGTGCGCATGCCTTTCGTCACGATTTCCATACGGAACAGCAATTACCCGCGAGCGCTTGAAAATGGTAGGCGAAGCAGAAAGGTTTCTCACGCGACTGGGTTTGCCGCAACTGCGCGTGCGCTACCATGACGCCATCGCCCGCATCGAAGTGCCCCCTGATAGCCTTGCTTTCCTTCTCGAGCCCGACGTTCGTGAGGCTGTTTTATATAAGTTCAGAGACGTGGGATTTACCTACGTTGCGCTCGACCTGCAGGGCTATCGTACCGGCAGTATGAATGAGACAATGTTTGTGGATGAATACCCGAGCTGATCGAAGCGTCTTTGTGAGAGATTTAAAATCTGTAAGCTATTTAGTGCTCTCATTAATAAGTGAATCGCCTGAAGAATGAGGATGTATTCGTATGAAAAAGGAATGTTCACGACGCGAATTTCTTAAGCGGATCGGCATCGGCGCAGCCGCACTGGGCTTCCTTCCCAAGACCTTTGCCAAACAAATCGTGAGTGCGGAAGGGGCTACAGTGTCCCAAACCTCAACGACCGCGATACCGGACATTGTAGTAGCTGAGGGAAAAGACCCCGCAGCCATGGTCAGGGCTGCGATTCAACATCTTGGTGGCATGAGTCGTTATGTCAAGGCGGGCGATGTTGTGGTGGTCAAGCCGAATATCGGATGGGATAGACTGCCAGTCCAGGCAGCCAATACGAATCCTGATGTCGTGGCTGCGCTCGTGCGGCTGGCTTTGGAAAGCGGAGCAAAGGTAGTGAAGGTCTTCGACAATCCGGTCAACAATGCAATGAGCTGCTATAAACGCAGTGGCATTGAAGACAAGGCAAAAGCCGCAGGTGCCCAGGTTAAGTTTATGGACGATCGCCTTTTTACCATGGTGCGATTTTCAGAAGCAAAGTTTCTGAAGCAATGGCCAGTCTATCGCGAAGTACTCGAGTGCGACTGTTTGATCAATGTCCCCATTGCCAAGCATCACAATAGCTCAGGGCTGACTATGGCACTGAAGAACCATATGGGGGTCATCGGTGGGAATCGGGGAAAGATTCATACGCAGCTGCACCGCGCTATTGCCGATCTTGGTGCACAGTTTAAGCCACGGCTCACGGTACTGGACGCCTATCGAATCCTCGTGCGCAACGGGCCCACAGGTGGAAGTCTGCAGGACGTTAAATTCGAAGGCAAGTGTATTGCCGGCACAAGTCAGGTGGCTGTTGATGCTTACGGAGCTACGCTATTTGGCCTGAAGCCGGAACAGTTGGAATACCTTGTGCTGGCCAAGGAATATGGGCTTGGGGAGATTGATTTGCAGAAATTGCAGATCAAAAAGGTCGAGGCAGCATGATTCATCTGCGTCGGGCGTCGCAACTTCTATTCCTCGCATTTTTTATCTATCTGGTCATCAACACGCAGGCCAAAATTGTTGATACCCTCTATGACATACGCTCGCCGTTTCCCGCCCACCTGTTTTTTACCTCTAATCCGCTGACGTTTCTATCCGTCGTTGCCTCAACCAAGCAGATCATTGCAATAGACTATTTGCCGATGCTCGTTCTGGTGGGACTCGCCCTGGTTTTCGGTCGGTACTTTTGCGGATGGGTCTGCCCACTGGGGACGTGTATTGATGCGTTGGCGCATGTCGTCAGGCCACGACCAGGCTCTGCCAGGCCATCGGGCAAGACAGCCCACAGCGTTAAGTTCTACGTGCTGCTGGCACTTCTCCTGGTCGCCCTGCTGGGTATGAACCTGGTGGGCTTTCTGGACCCAATTACAATTATGATGCGTAGCACCACGTACTCGTTGCTTCCTTATAGCGAGCTGCTTGTGCGCGGTGCGCTGGACCCGTTGTACAATGTGCCGGTAGTAAACCGGGTCTCCGAGCTGGCGTATAGTTTTCTTAAGCGGACGGTATTGACCTTTTCTGAGCCGTATTATCAGAACGCTTTTCTATTCTTCTGTTTGTTTCTGCTCGTGCTGGGGCTTACGGCGGTGCGCAAGCGATTCTGGTGCAGATACGTCTGCCCGCTGGGTGCATTTTATGGATACGTGGGGCAGGTAGGTGTGGTGCGACGCCGTGTGGATGAGAAGTGCACGCAATGCGGACTCTGTGAGAAACAATGCCGGATGCGGTCAATCAAAGAGCCGGCAGAGCGGTTTGATCATCGCGAGTGCGTTCTATGCATGGAATGCCAGGCTATCTGTCCGGTGGATGCCATTCACTTTTCTCCACGACCGCGTCGGGGCGTTGCGCAAGATACAGCGATTGACATCAGCCGTCGTGGATTTATCAAGACTGTGGGAATTTCCATCCTTGTCTTTCCTCTGTTCAGGGTGGGCCAACGCAAGATTATCGCCAGTGAGTTTCTCATCCGACCGCCCGGCGCAATGCCGGAGTCTGAATTTCTTCAGAAATGCATTCGGTGCGGGGAGTGCATGCGGATCTGTCCGGGAAATGCTCTGCATCCGGCGCTTTTCCAGTCTGGGATGGAAGGGCTCTGGACGCCAATCGTAATTCCGCGCCTGGGGTACTGCGTTTATGATTGTGCGTTGTGCGGAACCGTGTGCCCGACAGGAGCGATTGAGGAACTCTCAGTGCCGGCAAAAAAGATCACGTGCATTGGCACTGCTTACTTCGATCGAAATCGCTGCATACCGTTTGACGAACTGCAGGATTGCAGCGTGTGTGAGGAGGCGTGTCCGGTCTCGCCAAAGGCGATTAAATTGGTACCCACTGAGGTCGTTGATGATCAAGGGCATCATAAGGTGATTAAGCAGCCGTACATGGTTGAAGAGGAATGCATCGGTTGTGGGATTTGTGAGACTAAATGTCCGGTTGAGGGGACCTCGGCCATTCTGGTGACCTCGCGCAATGAATCTCGCGCAGCTCGAGCGCAGGGGGCGCAGACTGGCGGCATGCTTGAGGGTAGTTTTTACTAGCAGTACGGAATAAGGGCTAAATATAGATGATCGCCGTATCGCCAGTGATTGCCCTATTGATCTGCGTTGGTTCCGGTGTAATTGTCTTTGTGCTGCTGTTGGTTATAAACCGCGATTGGGACTTTTGGGATCTCCTATTGGGTCTTTTCTCTCATTACGGAGCTCGGAACCCGGTCAAGTGGTATCTTGTTATGGGGCTTGCTACTATGGTGCTCGTATACTTTTGTCTATTCGTAGCGATATTCCCTGGCAGCGAAAAGCCCTTGTTTTACATTCAGTAGGTTGGTGCGCCGCTGGCAATCTTGCCGTCGTCAGGTCGTACAAGTTCCGCGGCAAATGCGGACGCCGGATCATGCGGATGTTCTGGAAAACTTCAGGGATGGCGCCTGGTAGGGTTTATGCACGCTCTGCGTATGAGCCGTCGCGTGTATCAATGCGGACGATATCGCCTTCGTTGATAAACATGGGAACCTGAACTTCGACGCCGGTCTCGAGAATTGCGGGCTTGGTTGGGCTTGACACGGTATCGCCTTTAATCCCTGCCACAGTCTGGACCACCCGAAGATTAACCTTTATAGGCAACTCAATACCAATCGGTCTGCCTTTGTGCATGGCCACGTTTACCTGCTCGTTCTCCTTCAGATAGTTCACTGCATCGCCCAACAGTTCATCCGGAAGTTCGATTTGTTCGTAAGTTTGCAAATCCATGAAGATGTAATGCGGATCATGTTTGTAGAGATACTGCATGTTGCGCAGCTCGAGGTCTGCCTTGGTCACCTTTTCACTGGAAGTGAACGTCTTATCAATGACGCGCCCGCTGGTCACGCTTTTCAGCTTTGTCCGCACTATTGCGCGACCTTTGCCAGGGGTGACATGCTGGAAGCGAGTCACAATGAACACGTCGCCGCCAATCTCCAGGCGCGTTCCATTGCGAATCTCAATGGCTTTAATTTCCATATTCGACCAACCCTTTATTGTACGATTAAGCTTTGTTTATTTAGAGACTTGCTGTTGCTATTGCAAGCTAATTTTTCTAACGCGGATCGTGTTGACCTTGCCAGAAGCGGGTATGAATGGACATTGCAGGTCGACCACAGTGGGGAGCATGCGATTGTGCTTGATTTTTGACATGGGTGTCGGTAGCAGATGTAGAGTGAAACGTGAAAGCAAGAAGGCTTGCTCTGTGACATTGGGGGCGAGGCGATTTGCGTAAGGAACGGGAAAGGCTGGTGCCCGGTGGTGCCCCTGGCCTTCAAAGCCAGTTAGTGCGGTCTAGACGGCCGTTGGTGGGTTCGACTCCCATCCTTTCCCGCCATTTGTGTATATCCTTAGATGCTGGAAAGGGAGCGCTGGATCACGTTGGATTGGCACCGCGATCAGGTGCGTCAACAGAAGGAAGGAAACACATGAAACAGACACGGCGAGAATTCCTTAAGACAGCGGGCGTTGGAATGCTCTCGGTGGCTACGGTGGGGTTGGGGGCAATCGAGGC
This sequence comes from uncultured Candidatus Sumerlaeota bacterium, assembly GCA_964630455.1. Classification (GTDB taxonomy): domain Bacteria; phylum Sumerlaeota; class Sumerlaeia; order MWCT01; family JAUWMI01; genus JAUWMI01. Next base: position 17,676 of record CAZVVA010000058.1, read on the forward strand.
GCTCGGTAAGCGTATTACGCAACGCACCCGGCCGGAAATGTTTTTTAAAGGTTTCTGGATGGCGCCGCGGTTTCGCGATGACTATGACGAGATGTGCAAGCGCATGGCGGAAGTGGGCAGCTCCAAGATCTGGCCTCTTGTTGAGCGTTTGAATCGGGACGATTATGCGCGGTTTGTTGATGCTGCGCATAAGTATGAGATCGAGTTTCATGCATGGATGAACAACAACAAGCCGGAGCGTGAGCTGATGAATCGCGAGTTTATGCTCAAGCACAAGGATTGGTACGTGGTGAATAAGAATGGAATTAGCTCTGTGGATTCGTATCTTTTCGGAACCTATCCCTGGATGTGCCCGACCAGTGAGGAGTTTCGTCGCTATCAGCTCGACCGCGTTGGGAAGTTGATGGAAAATCCCGACATAGACGGGCTGCATCTTGATTTCATACGTTATCCGGATATTTTTCGCATTGAAGGCCGCCGTCAGTACGAGCGCGAAGAGGTGCCCGGATACAGCTTCTGTTATTGCGATCGCTGCCGTCGGCTTTATTATGAAGAGAAGGGTGTTGATCCCATAGAGATTGAGCTGAAAACGGGCAACCCGCAATTGCTCGATTGGAAACAGTGGCGGTACCAGCAGATTGTGAAGGAGGTACAGGAGATTCGCAAGCATCTTGACCCGCGGTTCAAGCTGTCGGCTGCCGTATTTCCCACTCCCGAGATTTCCCGCAAGAATGTGCTGCAGGATTGGCCGGCATTTGCAGATCAGATGGATCATCTCTGCACAATGATTTATACGCCCCTGCAATGGGGCCGTCCAATTAGCTGGATTGAGGAAGCCACACGCGAAGGAGTGAAGGAAGTTAAGGGGAGATGCAAGCTGTACGCAGGGTTTGGCCACCTGGTGGAAGAGCGGCGGGCCGGTGAGTTGCGTGAAGGAATTCTTGCAGCGCACAGAGGTGGGGCAGATGGTGCGTTGATATTTCGCTATCCAGGGCCGACACCTGAGATGATGAGGGAAATTCGTGCGGTAAATGAAGAAATTGCCAAAGGGGAGTAGCCGGTAAAGTATTGTGAAACTCCCAGCTGATACAATGCACCATAATCTTTATGCACACCTGGAGGAGGTAGTATGGACGTAATGGAGGCAATTCGTACGCGGCGGAGCATCCGCAATTTTCAACATCGAGACGTAGAAGAGGAGAAATTACGCCGGGTTCTGGAGGCAGGGCGGCTCGCACCATCGGCACGTAATGTGCAAGAGTGGAAGTTTCTTGTGGTCAAAGACCCGTCGGTTCGCAAACGCCTGGCA
>CAZVVA010000059.1:0-18846 GCA_964630455.1 uncultured Candidatus Sumerlaeota bacterium
GATAAGCATATCAATCTCGCGCGGATCGGGCCTGTCTGTGATCTGCGAGGCCAGGGCCAGCAGATTGTCGGTTGTTTTTCCCATGGCCGAGACCACGACGACTACCCGGTTTCCCTTATCCTTCTCGGCAATCACCCTCCGAGTGACATTCACGATTCTCTCGGCATCCGCCACGGATGACCCGCCAAATTTCTGCACAACAATACCCAACGTGAAATGCCTCCCATGAAGATCATTGTAGAGAATTGACCACAGCCTTGCTGCATAAAAAATTAGCTTCTCCTTGTATGGCGATTCAGCAGGCTTGTCAAGAAGAAATCACGAGAAAAGATGTGCTTCTGAGAGGCGATGAAGAGACAAACAAGCGGGCAACCAGTGGAGCATGCCAGGTGGAGCAGGCAAGCGCAGGGAACAGCATCCGCAGGTTCACAGCAAGGAAAACTATTGACATTCCAAACGCATTTTGTAAAGTCAACTGCAGTAAGTTCAGGCACGCCAATCACTTAGAATTCAAAAGATTTACTCCATTCTGCTATGCCACGCTATTACCCGATACTTTTGGAACTCGGCTCCCTGAAATGTCTGGTTGTTGGCGGCGGCAAGGTTGCTGAACGCAAAGTTTACAATCTGTTGCCGTTCAATGCCCAGATAACTGTGGTGAGTTCAGAGGTTACCGCTGCGCTCTTGCACCTCGCCAAAAAAGCAAAAATAACTTTTCACCAGCGGGGCTATCAGCCAGGCGATATTAACGGGGCTGATCTAGTATTTGTGGCTACCGATGATGAGGATTTAAACCGGGAAATCTCTGTGGAAGCTAGGCGACGCCGGTTGTTGGTCAACGTTGTTGATGCGCCGGATTTGTGCAATTTTATTATTCCTGCAGTAGTGCAACGGGGAGGGTTCCAGGTGGCGGTCTCGACCGATGGGAAATGTCCAGCATTATCAAAGAGGATACGCAAGAACCTGGAGAGGGTGTTCGACGAGACGTATGGCGATTACATTGATCTGCTCGGCGAGCTGCGTGATCTCATTCTGAAAAAGATTAGCGATCCACAAAAGAAATCCTTGGTTCTTAACAAGATTCTGAATATGGATCTCCCGTATTTGATCAGATCGCAGGGAAAACATGCAGCCAGGCAAGAGGCATTGAAGGTTCTGGAGGGAGAATGGTAACCGCAATTCTGCATATCTCGGCTACGGTCAGCTTATGGGGAACGTTCATTACGACGCTTCCCGTATTATGGAGAAAAAGCAAAGCACCAAATCCAGTTGGCCTCGTGGCGGCGTGGTTTGCTGTGGTGTGCATGGGAATAGGGGTGTTTATGCGGGGACTGCAGCTCGGATCGTTCCCTGCTGTCACGCTGACAGATTCCTTACTCCTGCTTTCGCTCTTCCTTGTAACCACTGTCGCGGTTGCCATGACCGTTGCACGGTTTTATCTCCTTGGGCTGATTCTCATCCCATGTATCATTGTGCTCAACATTATGTCGGTCTGGCTTGGCAAACTTGTTAAGGCCCCTTCTGCAGAGGCGTACCTCCAGAGCACTTTTGCTGTACTCCACATTCCGTTTTTTCTGTTGAGCTATGCCCTGTTCATCCTGGCCGCAGGCATTAGCGTTCTCTACGTTGCACTGGATTACCAGATGAAACACAAGAGATATATGCGTCTTTTCGACCGGTTTCCTCCGCTCATGCGAATGGATCATTACACACATCGCTGCATTACGTTCGGTTTTGTATTCCTGACAGTTGGAATCGTAACAGGCTGGCTTTTTGCCCAGCAAGTACGCACCATGTTCAGCTATATGGATGCAAAAGTCCTGTCATCGGTGGTGCTGTGGCTCTACTATGTTATGTATCTTCACCTGCGTCCGCGTATCGGTTGGATTGGTAAGCGAACTGGCTATGTTGCAATAACGGGGTGCGTCCTCATTGTCATTGCGTACGTCTCGGGCAACTTTTTAGGCGTGTCAAAATTCCATGGATATCAGTAGCACGGCAAAACGCTACGCGGAGTAAATTGCAAAGTCATGCTGTTGTCGGTTCTAGGACTCAGTCACAAAACTGCGCCGGTAGAGATGCGGGAGAAATTCGCCATTTCTGACCGGGCACTCGCTGAGGCCCTGAGAGGACTGGTTCAGAGATACGGGGTTGATGAGGCCGTGGTGCTCTCGACCTGCAATCGTGTAGAGATCTACACAGTGCAGCGGCAGGTAGCATCGTGCACAGAGGATGTGTGTGACTTTTTTGGCGAGTTGTCTGGCCTGGGGCGTGGCTCGTACCACGATTACCTCTATCGCTTTGTAGGTGATCAGGCAGTTCGCCACGTCTTCCGCGTGGCCTCAGGTGTGGACTCGATGATCGTGGGTGAGCCGCAGATTCTTGGCCAGGTGAAAGAGGCATTTCACAAGGCAATGGACTGCGGCACGACGGGGGTGATTTTTAATACACTATTTTCGTGGGCGCTCGCAGTGGGAAAAAAGGTTCGCACTGAAACCAATATTGGCAGGAGTGCCGTCTCAGTTCCTTACGCGGCATCTGAACTGGCCAGGAAGATCTTTGGGACGTTGGGGGACAAGAACGCCGTGGTAGTGGGCAGCGGCGACATGAGCGAAACAACGGCGAAGCATCTCAAGCACGCAGGTGTTGAGAATCTCTTTGTGGTAAATCGCACGTATGAGCGTGCAGTGGCTATGGCGAACCAGCTGAGAGGTATTCCAGTGGAGTTCGACTCCGGGCTGGAGTTTCTGGTCCGCAGCGATATCGTGATCAGCTCGACCAGCTCGCCGCATTTCTTAATCAGGAAAAGCGCACTTGAGACAATCATGCAAAAGCGCAGGAACCGCTTGCTTTTTCTGATTGATATTGCTGTTCCGCGCGACATTGATCCTGAAGTAAATGCCATTGAAAACGTTTACCTGTACAATATTGACGATCTTGAGCACATTGTTGAGAAAAACGTGCAAGAGCGCCGGAGTGGACTTGAGAAGGTCGAGCAAATCATTGAGGGCGAAGTGACCAAATTTCTCCGCTGGATAGCGTCACGCGACATTGTACCAACCGTACGTGCATTTCGAGCATACCTTGATGACGTACGCCAACTGGAGCTTGAACGCTCGGTCAAGAATTCACACGGGTTCACCACCGAACAGCTGCGGCAAATTGAGTATTTCAGTCGGGCCTTGATTAACAAGATTAGTCATCTCCCTACTGCAAATCTGAAGCAGCATGCCAGCACAGGGAAAGGATTTTCATATTGCGAGCTGTTACGAGAGCTGTTCGAATTAAAAACTAACGACACGCGACCGTCGCGCGATGCCAATGAGGCATCATCTGACCCGCCAGTTTCTCCCTCCATGAATGACGCTCCGAAGCGGTAAGATAGCCGTCATCCGGCGCACTACCGAGGACGAAACGGTCCAGCAGCGAATGCGTTGGGCTTGATATAAGCTGTCACGTATTCCTACCAATGGCGTTCCCATGAATTCTACCATTTCGGACAAGACAAAAAACCTCTTGAACTTCACAGCTCGTAACCGTATGGTCTTTATCTAATAGCAGGACGAAAACGCCGCAACGGAATGCGGCGAATAATTGCACTTGCAATGGAGTAAGTCACCATGAAAATGACAGGGGCCGAGATTGTTATTGATGCGCTGATCAGAGAGGGCGTTGAGGTTATTTTTGGTTTTCCTGGTGGGGCAGTGCTTGACCTCTTTGATCGACTGAATAAGTCGCCGTTGCGGTTCATTCTCGTACGGCACGAGCAGGGTGCGGCGCATGCAGCGGATGGCTATGCTAGGTCAACCGGACGCCCAGGGGTATGCATAGCGACGTCAGGGCCTGGAGCGACGAATTTGGTCACGGGTCTGGCTACCGCTTACATGGACTCGGTGCCTGTAGTGGCGATCACCGGCCAAGTGCCGACCCCAATGATTGGCAATGACGCCTTCCAGGAAGCAGATATGGTTGGGATTTCGCGTCCTATCACAAAGTACAACTACCTGGTGAAGAACGTTAATGATCTTGCTCGAATCATCAAGGAAGCATTTCACATTGCACGGACAGGACGGCCAGGACCAGTGCTGATTGATCTGCCAAAGGACGTGCAGCAGGCCGTGTGCGACAACTATAAGTATCCTGACAGCGTGAACATTCGCAGCTACAAGCCGATTCACAAAGGACATCCCCTGATGATCAAGAAGGCAGTGGAAGCAATCGAGCAGGCCAAGCAACCGCTGCTTTACTGCGGGGGAGGTGTGATTATCTCCGGTGCGTCAAAAGAGGTGCTTAAATTGGCCGAGCGCTGCAACATCCCTTGCACCACTACGCTCCTGGGATTAGGCGGGTTTCCTGAGGACCATCCCCTCGCACTCAAGATGCTCGGTATGCACGGTACGCAGTATGCCAACTACGCCATGCACGAGACGGATCTTATCATTGCCGTGGGTGCGCGGTTCGACGATCGCGTGACTGGTAAGATTGACGAATTTGCACCCAATGCGCATGGCAATGTAATCCACATTGACATTGACCCATCGGCAATTAGCAAGAATATCAGGGTGTCAATCCCTGTGGTTGGCGACTGCAAGGAAGTGCTGCGGGAAATCATCAAGCGTATCAAGCCAAAGAAGAATCCAGCATGGATCGCGAAGATCAATAAATGGAAAAAACAGTATCCTCTGGTGTATCGCAATGACAATAAGCTCAGACCGCAATACGTAATCCATCAGCTCTATAAGCTAACCAAGGGCAATGCCATCGTCACGACCGAAGTTGGACAACACCAGATGTGGGCAGCGCACTACTTTACCTATACGAAGCCGCGCACGTTTCTCTCTTCAGGCGGGCTCGGCACCATGGGCTATGGATTCCCGGCGGCAATAGGCGCGCAGGTGGGCAATCCTGACAGGCTGGTCGTTGACATTGCGGGCGACGGCAGCATCCAGATGAATATCCAGGAGCTCGCCACTGCCGTGATGCACGGACTACCGGTGAAGGTTATTATTATCAATAATCGCTACCTGGGTATGGTGCGCCAGTGGCAGCAGCTGTTTTACAACAAGAACTATTCCTATACCTGCTTGGCGCGCACCAAGGATTGTCCGCCAGGCTCTCCGAGGTTTGTTCCCGATTTTGTTAAGCTTGCCGAGGCATACGGTGCGGTGGGTATCCGCGTGACAAAAAAGGCGGAGGTGATTCCTGCTCTGCGCAAAGCTCTGCGGACGCCACGCACGGTGTTTGTTGAGTGCGTAGTTGAGAAGGAAGAGAACGTTTTTCCCATGATTCCTGCTGGGGCCAGCGTTCGCCAGATGATGGGAGGGATGGCTTGATGCAGCACGTCATTTCCGTTTTGGTAGAAAACCGATCTGGGGTATTGTCGCACATAGCTGGGCTGTTTAGCAGCCGGGGGTTTAATATAGACAGTCTAGCTGTGGGTGAGACTCAAGATCCCACAATTTCGCGCATGACAATTATCGTGACTGGCGATGACAAGATCATCGAGCAGGTGAACAAGCAGCTCAACAAGCTGATAGACGTGATCAAGGTACAGGATATAACGAAGGACGAGTATCTTGACCGTGAGCTAGTTTTGGTCAAGATCAGTTGTACTTCACAAACACGTGGGGAGATCGTACAGATCATTGAAATCTTTAAGGCAAAGATCATTGACGTTAATCAGAAGACACTCACGGCTGAAGTCGCAGGGCCTCAGGACAAAATCGGAGCATTTCTTGACCTGGTGAAGCCTTTTGGCATCAAGGAATTGGTCAGAACCGGGCGGATTGCTATAACGCGGGGCTGACAGGCCGAACGTATCCAGGAAAAATTATGCGCAAACAGGGAGGGACAGGCATGGCAAAGATCTACTACGAAAAGGATGCGAACCTGAAGCTGCTTAAAAATAAGACAGTTGCGGTGATCGGCTATGGTAGCCAGGGCCATGCCCAAGCACAAAACATGCGCGACAGCGGAGTTCGGGTCATCGTGGCCGAGCTCAAAGGAACATCGAATTATCAAAAAGCGGTGAAGGACAAGTTTAAGCCCACCTCTGCGGAAGAAGCAGCGCGCCAGGCTGACATCATGCTATTTCTGGCACCCGATGACGTGCAGGCAGTAATTTATGAACAGGCCGTAAGACCTCATCTCAAGAAGGGAAAGGCCATTGCCTTTTCCCATGGTTTCAATATACATTTTGGCTGTATCAAGCCACCCAAGGATATTGATGTCTATATGGTTGCCCCGAAAGGGCCAGGGCACATTGTGCGACGAGTGTTTCAAGAGGGCAATGGGGTGCCCTGTCTGATCGCAGTGTTTCAGGATGCAACAAAGACGGCCAAGAAGCTTGCCCTCGCCCACGCCAAAGCCATTGGCGGGACGCGTGCCGGAGTTATTGAAACCACATTCAAAGAAGAAACAGAGACCGATCTTTTTGGCGAGCAGACGATTCTCTGCGGCGGAGTGGTCTCCTTAATCCTGGGTGCCTTTGAGACGCTGGTAGCTGCAGGCTACCAACCCGAGGTGGCCTACTTTGAGTGTTTGCACGAATTGAAACTCATCACTGACTTGATTCATGAAAACGGCATTACCATGATGCGCTACTCGATCAGCGATACAGCGGAATACGGGGATCTGACGCGAGGGCCTCGGATTATTAACGACAGCGTGAGGCGGGAGATGAAGAAAATTCTGCGCGAAATCCAGAGCGGCGAATTTGCCCGCGAATGGATTCTGGAAAACAAAGCAGGCCGTCCGGTGTTCAATGCCCTCAGACGCCAGGGCCTCGAGCATCCAATCGAGAAGGTAGGAAAACAGCTGCGCTCGATGATGATGTGGCTGAAGAAAAAATAGTCAGGCCGTAGCGTGCAATTATCGGCCCTGATCAAATCGTCGGCATTGCCCTGTTTGCTACTCTGTTGACAGGCACCGTGTGGGGCGATTACACACAAGTCCGAAACTAGCGAATCGCCGGCAACCACCACCTCACTCATCCGGGAACGAACATGCACACAAAGGCAGATCTCGAAAAGATTGAGCGCGAGATGCTTGCTCCGTATGCGATGAAAAGCAGCGAGACGCGCGGCCGTGATTATCCAATCTCTCCCGACTCCATGCGGACAGAATACCAACGTGATCGCGACCGCATCATCCATTCCACAGCCTTTCGGAAGCTGGAATACAAAACTCAGGTTTTTGTAATACATGAAGGCGACTACTATCGTACCCGCCTGACCCACACTATCGAGGTGGCGCAAATAGCGCGGAGCATAGCGCGCAATCTGCGACTTAATTTTGATCTAGCCGAAGCAATCGCTCTGGCCCATGACCTGGGTCACACCCCTTTCGGCCATTCTGGCGAACGTGCACTGACCCAGTTAATGACCGAAGAGGGTGGCTTCGAGCACAATGAACAGGGACTGCGAGTAGTCGAGTACCTGGAGGAGCGCTACGGCGACGTTAAGGGGCTCAATCTGACATGGGAGGTGCGCGAAGGGATAATCAAACATACAACCTCATACGACACCCCACAGATTGACGCGCGATTTCGACCAAAACACGCACCTACCCTTGAAGCGCAAATTGTGGATATTGCCGATGAGATTGCTTACAATAATCACGACCTTGACGACGCCTTAAAACTAGGACTCATAGAAGAAGAGGATCTGGAAGCCGTAGACTGGTGCTGGGAAATCTTCACCGCTGCGCGCAGGGAAAGTTCTGATACCGTACGCGACAAATTTGTCAAATATCGCGCCATTGGCAAGATAATTGATATACAGGTTATTGATGCACTCCAACAAACAGATAGGAATATTGCTGCGAATAAGATCCGGTGCGCCGAAGACGTGCAAAATCTGTCCCACAAGATCGCTAGCTTCAGCTCCGAAATGGTTGAAAATAACCAGGCACTGAAAGATTTTCTGATGAAGAACGTCTATCAACATCCTCATAGCGTGCGTATGGCCACCAAGGCGGAAAGATTTATCCAAAAGCTTTTTTTGTCGTACGTCGAAACACCACAACAATTACCTACCAAGTATCAGGATCGGATTGCAACAGACGGGCTGAAGCGCGTGATCTGCGATTACATCTCCGGAATGACGGACCGCTATTTACTGGAAGAGTATGTGAAGGCGTTTGAACCGCAGGCCATGATCTAACAATCAAGAGGCCGTTATCGTGATCTGTTGAGCGGTTTATCGGTTCGTCAAGGACATCGAAATGTAGGTACGGAAAGAAACTTGCTCGTGCCTATTGCATACGGTGTTCAGGCAATGGTAAAACTCATCAAACCGCAATCCATGCATCGCACTGCAATTCAGGCGCTTTTTGCCGATTTTCCTTACAGGCAATACCAGCAGGCTGCGCAAGGGCTTGATCGTGCGCTGTTAAGCGAATTTCTGCTCGAGAACTTTGTGCGCCATATGGATTCGCAGCTGGTACAAAGCGCACTCGCTGTGCGCGGTAAGGAAATCCTTGGACTTACCAGTCTGATCCCCGACCCCTGGCATAGCGAAATCTACAATATGCCAATGGGTAAGATCAGCTATTTTGTCAGTTACCACGACCCAAAGGAAGTTTCTCCTGCCTTGCTGGAATTTATCCTTGCAGAGGCCTGTAAACAGGGCATCCACCATCTTGCCTTGCGATTCGATGCAAACGAATGGGACAATATTCATCTCTTCGAGCAGAAGGGATTTTATCTAGTGGATTGTTCAATAAAAATGTCTGTGGGGTTGCCATGTGAGCAGCCTGCGGAGATGCTGGCGATTGACCTTGTCCCATATGAGCCACGCTACAGGGATGCCCTGATGCGCATTGCGGCCACGTCGCATCAGTATAATCACTATTACTGCGACCCCGTCCTGCCAACTGAGGCTACAAACCGCCTCTTTGCCGCCTGGGTGGAAAAGTGCTGCGATAAGCTGGGCAAACATATCTTTGTGGCACGCCATGATACTACGATTATCGGGTTCGCAATATTTCTGGCCAATGAGCAGCTATGCCAGAAACTCGGCGTCCGAGTGGCCATCCTCGATTTTGTGGTGGTACATCAGGAGCAGCAGGGTAAGGGTTTCGGGACAGCCATTTTGGCGCACAGTCTGAGCCAGTTGGCCAGCCAATACGATTACGTTGAACTGCGCACCAGCCATACGAACTATCCGGCCCTTAACCTCTATGGGAAATTTGGATTCCACATAGTGGCAAGCGACATTCTGCTGCACCGGTATGATCATCGAGGGCACGGGACAGCGTAAGATGGCCTGGGGCAAACTTTTTTGTTGTATTTTGGAGCACTCCGATATATACATTCTTCCAGAATCCTTGAGTATACGGAATCCGGCATGAAAGATTCGCTTATAGACTTCAGGAATAAGCACTTACATTAATGTTTTCAAGTATTTGGAGCTAGCAGTTAGCGGACAATTCCAATGCAAGGCGGGGGGGCTGAGAATCATGCCAGAAATAATCGTTAAACTCGGAGACAATGTTGTTTACCGCTACAGTTTCGACAAGGACATTATCAGCGTCGGCCGGTCGCGTGATAATGACATCGTCATCGAAAATTTAAGTGTATCCAGGAACCATGCTCGCATTCGCAACCAGGATGGCAAGTACATCCTCACAGATCTAAATAGTGCAAATGGAACCTTGGTTAATGGCATGAGAGTTACGAAAACCGAGATTCAGGATGAGGACGTCATTACGATCGGCAAACATACGCTGGAGTTTCTCACTAAGGCTCTGACCGAAGAGCAGGTGATTAGCGACGCATTCGGTTCTGATCGTACCATGATCGTTGATAAAGCACCGACAGGATGTTTGATGGTAATAAAAGGAAAGCAAAAGGAGCAGGAGTTCAAGATTAACAAGTACGAAACCTACATTGGGCGTGCTAGCAACAATGATATTCGCCTGCACGATTGGTTTGTCTCCAAGAGACACGCCATGATCATTCGTCAAGGCAAGAGCTTTTTCGCAAAGGATTTGGGCAGCTGGAAAGGTACACTGGTCAACGGGAAGTACACCAAAGAGACACAGCTGTTTGATAACGACACGCTGCAGTTTGGGACAACGCAACTGACTTTCCATTTGGAAGAGGAAGGGGTGCCAAAAATCACCGGTCGTGTTCCGCAGGAGCTTGTTTACCAGGAAAAAGCGGCAGGCTCCGAAGAAGAATCTATGGTCAGTGTCGCTGAAGGAATGGAAACCGAGCATGACAATGAGCCTGAGCCGGATTTGCAGATGGGATTTGAACGACTGGATGAAGATATGGAAGTCGCTCAAGAAATGGAGCCCATCTCTGACGAAGTGAGGACACAACAGGTAGTTCGAGAAGAGAGCGAAGAAGAACTTGCTCTCCAAGAAGCAGAAAGTAAAGAAGAGGGAATCGGCGAAAAGATTTACGTTAGCGAAGGCCTCTCTTCCGAAACGGTTGAACCATCCGCGGAAGAGCCAGCAGCTGCCGCTCCGTCTCCTCCTGGTGTGGATACGGAGGAAATTCGCATGTGGGAAAAAGCGCTGCAGAACAAGAGCGCTGTAATCCGTAAGCAAGCCGCTAAAATGCTGAAAAAGATAACCGGACGCGAGTATGAGTGCTAATTCCCCGAAGCGTATCGGGATTTTCTCAGATATTCACGGAAACCTGCAGGCCTTCGAGGCTGTAATAGAGGCCATGCGGCAAGATAACGTCGAGGGCATCTACTGCTGCGGCGACATTGTGGGATACGGTGCAAATCCCAATGAGTGTGTGGAATTGACTCGCGAGTTGCAGTGTCCTATTATTGCCGGCAATCATGATCATGCCGCTCTATTGCTTACCGACATCAGCTACTTTAACGACGTGGCGAAGGCTGCAGTTCTATGGACAAAGAAGGTTCTTACGTCTAAGAACTCGCAGTTCCTGCAGGATCTACCATTAACGGTCAGCAATGATCACTTCTACTTCGTCCACTCATCGCCAAAGGCCCCGGAACAATGGAACTACATTCTCACAATGGGTGAGGCACGGGTGAATTTCGAGTACTTCACCCAACAATTCTGCTTCATCGGCCACTCCCACCAACCGTTTATTATCGAGGACTACGAAGACAATTTGATCTGCCCTGCACAGCCGGAAATCCAGATCAAGCCTGGAAGGCGGTATCTCGTCAATGTCGGAAGCGTCGGTCAACCGCGCGATCGTAACCCTAAACCCGCCTACGTAATCTGTGACCTGGAGAAAGAGCTTCTCGAGATCAAGCGGGTGGAATACGACATCCCCTCGGCCCAAAATGCGATCATAAAGGAAGGGTTGCCGCGGGAACTGGCAGAACGATTAGCCTATGGCTGGTAGACGTGCAGCACCTCAAGCCGACAACAAAGCAAAAAAGGCGGATTGATGAGCTCCGCAAACTCATTGAGCATCATAACTACCTTTACTATACACGCAATCGTCCTGAGATAAGCGATCGGGAATACGACCGCCTGTTCGCGGAGCTCGAATCTCTCGAGCGACGCTACCCCCAATTCACCTCTCCCGATTCGCCTACGCGCCGCGTGGGTGAAAAGAAACTCGAGGGCTTCCCTTCCATCACCCACCGCATTCCCATGCTGAGCATTGCCAATACGTATTCCCAAGCAGAAGTGCGTGAGTTTGACACGCGGGTAAAGAAGCTCTTGGAAACAACGAAGCCGATCGAGTATGTGGTGGAGATGAAGGTTGATGGTGTGGCAGTGGCGCTGCGCTACGAACATGGTCGCCTGCGCTATGGTGCAACACGCGGTGACGGCGTGAGAGGCGATGACATTACCCCCAACATTAAAACGCTCCATTCGGTTCCACGCTTTCTTGAGGGCGAGAAGAAACAAGCCGGTACTGTGCTGGAAGTACGCGGCGAGGTCTTTCTCAATAAGAAGAGTTTCGAGCGGCTGAACAAGGAGCGCGAGAAAAAGGGGGAGCCCCTGTTTGCCAATCCGCGCAATGCAACCTCTGGATCGCTAAAACTGCTTGACCCCAGGATCACGGCCCAGAGACCACTCGACATTTTTATCTATGCTGTAGGTGAAACCGACTATAATCTGCCGCGCTGGCTCTGCCACTCGATTGACGAGGTCATCGCCATTAGCGAAGAGTGGGAAAGCAAGCGCAAGAACCTGGAGTATGAGATTGACGGACTGGTGATTAAAGTCAATGATCTTGCGGCACACGAACGTCTTGGCACTACAGCAAAATCCCCACGCTGGATGGTAGCGTACAAGTTTTCAGCAGAACAGGCAGTGACGACACTGAAAGACATTATCCTGCAGGTTGGCCGTACTGGAGCAGTGACCCCAGTGGCAATTCTTGAGCCGGTGTTACTCTCGGGCAGCCACATTTCGCGCGCCACCCTGCATAATGCGGAGGAGATTGCGCGGAAAGACATCCGCATATACGATCAGGTAGTAATTGAGAAGGGAGGAGAGGTAATTCCGAAAGTTGTGGAGCCGGTGACGTCGCTTCGGACAGGTAAGGAGAAGAAGTTTAAGTTTCCTGAGAGATGTCCGTCATGCGGCGCACCGCTGAAAAGGTCGCAGTTTGAGGTTGCGATCCGATGCGAAAACATTGCATGTCCCGGTCAGATCAAAGAACGGATTCGACACTTTGCTCGCCGTGATGCCATGGACATCGAAGGGCTAGGCGATGCGGTGGTTGAACAGCTGGTTGACAAAGGCGTTGTTAAGAATGTTGTGGATCTCTATACCCTCAGGTTGGATCAGGTTACGAGCCTGGAACGGATGGGGAAGAAGTCGGCACAGAATCTCCTGGATGGAATTGAGCAAAGCAAATCGCGTCCTTTACATGCTTTTATCTTTGCCCTGGGAATTCGGTTCGTTGGAGTTCAATCCGCAAGCCTCCTGGCCCATCATTTTGGCAGTTTCGAGCGGCTGCAACAATGCCGCCTCGAGGAGATTGAAACGATTGAAGGGATCGGCGGTGTGATGGCGGAAAGTATTCACGCCTTTTTTAGCACCTCTTCGAATCTTCGTGTGATTGAGAAGCTCAAGAAGCTTGGCGTCGTCCCAAAGAAAGAGGCTGTCGCTGTAGCTCGCCGGGCCGATCACCCGGCCTTCGCGAACAAGACCTTCGTGCTCACGGGCACCCTGGCCTTGATGACCCGACATGAGGCACAGCACAAGATTGAATCGCTGGGCGGTAAAGTGAGCAGTAGCGTTTCAAGTAAGACCGATTTTGTAGTGCTGGGTGAAGAACCTGGCTCGAAGTATACCAAGGCACAAGAGCTGGGCATCAAAATTCTTAGCGAAAGGGACTTGCTAAAACTACTAGAGTCTGCGTGAACCAGATGTTGTTGTTCCAAGCCACTGTGGGGCCATTCGAGGCGAATTGCTATATCGCAGGGGACGATAAGACACGTGAGGCAATTGTCATTGATCCCGGCGGCGATGCCGCACGCATCCTTGACATCATTGAGCAGCATAAGCTTCGTATCTCCGCGATTCTCAATACCCATGGGCATATTGATCATATTGCGGCAAATCTCGCTGTTCGTCGGCACACCGGGGCTTCGATCGGCATTCATTCCGATGATGCGCCCCTCCTTCGTGATCCCCTGTTGAACGGATCAGCAATGTTTGGAATTCCCTTTAAGAGTCACCAGCCAGACTTTCTTCTTACTGAGGAAACCCGGCATGTTGTGGGCCGCCTGACTATCCGTGTGCTGCATACGCCCGGACACACGCGTGGCAGCATCTGTCTATTGATGAATGACGCAATTTTTGCTGGCGATACGCTTTTTAAAGAGTCGATTGGCCGCTGCGATTTACCTGGAGGAGACGCCCAGGAGCTCCAGCACAGTCTCCGAACGAAGATTTTGCCCTTGAGCGATACATACGTCGTTTACCCTGGCCACGGGGACACAACGAACCTTAAGCATGAGCGGCAGCGAAATCCTTTTCTCTGCGAGTTGTGACAGGGCGCGGCCGCTCTTTAGTGTCTAAACAATTATAAAGTGTGCTGGTGCTTGCCCGGGTTTGCGGCAAAGAAAAATGTGATGACGAAAGCAATTTCAGGAATCCAGAGGAGGAATAAATGAACAGGCTGAGGAAAAGTCGATATGT
Source organism: uncultured Candidatus Sumerlaeota bacterium (assembly GCA_964630455.1). Classification (GTDB taxonomy): domain Bacteria; phylum Sumerlaeota; class Sumerlaeia; order MWCT01; family JAUWMI01; genus JAUWMI01. Next base: position 14,101 of record CAZVVA010000059.1, read on the forward strand.
AGTTGCAGTGCTTGCTATGATCAGTATTGGCTCTGTATGGATGACTGGATGTAAGAGTCCGGCGGAGAAAGCCCACCGCCAGGGTAAGCAATATCTGTATGAGGGAGAATACCCGGAGGCGATTCAGGCGTTCAAAAAGACTATTCAGCTCGATCCCCAGTATCGCCGCGCGTACGTGCGATTGGCAGATGCCTACGCCGACTCAGGAAATACAACGGCAACGATTCAGACCTATCGACAGGGTATCAAAGCTGTGCCAACATATTTTAAGCTCTACCGGAGGCTAGCCAAAGTATATTATGACCGAGACGAGCTCATTAACGCCAAGACGGTTTGCGAAAAGGCGCTGGCGCAGGACGCCATAAGCAACGATCCCGAGGAAGCAAAAGACATTCGTGGGCTGCTTGGCGACATTAATGCCGCTCTTACCAGGACGCAAGGAGTGCAAGATGAACAATAGCCACAAGATGAGCATGAGTGCCGAAACGTATAGCAGAAAACGAGGCGAACGATTCGCGTGCGGCCGTGATCTCACTTCGCGCCAAAGTCCATCTATGTTGTTCAGGAAGAAAGCGACAACATCCGGCGCGAGAGTGCTTCTCCTTGCAGGAATATTGGCAAGCCTTGTGTGCGCTTGCCAGACCCCAAGCCCAGAACAAGCGGCTTTGCCTAGCTCACCAAAGATGGGCCAGGTGGTCGTTCAGTGGCCAACCGAGTATGGTGCCGATGTTTACGGATTTAATATTTATCGTGCTGAGAGTGCCCAAGGGCCATTCACACGCGTTAACGCAGATATAATCCCTACAGCCACAGGTAAAGACAAAGAATATTACCGATATGTTGACAAGCCCCTTGAGCTGGGGAAGACCTATTTTTACTATATCGAATCAATTTCGTATGCCGGGCAAAAAAGCAAGATTACCCCTGTAATTCCGGTAAACGCCGTACTCTAGTGCGTCACAGGCCCTAAACCGAAAGAGCAGCTCCCCTTCAGCACAATCCATGGCCCAAGAAATCTTACCTTTGTCCGACATTAGAGGTCTAAATAGAGGGATTCACATAAAATGTTGCGATTCGTGCAAGCGGCCCCTTTGATAATGAATGTCACTCGCCGTCTCTAGCGAAAATTTGAGATGGGCTATGGTGGTCTTGTCAGATACGTGGCATTTCGCTTGACTCGCGAGTGAGCGGCTCGTAGCATCATATAGAGGTTAAGGCAAAGGAGAACAGAAAAACGGCAAAAATGCAGACAGCGAAGGAAGGTAGAGATAGTATGAAACAAGTGTGGTCCATTATTGTAACCGGATTAATGGTCCTTTTGGTTTGGAACTTTGTAGTCTGTCCAGGGTATGCAATTACGACGGAAGAGCTATCACGGTTATCGCGGGAAGAGCGCATCAAGCTGCAAGAGGAACGCCTGAAAAAAATAATCGAGGAACGGCGACAGCGGCAAGAGGAGCAACGTCGGCGTGAAACGGAAGAGTCGCGACGGCGCACTGCTGCACAATCTCGACCAGTAACAAGAGCCCCTGCTCCTATGGTCATACTGCCTACAAAGGCCACTGAAATTATTCTCTATTTCGACCCGTATGATACGCTCGTTAAGGTCGGCGACCGCTTTGTGACAGACTTGCGCATCATTAACGAGGGTGAGCAGCCGATTGATTATGTTCGCTTGACGATTCGCTACGATTCCAAGTACGTCGAGCCGATTACGGTGTATGACACCTTCCTTCGGCCACTGCTGGCATCCCCCCCGACATTTAATACAGAGGAAGACACAGGCATGCTGATCTACAGCGGACAATTAACAACCGCACAGCCACTGGGTGCTCGTCCCCTGCTTACAATTGTCTGGCGCGCTTTGGAGGAAGTAAGCTACTCGCCGATCAGCTTTTTGTTCGACGAGCCAAGCACCCTTCTCTCGTACAATGACAAAGACCATCTTGGCACTTCCTACGATCCAAGCGACGGAGTCATTCCCGCCAGCGTGACGATTGTGAAAGAACGTTCTCGGCTCGCGACGATCCCGCGTGTCAGTAACTACTATGGCGTCTCGGCTGAGCAGATAGAACAGTTCGAGGGAACCCTCCATCTGCGCCTGTCCAGCGAGAAAAGGCAAGTGGATATAGGCGAAGAATTTATCGTTAATGTGCAATTACGCAATCCCAGCTCCGTCCTGTTTAACAATTTGCACCTCTTAATCAAATTTGACCCGACAAAACTGGAAGTCATTGATTGGGATCGGGGCAACTGGATTCGGCGTGGCGTGAATATTAACGACCACATCGCACATCGTATTTACCCGTTTGACTATCACATAAAGAACGCGGTTGACAATCAACAAGGAACTATTGACTACCGCATGGGGCTCTCCGAAAATCTAATGCTTCCTTCAGGAATTCTGGCTCAGATCAAATTCAGAGCGAAGGCTGCGGCTTACCTGACAGACATCGCATTTGCTCGCAACAAATGGAATCGCCTTCCAACGACTGATATTACCTATCTGGGCGAAAGTGTACTTGATTCCGCGCATACACGCACTAAACAGTCAGGCGAGCTGGCAATCCAGATTGCCTTAAGCCGTTAACCGATCCTCCGCCATACGCTGGCTCTCTCGATTGTTCGCTGTTTTCTATACAACCCCTGTGAGCTATGCCTTTCAACGCACAACACCCCTCTAATTTACTCCGAACAGAGCTGGGCACCATTCGCAAGCAGTTCGGGATCGGATGTGCAGTAGCGCTTGTCTATCCACACACCTACGCTGTCGGCATGTCTAATCTAGGCGTGCACTTCATCTACGAGCGTCTGAATCGGCGACCTGATTGCGTTTGTGAGCGCCTGTTCTGGAATCTCGATCCGCTGGTCAGCGTGGAAAGTCAGCGACCGCTGACCGACTTTAATCTTATCGCTTTCTCCGTCTCTTTTGAACTTGACTATCTGCATCTCCTGGACGTTCTTGAGCGTGCCCATATTCCTCTGTTTGCAAGCGAGCGCACCGGGCGCCATCCGATTATCATTGCGGGTGGAATCAGTGTGACCATGAATCCGTATCCGATTGCCCCCTTTGTGGACGCGGTGGTGCTGGGCGATGGCGAAGAGATTCTTGATCAGCTTATTGATGCGTATCAATCGTCGAAGGGCAAGAAATCAGAGTTCTTGGTCGAGATTGCCAAGATTCCGGGGGTTGCCGTCGCGCAGGCGCTAACCCAACGGGCCGAGCCGAACGCCGCCTGTCAGCTGAAGCCCAATATCGTTGTGCCCCTCACTCCTCCACCATGCAGGACAGTAATTTTTACGCCGCATACTGAATTTGCCAGCATGTGCCTGATAGAAATCGCACGCGGCTGTCCGCACAAATGTACGTTCTGCTACACGGGAAACTATCTGCTCCCCTATCGCGTCCATGAGTTCGCACAGATTCAGGCAACTATTGACCAGAATCGCCAATATACAGACCGATTTGGGCTTGTATCCTCAGCGGTTGGCCGATACCCGCAGATCGAAGCACTCTGCGATTATGCTTTGAGCAAAGGCGTGCGCCTGTCGTTCTCGTCACTCCATGTAGCAGACATCGGGCCGATCATCCTCCGCACTCTCGCCCTGAGTGAGCAGCGCACTATGACCATTGCACCGGAGAGTGGCGATGAGGCGCTGCGCCGATCGCTTGGCAAACCCATTGCCGACGAACAAATCATCCAGCTCATCAGAAAAGCCATTGAGCACGGAATCCCGTCGGTCAAACTCTACTTCCTCATTGGCCTTCCGAATGAGAGCCTCGAGCAGTGCCTTTCCATCATCTCCTTGGTTAAACATCTACACCATCATTTTACAGCCGCCAGCAAGAAAAAGACGACTATTGGTACGATGTCTATTAACGTCGGTATCTTTATCCCGAAGCCTTGTACGCCGCTGAGCAAGGATGGAATGATGGGGATACGAGCGTTGCGAGAGCGCATACGCCTGCTGCATCGCCAACTGAGTAGATTGAGCAACGTGACGCTGAGTATGCCAAGTGCACATCAGGCAGCCGCACAAACTCTGCTCTCGCTTGGCGGCCCCACCGTATCGGAATTCCTCCTCGCCGCGCTTCGTCACAATGGGAGCTGGAGAACAGCATTACGCGAGAAGACCCGAGATGGCGAAGCTACGTGGCTGGACCTGAGCCAGAGCCTGAAGAATAGCTAAGTCGGCCATTGGCTCCAGGTTGTTCGACAATGCTTCGTTCCAATAGATGTCAATTGGGGCAGGAGCAGCTTGGGGTTTTCCTATTGAAACGGCGCATGCTTGTAAGAGAATCACATGGGGCGGGAGTAATAAAATGGCGCATTAGAAATTCGTGGTGATGCCTTTTTCTTTTTTGTACTGTTCCAGTGCAATACAAAATGCTTTGTAAAACTCCTTGACGATCTTTAGTTGCCACTCCTCTAGCCCCCCACGTTCATATGTCTGTTTCACTTCCGAAAACATATTGACCAGGTGCTTGTGAAGCGAGACAAGGCGCTCCTTATCAAGACCTTGCAGGCTCTCCCTGCATAATTTCACCCGACGATCCGTGGCTGAGACTTCAGTAGTGTCGGGCTTCTGGACAGGGGCGGCAACGCTGATAGATTCTTCCAGGCCTTTTACCCAGTCGGCAAACTCCGCTTCTTTGGCTATCTCAGCGACGTCCTCAGCAATCTCGCTCTCTTCGCTGGCACGAGCCCGGGCCAGCAGATCCTGCAAAGCAGGACTATTCGGGAC
>CAZVVA010000060.1:0-18699 GCA_964630455.1 uncultured Candidatus Sumerlaeota bacterium
CTGTGGACTTCAACTTGGGCGTCGGCGGAGCGGGCTGAGCCACACTGGCTGGAGAAAATTGGCCACGAGCTTCGTGACGCGGATGCCATTGGTGGTCTGGTTCTACCAGCGGGTAAACTCCGGTTCCCGCGCTGGTGGCATCCAGAGCTTGGGTGGTTGGTCGGACTGTCGGTACCTGGAATGCTCAGTAGCTGGCCTGGGTGTTCGGCCACGGGTGGCCGCTACTATGCGCAGACCGCGAATATGGCGTTGCGACTCGAGATTTTATTGCGCGAGCGATTCCAGGAAATTGGTGGCGATCTACACAGTGAAGCCAGACGATATGATGCAGGCCGCGAGGATGCGGAGCTATGGCGTCGGCTGCGGGTCAAGGGCTTTCGCGTGCGTCTGGTGCCTGATCTTATTGTGTACCATTATATCGGGCAGGAGCGCTTACGCCTGGGCTATCTGCTGCGACGTGCATACAGCGATGGCGTGGCTTACTACGTTCGCGAGCAGAAGCGTCAGTATCTTGCCTTCGCATGCTACGACATTGTCGCCCTTCCCCTGCGCACGCTGGAAAGACTTCTCGTGTACCTGCTCAAGGAGAAGGGGAAACCAACTACATCTGGAAGTCTGGATCGAAAATGCCAACAGCACGATTGGAGCGCGACGCCATTGCGCGACCTGTCTTCCTATTCGAAAGAAACGCGCGGCATTCTACCAATTCTAGCTATGAACCTGCTGTGGGGGGTACGGCAAGCAGGGTTTCTGGCAGGGTATGTGCGCTCCGGTACTCGGGTGCGGCGCAGCATATCGGTAGGCGTGGAGATGGCGCGGCAATTGGCGCGGCATCTTTGCGATACAGCTAAGCGCCCGGTGCGCAGAGCGGCTGTAGTAGGGTACAGAACATTTGTAGCGCCTCGGCAGGCGCCGCTGCCGCGGAAAAATCCGCCTGGGGGGACTGCGCTGCCAACGCCTGTTGGATCAATCCTCATTGTTGCGTGTGGATACCTGGGCGACCTGATTCTCCTTCAGCCGTCGTTCAGGCTACTCAGGCGCTGTCTGCCTGAGGCCAAGCTCACGCTGCTTACATACCCTAAAGGGGCTGAGCTCTACGCGTATGAAGGTCCAGCTTCCGCGGCCCAGCGGATCTTTAGCGAAATTCTTGTGTGTCCCCCTGAGCAGCGGGGAACATGGAGGCAACGGGGCAAGTTGATTGCCAAACAGCTTGGCAGTAGGAAGTTTTCTGTGGTTGTGATAGAATACTATCATCGCGCGCCCCCGGGGCCGCTCTTTCTGACAACGCACGCACCAACTATAGCATATGACCAGGACATAGGTTTTTCCAGACGTCTCTGGTACCAGGTGGTTTCCCGTCCGATTGCAAAGAATCGCGAGATCAACGAGGTTTTAAACAGCGTGCAGCTTCTGGAGCCGCTGGGGGTCAAGGGATCGCCCGAGCCGTATGAGTTCGTAATTCCTGAGGACGTGCAGGCGCGCATTTGGGGGCGGCTTGCGGCGGACGAGATCGAGGCGTCGCAGCTGATCGTCATCAGCCCAGGATGCGCCATGGCGAACAAGCAGTGGCCAGAGGAGGCGTGGGGGAGACTGGCGCAGATGCTGGAATCCGCCGCGACGGACAAGTCGAAATCCCGGGCACAGATAGTATTCACTGGCGAGCAGGTGCTGGCAGCGCAAGTTGATGGAATGATCAACCGCTATAAACTGCGGGCGAAGAACTATGCAGGCATATCGGTTGTAGAGCTTGGTGCGCTGCTCCAACGCGCACGCCTGCTTATCACACCAGACTCGGGCCCCAAACATCTTGCATTTGCCCTGGGCACGCCCACCATTACGCTGTATGGCACGTCTGATGAGCGCCGGTGGGGTGCTCTTTGGGAGCATGAGAAGCATCAGGCGGTGCGGGCGTGTCCGCTTGATCTTTCTGGCGAGGAGTTAATGGGTTTGCCTGTGAACCACCAAATGCGCTGCATTACGCCGGAACTGGTGATGCAACACGTCGAGCAGGCTGTAAGAGATCTGTTTTAGTGCGGGCACAGCGTGTTGTGCCCCTGAAGGTTTTGGAAAGAGTCAGGGGTTATGACTACTCGGCGAGTCGGTTAGCCCGTTAGTGTCGAAAGAATCGGGAGTTATGACTATTTAAGTCCCTTGACAAGGCGAGGAGGGGGTATTATTACGATTGAGAGAGAACCCACCGGGGGTATGTTATGGAAAAAAAGCGTGTTCTGGTGATTGACGACGATCCTGACCAGTTGGCAGCACTTGGTTTGATGCTACGAACCTCGGATTATAAGACTATGACTGCAAGCACAGGAAAGGCGGCATTGCAAATGGCAAATCTGTACCGGCCTGATCTTCTAGTGCTCGACCTGCGCATGCCGGTTGTTGACGGATTTGACGTACTGGGCGAGCTGCGAAAAAGCCTTCCGCGCTTACCAGTAGTCGTAGTCACAGCAGACGAGGGGGAACAAACGCGGGAACGTGCAGTGGGACTAGGGGCGTCGGCCTACTTGGTCAAGCCTTTCGACGCTGAAGTTTTAATCGGCGAAATCCGGCGCTTGCTTCACGAGCCAGAATCACCAACTGAGTAATATTCCTCTGCTGGGTATTCCTTATTAGCCTGGGGATCATTGACTATATGCGGTTCATTCAATCAAAACATGATAGGGCGGGTCTTTTACATGTGCAACTGCATAACGCAAATTTGTTATCGGGACATATGCTGGATGTGAAGGCAAAACGTCATATGGTCAAATTGGCACACTTTATCTAATTTGCCTCAGGGTATGTGACAATTGTGCACATTCTTACAAAACCAAGAAGAAATTAACCAATGACAAGGGCCATTATTTTAATTTCCTATCAAAAAATAGTAAGGTGCTGTGCACTAAAACAGGGCGTGTCTTCGCCAAACCTTCGTATGGGCAAAATGGTCGGTATTTAAGGAGCTTGCATTGAAAGAGGTTACATATGAAATTTTTCTCTTGACACCGGTTTGACCTACCGGGTATTCTGAAGGTGAAAATAGGGAGTGGTGCAGTTTTATTTTGAAACTTTGCTATCAGTTCTAATAGCAGGAGACAAGTCTGGGATTTGTGAAAGAAAATATCTAAGATTTTTCTGAGGGCCTTTTTGCCTGTAAATTTGGGTCTTAGCATTGATGGCTGCAAATATTTCCCGAGTGGGACAAATTTTGGTACAAAAAATGCTAAGTAATACTAATAAGGGACCGAAGGAAGTAAGCGGAATATCAAATCCGCACTCCTCTAAGAGAAAGGAGGTGAACAGAAGGGTGTTAGACACGTTGTCAGCGTTGATCAGACTGCAGGAGCTCGAGTTCAAAACTGACTTTGCTAAAAAGGCAGAAAAGCGGAAAGCAGAAGCTGAGATTGACCGTTGCAAGACAGAAGTGGACCCTGAGGTGTTAGAGAAGTACGAGGTATTAAAGCAGCGCTATGGCCAGACTGCAATTGCGCGGCTGGAGCGCAATACTTGCAGTGGGTGTTACATTTCGGTGCCGCTGTCGAACTTGACATCGCTTGCCGAAGATGTGTATGTATGCGAACATTGCGGGCGTATGCTCTACAAGCCCGATGACGCATACCATAAGGCCGGCATCGGCTAAGACTTCCAATGCGCCGCTGATGGCGCATAAACCTGGGTTCAGTTGTATGATGTCCTCCGACTTTGGTACGTGACGGTTTCTTCTTAGAATCTATTGGGGGGCTTTCTGTCTCTACTCTTGCCTTCTTTTACCTTTTCCCCGAGCTGTTTGAGATGGCCTTTGTAGACTGCCCGGAAAGGGCTCTCGACGATAAGGGCCTGCTCTGCCTCACGAAGGGCAGCGTCCATATCGCCTATCTGCTCATATAGTAGCGACAGGTGATAGTGGTAGAGCGGATGAAGAGGGTAGCAACGCACTGCCTGTTGCTCGTAGTGTATGGCTTCCGGGTACTGTAATATACGACGATATGCCTGAGCCAGCTCATGCCGAAGGGATGCAGAGTAGGGGTTGAGCTGGATTGCACGCTTCATCTTGAGAATGCCGAGCTCAAACTGTCCGAGATCAAACTGCGTACGGCCAAGACGCACGGCGTGGACCGAATGAGCGGGATCCCAAGCGTACGCGCGACGGTAGAGCATCAGTGCACGGGCCTTATTGCCCTCACGTACCGCTTGGTCACCATGATAAGCATAAAACGAGCCCACAGCAGGCCGTACGAGAAAAGAGGGTAAAAGAATTATTGGCGCCAGGCCCAAGATAAAAATGAGGACTCGGCCTGCCCCATTCTTGCCAGACACCACCTCTCCCATTGCCTCAACTCCTCTTTGATTAAGGGCACGGCTTGTAGTGCCCCTACGAATTCCACTGCATCCAACTATCACCCCTCCAAGGAGACACCAATCCAGGAAAATCTCACGAACGTAAAATGTATATTCCATTAGCCCGTTGAAGAGAAAAATGCCATACCCTACAATTATGGGTGCGAGCAGTGCAGCCTGGCGTTTATCCTCCGTACTCCAGTATATTCTCACTCCCCGCACAAGAACCCCTAGTGCAAAAATCAGGAACACAACAAGGCCGATTAAGCCTTGTTCAATCCAGAGTTGTGCTGGGAAGTTGTGTACGTATCTGGATTCCTGAGCTTGTGGCAGGCGATATTGAGGATACAGAACCCCATACGCACCAAGGCCATTGCCAAGCAAAGGGGCACGTGGAATCATCTGGACGCCGATCTTCATGTAGAAGAGGCGCTCTCTCACAGTGGTCAGGTTAGTGAGACGCTGGATCAGGGCGTTTGGGCGGACCTCTCCAGATGGTGGAGCCAGGGCTGCAGTGCGGAGCAGGAGGCCGGCGAAAAGAAGCAGTAGAACAATTGCGCTGAGGAATGCTATACGAATGGTCTTTGCGTGCTGAAGAAGGAGCCGGCGGTTAAGGAGCAGAAGAGTAAGGATAATTGCCAGCACTGCGCATAGAATGCCGCCACGCGATTTTGTCAGATAGAGCACCAAACACGTAAGTGCTATTTGCGCAAATAGAGCCAGTCTCAGCCATGTGCGGCGTTGCTCAGCAGCTGAAGCGAGCAGAAACGGGAAAGCCAGCGCGAGAAATCCAGCAAAGACATTCGCATTGCCAAAGCTGGCAAACACCCGTTTTTCCTTAAGTGCATGCAAAATGCCCCACTCAATACGATCCATGCCAAGGAATTGCTCCTGCCCTTTGAGTTGTTCATACAAGCGGCTGAATCCCCACGCGTACTGATAAATCGCATAGAGGCAGAGCAGCAGCGCAGTAATAACAAAAAAACTCGTCACCAACCGTAGCGGCTGGTACGCATTCGCCAGCTTGATAGCAGCGCTGCTTCTTAATATCAATACTGCGATGATTAGCACCCACAGACCTTCGAGGAAAGAGACCATTGCGGGCCTGGCCTCTGATATCAGCGGTGCGCGGAGTGCGGCTACCACACTCCAGCAGAGAAATAGGCAATAAGCGCAGAGCCAGAGGATTTGTGATCGGTCGAGCGAAGACTGCGGGAGACAGCGCAGCAACACAACCAGCAGAGTCAGGCAGATGGACCCAACTATGAAGAGCGAGCGGAACGGATAGGCTTGCTGGGGATAAAAATGTGAGAGCAATAGGAGGATTAGAAGGCCGAAGAAAGCGATGAAGGGCGCGTTTTGGTGAATGAGTGAAGGCTGGGGCTTCTGCATTTGTAATCTTCTTGTTTTTTTTAACAGGCTAGAAGCCTGTTCTACCATACCAGTTGTGCAGCAGCTCGGATTGCTGAAGGCGCTAGTTATGATGAGTTTGTGCTGTTTGGTGTCCTAGTGGTTTCACATTCATTAAAGAAGTAGCCACATGGAATATTATTCGCCACAAGATCGCGGTCTCGCAAGTCGCGTTCATCAATAGGAAAGATGCGGCATACGCGCGGCTTGGTTTCGTGAATGCGACATGCTGGCAGCCCGTCTTCCAAGTGATAAAAAGGGCAGCGAAAGAGCATGAAACAGCAGCGGCCACAGCGGCGACACTCGCCATGGCGACGCGCATGGCTCTGGTGCACGTAATCCATGCGCACATAGCGGAGGTAGGTGCGGCGCAGCTTCCCCCACACGAGAATGAAGAACGTTGCCATTGATGATGGTGTGCTTTTCGTTTTGTGCGCCCTCGACTGCATCAATAGGCCCGGGCAAAATAGACTCTGTGGTTTGCTTTGCTTCCACAACAGATACATGTGGCCTGTGGCGAAGCGGAGAGATCAAAGGGAATGCAGCGGATGGTGGCCTTTGTGTCTTGTTTGATCTTCTCCTCGCAGGCGTCCTGGCCGCACCAGTCTGCCACGAGGAAGCCACGCTTGCTTTCAATTAGGTTTTGAAACTCGTCGTAGTCCGTGACGCTGCGGGTGTTTTCTTTCAGAAACGCAGTAGCCCGGTCGAAAAGCGAGCGTTGAATATCAACAAGGAGCCGCTCGACAGTAGCGCGCATTTCGGTTTCTGGGATAAAGATCTTTTCGCGTGTGTCGCGCCTAACAATCACTACCTGGTGCTTGGCAATATCTTTTGGCCCGACTTCTATGCGTAAAGGGACACCCTTCATCTCCCAGTGATTAAATTTCCAGCCGGGGGTGAAAGTGTCGCGCAGATCTGCTTCAACACGAATTCCAGAAAGTTGCTCGGCCAGAGCGGTCACCTTGGCTTTGATCTCTTGCTTTGTGGGTTCAAAATAGATCGGCACGAACACCACCTGAATCGGGGCGATGCGCGGAGGCAATACCAGGCCAGCGTCGTCGCCATGTACCATGACCACGCCACCCACCAGTCGCGTGCTCACGCCCCAGGAGGTTTGCCAGACGTACTTTTCTCTCTGGTCTTCATCAAGGAACTTAATATTGAAGACTTTGGCAAAGTGCTGGCCCAGGTTGTGCGAAGTTCCGCCCTGAAGCGCTTTACCATCTGCCATCAGTGCCTCAATGGTGTACGTGCGCAAAGCACCAGCGAACTTTTCTCTTTCGGTTTTTAGCCCCATAATCACAGGGGTTGCGAGCTCCGTCTCCAGAAACTCTTTATATACATTCAGCATTTTAATTGTTTCTTCCTGCGCTTCTTCTTCGGTGCTATGGCAGGTGTGCCCCTCCTGCCAGAGAAACTCCGTGGTACGCAGGAACAGGCGTGTGACCTTTTCCCAGCGGACGATGTTGGCCCACTGGTTAATGAGAATGGGAAGGTCGCGGTAAGACTGAATCCACTTGGCGTAGATGCTGCAAATAATAGCCTCGGAGGTCGGGCGGATGGCAAGGCGCTCTTCGAGTTTTTCATCGCCGCCGTGAGTGACCCAGGCAACCTCCGGGGCAAAGCCTTCGACGTGCTCAGCTTCCAGGCGCAGCAGGCTTTCGGGAACGAAGAGGGGGAAATAGGCGTTCTGGTGGCCGGTGGCTTTGATGCGGCGGTCCAGCGCGTCGCGGATGTTCTCCCACAAGGCATAGCCATAGGGCTTAATCACCATGCAGCCCTTGATGCTGGAGTAATCGGCCATGTCGGTTTTGCGAATTACATCCACATACCACTGAGAGAAATCCTCGCTTTTAGAAGTCAGTTCCTTGACAAATTCCTTCTCTTTTGCCACCAGGTCATCTCCTTTTTCGGTTATTCGGGGTCTATGGTGCGTAGGGGCGTTTAATTAAACGCCCCTACAATATTGTAAGAACACGCCTCGTGCCATATCGTTTTGCGCACCCGCGAGCGTTGCCCCTACTTTCCAATGCAGAACCGGCTGAAGACGCTATCGAGAATCTCAGAGTCTATGGTGAGGCCTACGATAGCGCCGAGCTTACCCAGTGCCTCATTGAGATCTACCATGATGAGTTCGCCGGAGTCGATTCCTAATTCAGGACGGGAAAGGTTGTTGTTCAGCCCTTGCAAAACTCGCGCGAGGCTCTGCTTGATCTGCTCCAGGGTCGTTATATGCCTGATGTTCGACACCAGAAAGTCTTCGCTCTCGATGCCGCGTTGTTCTTCAACCAGTTCCCGAATAATCAGATTTTCAAGCGCGTCCAGACCTGTGCGCTTTAAGGCTGAAAGTCGAACAAAAGGCACGCTGTCTGGAATTGCAAGTGCGACTTTTACCTTTTTTTGATCAAGTTGCTCGCGAAGATCAATCTTGTTCAGCACACACATTTGGCTAGCCTGCTTTACGGGTGCATAGCAATCTATGTCCTCGGGCTGTAAGGGCTCGCTGACATCTACAAGAAAGAGCACGAGGTCAGCGATTTTGATCTCGCCTTCAGTGCGGCATGCACTTGCGATTTCGATTTCGCCCGCTGCCGCGCGGAGTCCGGCGGTGTCAATGTACGTAACCGGGACACCACGCAGATCAACCGTGCCTTCAATGCTATCACGTGTAGTTCCGGGATGTGCGGTCACGATCGCACGCTCGCGGCCAAGCATGGCATTAAAGAGGCTGGATTTGCCTGTATTCGGCCTTCCCACAAACACGACCCGAACACCCTCGCGATAGACGCGGCCCTTTTTCCCTTCGCGCAGGAGCTGTTCAACTTTTGCTTCAACCTCAGCAATTGTCTTGTGCATTGCCCGAAGATTTGGTTCAGGAATTTGCTCGTCAGGGAAATCCAGGCGGGCTTCGATTTCAGCGGCAACTTCAATCAATCGATCGCGCAGGCCCGTAATCACTGTCGATAGCTGGCCGTTGAGCTGGCGCAAGGCAATGGTGCGCGCAGCGTCTGTTGATGCTTGGATGAGATCGCAGACAGCTTCGGCCTGTGCAAGATCGAGGCGGCCGTTAAGGAATGCGCGGCGGGTAAACTCTCCCGGGTCCGCGAGGCGCGCACCCTTATCTAGCAAGACTTCCATGATGCGCCGTACGACAGAAGGGCCACCATGACAGTGGATTTCAATTATGTCTTCACCCGTATAACTTCGCGGGGCTCGCATAAGCGCCAGCAAAACAGTGTCAATTTTTTCTCCTGTTGCGGGATCAATAATTGCTCCTAGAGTGAGAACGTTGGGTTTGAGGCGCTCAATAGGAAGACGAGCTCTGGCAGGACGATATACGGACTGCAAAATTTCAAGTACTCCATTCCCGCTCATGCGGACAATGGCAATAGCACCTTCACCAGGCGGCGTTGCCCGGGCAACGATTGTATCCTGATTGTACATCGCGTGAAACCAAATAACGAAGATTAGCGAGATGGGCCGAAAACGGCTCAGCCAGTGTTGCCAGAAGGCTCCAGAAGGTCGTTTGCTTCCTTTTGCTGGAGGGCAACTATAACCTGCCGTTCTCCCTCTTGGCCACGGCTGTAGGTTCTGACACCTTCGAATGACTTCAGGAAGTTATGAATTATTTTACGGTCGCCTGCCGGCATTGGCTCGAGAACAATCTCTTTCCCTGTTTCGACGACTTTATTGGCGGCGCTTTTTGCCTCGCGCTCCAGGCGCGCATGACGGCGCTCTTTGTAGTTTTCCACATCCAGTAATACGAAGAGCTGTTCTCTACCGCCGCGGTTCACCATGCGGTTGACGATGTGCTGGAGAGCTTCGAGGGTCTCGCCTTTTCTGCCGATCAGAATCGAGCCATCTCTTGTGGTCAGGTTAACCTTAATCATATTACCAGCCAGCTGTGTTCGTACCTCAGCAAGCATTTCCATGTGCTTTAGGATTCCAGTAATTTTTTCACGTGCTTGCTGGACGAGATAGTCTATCTTTCGGCCAACCTTGACGCGTACCTCAAGCGGTTCGGCGCCTTCGAGGGTGTCGTCGGCCTCATCAACACGAATAAGCTCAATAGCCTCGCGTGGCGCCTGTAGCATCTCCATAGCTAACTGCATCGCCTCCTCAATGTTCTTTGCCGTGATTTCGATCTCACTCATTTGCCTCACTCCTAACTATACTTCATGATGCGATTTGTTTCCCCTGCTTGCGCCTTCTTTGACTCGCAAAACATGCTTGTTTATGTTGCCGAGACCGGGCTTGCTTTCTCCTTCTTAACCAGCTTATTGGCTATCAATTGATGAACACTTTGCCAGATGTTGGATACCAACCAATAGAGCACTAGTCCGGAGGGTAGGTTGTAGAGAATGAAGGTAAATACTATTGGCATCATAAACATCATCTGGCGCTGTGTTGGATCTTTAATGTTTGTTGTGGAAAAGCGCGAAACCATAAATTGCGACAGGCCCATAATGAGGGGCAGGATGTTTAAATAGGGACCCAGGAGGGGAATGCTGAAGTCAAACTTGAGCAATGCGTCTGGACCGGAAAGATCCTTGATCCAGAGGAATCCCTGCTGGCGCAGATCAATTGCCTGGCTGAGCAGCCGATAGAGGGCA
This sequence comes from uncultured Candidatus Sumerlaeota bacterium, assembly GCA_964630455.1. Classification (GTDB taxonomy): domain Bacteria; phylum Sumerlaeota; class Sumerlaeia; order MWCT01; family JAUWMI01; genus JAUWMI01. Next base: position 10,350 of record CAZVVA010000060.1, read on the forward strand.
AAGAATATCGGCATCTGGAGCATCATGGGAAAGCAGCCGCGCAACATACCAAAGGGATTAATCCCATGCTGCTTATAGAGCTTCATGGTCTCCTGATTTCTTTTCTGGGGATTATCCTTATACTTCTTCGTGATTTCGTCAATATACGGCTTGATTTTCTGTTGCTCGGCCATGGCTTTAGCCTGAATTTTCATACCTTTGTGTGTGAGCGGATGCATGACGACGCGCGTCAGGATGGTCATAACAATAATAGCCAGGCCGTAGTTATTCAGTATGAGGTTCAAATACTGCAGCATCTTTAGCAGCCCAACGCAGAGAGCTCTCATCCACCTAAAGCTCGTATGGAAGAGAACCTTGGCAAGATTGTGCTCGGCGGCTTTGAGAATATTATACTCTTTCGGACCGACAAAGAGCTTATACTCATATTCCTTCGCTTCACCGGGCTCCAGGGTAAACTGAGGATGAAATAGCTCCATTGACATTGGTGGGGCCAGTTTGTTTTCCGGATTTGAATATTCCTCGGTAATGTTCCGATACTTAACCTGGCCGAGAACGGCAATTGATGTGTCAGAGACAGGGACAATAGCGGTGAGGAAAAATCGCGTCTGAAGACCGGCCCATTCAACTGGACCTGCATACTCAAACGGCTTGTCTTTTTTCGGAACTACGCCTTTCGGCTTTGCGGCTCCCTTGAATATGGCTTTCACGTCATAGTGATGCCCGGGCTCGAGTGGCTCAGTTGAACCGATTCCAGCGCCCCATGAAACACTCAAACCCCTGCCGTCGTAGTCGAAGCGGTACCTGGCATCAGTTGTGTTTTCAACTGTGACACGGAGATCACACAAGTAGCCACTCGTTGGGATGCTAATGACCTTTTTGAGGCTGATACCTTCTACCGGCGGGGATGTAAACGTTAGGATGGTATTCCCGTGGCGACCTATAGATCGCTCAGACGTAAATACCATCTGATTGAACTTGCTGTATCCGCCAGCATTAAATTCGCGCAAGTCAATTTCCAGCGGATATTCACGGCCTCCAGGATTTGCCACCTGGGGTATTAATTGAATGGGCTTGCTTATTTCGTTGTATTGGGTGGAGACATATTTGGGGTCAATAATTTGCCAGCTGATAGGACGTGCGCCCAGGGTGCTGAAGACAATGTGGTAGAAGTCGGTGGTGACTGTTATCTTTTCCGCAGCCTCAAAGTCACCGGCAGTAAGCTCCTCGGCCACGGAGATGGTCTCAGTGCGGCGACGGGCAGTCGGCGTTTCCTCTGCCCCGGGTTTTTCCACAACCTCAACCTCGCCCCGCTCGACAGCTGCACCTTCCGGAGCCTCCGGCTCCTCAGGGGGCCTCATCATCATGCTGTAGAAGTTAATGATGAGAAACAGAACGAGTAGAAAAAGTATCCAGCGTTTATCCATTGACTGTTATACTCTAACTCGCCTCTATGGGCGACCGGGATTTGCGCAATACTTTGAGCAGCTTCGGGACATCAAGCCCACGGCACGCTCTTTAAATATTCGGGTACTAACCCTCTGACTATTCCCCTTCTACTATTTCTTCGCATTAACTTTTACGGCACGGGGTCAATCCCGCTAGGATGAAGAGGGTGGCATTTGATGATTCGCCTCACAATAAGCCAGAGGCCTGGTACCAATGCCTTTCGCTGTAGGACTTCTGCGGCGTAGTTTGAACAAGAGGGAACAAAACGACAGCAATTTGGAAGAAAAATAGAAATATAGCGCTGATAAAATAGAACTACATGTAACAGAATGCGGCGTATCATCGAATCAATCCTCTTCATTTGACTTGAGTATGCCTGTCTTTGCTAAGAGTGTTTGAAGACTGGTTAGCACGTTAGCATGGCATACGGAACCGCAGGAGCGGCGATAGTGGACAACAATGTCATAGCCAGGAGCGAGATATGGCAGAAGTTTTCTAAACGACTCGCGCACTAGTCGCTTCAGGCGGTTGCGCACCACCGCGTTGCCGTGCTTACGAGATACCGTCATGCCGAGACGCGTTGGTTCGTCTCTATTCTTATATGCGTAGTAGAGAACCAGTCTGCTGTTCCCAAGAACCTTGCCGTTTGTATAAACGTAATCATAATCCGAAGTTTTGTGAATCCGATGCGCGTGGGTAAAGCGTTCTCTCATAATAACGTGTAGCATGGTTGCGGACTAATGCGACAGGCGCTGGCGCCCCCTTGCGCGCCTACGCTTAATAATACGCTTTCCCCCTTTGCTGCTCATGCGCTTGCGAAAGCCATGCTTACTTTTCTTCTTTATCTTGCTGGGCTGAAATGTTCTCTTCATTATTGTGCTTTCCCCTTGCTAGCCAAACAAAGCCATACTTATAGAGAGATTGCCTCGCATATGTCAAGAGCCTTTTCCTTTTCGGCCTTATTCATGCCAAGAGGAATCGTCAATGGAGGAAGACAAGCGGTTGTGGAAAACTCCATTCGCGAGAAGGGCCGTTTACTGCGCTGAATCCATACAAATGTTTCTAAATTGTGAGCTTTGACCAACGCTTTACCAGCATTTAGCACGCAAATTCTACCTGTGGATAACTCAAAAACTCCAATTCTGGAGGATAAGCGGCTTTGTCCTTGTAACTCTTATTATATCAAGTATTTAACATAAAGAGGGGTGGCTTTTTCCCAGAATTAGAACCTGTTTTTGCCTGTGGATAACCCTGTGGATTATTATATACAGGCATTTGGTGGAGTATGATGGCCTTTCTGGGAGAATCTTGCGGCGGTAAATCTGCCAATCATCCTATAGAATGGTTCACAAAGTAAGGGCAAGATTGTTGATAATCTAAATAAATGTTTTTCATTTTCTTTTTACGACTAAATGCTGTTAATCTTTTCTGAAAAACAAAGTGCCGGTTGTTAACATGCCTTATCACTCAAAATTCATACCTTGGCTGTGTATTCCCCATAATTCTTGTCTCTACTTCTATAACTAGCTTTATATATAGTACTTATATATATAAAGAGCTTAGTAGAAGAACGAACTAAAAAATTTTGGGATTAAATTCATTATGGCGAAGACTCTTACAATTCTACTGATCAATTAAATAGATAATGTCTCCATTACTGATAGTTCCATTGGTGGGATCGTAGATTAGTTGAATGAATTGTTTATTCATTCTTTGTCCTAATAGCCAGTACCAAAAGTTTTCTTGATCTGTCTTCTCCGTAAGCTTAATGAATTCGGATAGAAAATCAATATCTTGGTCTGGCCCACGGCTTCCAATGACTACTAGCTCATTCGGTGTATTAGAATAGCGATAGAATAGAAACTCTCGGTGTTCGCTAAATGGGTCTATTATTAGTTGTTGAATTTTAAGTATCTCTTCAGTCAGACCCTGCTGTTTATAATGCTTTTCTAGAGATCTTAACCCCTCTTGATTATCGGGGAGGCGTCCATAGTGATTCTTGAACGCTGCGAAGTGCTGCGCAATCTCTCTCATATTAAGTTTAGCACGACTAGTCTTAGATCTTATCTGTGCGTCCATAAATCCTGCTATTGCCATACCCAGGATCCCAGCATCATATAGTCCGAATTTATGTGCTCTAAAATTCCCGCGCCACTCTTGTGCTATTCCTGCCCAGGCAAGTTCCAAAGGGAAGTAACCGTCTCTCAACATAACTCCCTTTTGGGTAGGTAAATTCAATTGAAACTCTTTCAAGTCTGCCACTCCGGGTACACTATCTGGCAGCATCATAGGCTCGCGAGATGCAAAGAGAAATAAACTCTGCAGCTGGACTGGGCTGTCTGGATAAGCGGATATTACCTCAACATAAGGAAAACTTTTTCTCAATGTTCGGCTTATGGAATTGTTTATACGACTAGACTTGGCGAAGCTTAAGAGATGAACTGCTAAAATACCGTCATTTTCCAGGCGTTTCGTAGCGAGCTCCAATGCCTCAAGGCTCAACATATTCCAGCCCAATTGGTCTGATTGGTAGACGTCAAGAACTATGAAGTCGTATTTCTTCTTGCTCTTTCTTAAAAACCATCTGCCATCTGAGTGGTAGACGGGGGACGTTACCTGAAAATACTCGCGGGCAAAATCTATTACTTTGGGATTGAGTTCTACAAATTCACAATTTACACCTACGGACTTGAATACCTTTTCCATTAAACCGCCACCCAGGCCGATGACCAGTGCCTCTTTTCCTTCCGGGCGTATTCGCTTAAGCAAGGGCAAAAAGTAGCGCTGGTTATAGAAATAGTCTTCCGATACTTTTCGCTTGAGGAGTTCTTGTGGTAATCCTGTTTGGGGCAATCCATCTATACTCATTACCATGGGGTCGCCTTGAAAAATCATTATCTCGCCGTAGGCTCCACTGCTATAAACAGGTGATGGATCAGAATAGTAGAATGGGGGCAAAAATAGAGACATTGTTAAGTGTATTATCGCAAAGAACAAAAGTTTAAAACTTCCATATAGTGGACGCTTGCCGCTCAGGCGCCTTCCCCGGGCCGATACAATAAGGAATATTAATACCCAAAAAGCTATTAAGAGTTGCACCCCAAAACAGGTCGCTAGTCCGAGACCTGTGAGTAAGGTGCCGAAAATACTGCCGAGCGTAGAGAGAGAATAAATTCGTCCTGCGCGCCAAGATGCCTGCTCGTTACCACTTTTCATCCAGCGCACAGCATAAGGAAGGACCTGGCCCAGACAATACATGGGGTAAAGGAAAAATACGGCAGTACTTCCCAGGCTTCCAGCTAGATAGCCTAGATACGTAAAAAGAAAAAGTAATGGGCGATGAAAAATTGCTATTACGACTAATACATAGAGTGCGGAGCGGAAAAACAGTCGTGGGATAAGAAATTCGGCACCTTCCTCTGAGGCTTTTTTCCCTGCGCGGTGATATCCTAATGCTAGTCCTGCCAGGGTTGCTGATATCAAGCAGCTCCAGACCCAAACTCCAGTGCCGAAATAGGGTGCTACTATACGGGAGCCGGATATCTCAAGGCTCATTACTCCGGCCCCCGCGATTGCTGCCGACCAGAGGGAGTAGCGCTCTATGTATTTAGTGTTCATGTCGAATGGCTTTGCTGCAGAGATATTTGGGCAACCACAAGGGTTGCCCCTACGAAAATTTCTCGTGTGTACGACAGAGCGTGGTGTTGATTGGTGTTATAGAGACGCTTTGTGAAACATTACAATATTTATTACATTGGTGATGGACGATTTCGTCCATTCGTAGGGGCAGGCCTCGTGCCTGCCCATGATTTATTGTTTTGGGCAACCGCAAGGGTTGCCCCTACGATTTTAATAACCATTCTAGGGCGGTACATACTTTGTCGCATTATTTGAGGTTTCATTTTGATGTTAGCGCCTAGAATAATTTTGGAAATCACTGTTTTACGCGCCAGATGTCGCCTGGGCTATTATAGGTGCCGTTTGTGGGATCGTATGTATATTGCTCATGGGCCGGTGATGAGCTGGTGCCTGCAATCAGTGTAGGCGAAGGCTGCGATATGGCGCTTTTGTAAACCATTTCTACATCGGGCTCTAAATCCCAGCTATGGTTAAGGCGCTCATCCATATCCGGTCCCCAGCTGTAAAGTATGTAGCCGGTTCCATCCGAATAATAGCCATAGGTAGCGCCTCTGGTCCATGCAAAGGGGTCTGGAAGGTAGTGTGATAAGTAGGCCACTGGAGTAGTCAGGGTTGCAAATTTGCCAACTTCACCCTGGTCTCGCCATATTCTAAATGTGTGGATGTGATAGGCGCCGGCCTGGGAGCCGGCGAAGCTATTTGCTGCTGCCTGGCCTGTAGCGTATGCTGGATAGGAGTTATGGTCGCGATAATAGGCCTCTAGCGCCGTAGCTATGGTGCGTAAATCAGTTCTAACACGTGAGGCGCGTGCGCGAGCTGCGCCATATACCATCATACCCAAACCCGTGAACCTAGCCACAGGGCGGCCCATGGATGGGGGCAATGCCCGAATGACTCTTGCTTCCAGCGTAAAAATAACGGGAAAGAATACTGTGCCGACTGCTCCCAGAGCAACAGCAGCAAGGGCCAAAATGTGACCTCGTAGTTTGCCCTGGCTTCGAGCAATTAGAACCAACGCACCAGCTCCCGTAATCATGGCAGAAATGCCAAAAATAGGAGCGTACATTGGATAAAGAATTAAGACAGCCAAGACAAGACTAATAATTGCCAGTACAGAGAATTTCCGCTTTGTTGGGGGTTCTTGATGAGAACCTGTTGGCGGCGATTCCATAGACAGCCCTACCCCACATTTGGGACAAAGCTTTGCGCCTTCGTCCAATTCACTGCCACATTTCGGACAGAACATAGTGCCTGCACCTCCTGACGCCTCCCATCAAAGCGGGTTCAGTGCTTTATTATTAGTGGTCTAATTTCCAAAGGCAATGAATAGCAGTCTCTAATGCGCCAGATGTCGCCCGGGCTAATGGTGCCGTTAGTGACATCATACGTATATGCCTCATGTGATGATGAGCTAGTGCCTGAAATGAGAGTGAGAGACGGCTGAGATGTTACGCTGCGATAGACCATCTCTACGTCAGGTTCTAAATCCGACCCCTCTATGGCGTTCTCGTCGTGATCGGGGCCCCAGCTGTAAAGTATCCAGCCATTTTCGTCTGCATAATAGCCATAAGTCACGCGCATGGTATCAGCCCATGGATCAGAAAAATATTGCGTCATATAAGCCAGGGGAGAGGTTAAAGTATAAAACGTCCCCACTTCGTTCTCATTTTTCCAGATGCGAAAGGTATGGATATGATAAGCGCCGCTATTAGGTCCGGCAAAGCTATTTGCCCCGTTTTCACCTTTGGCCCATGCAGGATATGAATTATGGTCCTTATAGTAAGCCTCCAGCGCCATAGCTATGGTTCGTAAGTGCGATTTTGCCCGCGCGAACCTTCCACCAAAGCTGCCAAATACAGCCATTTCCATTCCTGTAAAGTTTGCTACTGGTCGAACCCACGCTCGGGGTAATCTTCGGATGAGTCGAGCTTGGAGAACCTCGATGAGTGGAAAAAACACTAAGCCGACTATTCCTAGCACTATGCCAGCAGTTGCTAGTCCATGACCTCTTAATTTGCTGGGGCTTCGGGCAATCAAACGCTGGGCAGCAACAGCAGTAATTACAGCGGCAAAGCCAAATAGAACGGCGAGGTGAGGAAAGAGAATAAAGATGCCCAGGAGCAGGCTTGCTATGGCGAGGCGGCTGATCCTGGATTTCGTTTTGGCTGGTTGTTCAGTGTCGCCGCGTTTTATGTCCGCGTGCTGGGTTGGCTTTTGAATGGTCATCTTCTTTACCAGGGGCAAGGAAGGCGATCCGCCGGATCGCCCCTACAAAGAGATGAATGCAGGCTTTTGCATGGTGGCAATTACGACTCAGCAGTTTTAGACTCCTCCCATAATTTGTCCATTTCTTCAAAGGTCATGTCTTTCAGGTTCTTATTACATTCGCGACCTTTTTGTTCGATGTATTTAAATCGCTTGATGAATTTTGAGATTGTTTTTTGCAATGCCTCTTCAGGATGGACGGAAAGGAAGCGCGAGAGGTTGACCAAGGCAAAGAGAGTGTCGCCAAATTCTTCTTCAATTTTTTTAGGATCTTCGGATGCCCGGGAGGCTTTGAGCTCTGCGAGCTCTTCTTCGACTTTGTTGATTACGTCCTGTGTATGTTCCCAGTCGAAGCCCACGCGTGCGGCACGATCCTGAATACGGTGGGCGCGAATTAGCGCTGGCAGTTGAATGGGAATACCAGAAAGGATAGACGAATCGGAATCTTGCTGCTTTTCCTGTGTTTTAAGATGTTCCCAGTTTTTAAGGACCTCGGCGGATGTTTTTAACTTATCAGAGGCAAAGACATGGGGATGACGGTGAATCATTTTGTTACAAACACCCTGAAGCACATCGGTAATAGTAAAATTTTTGGCCAGCTTTGCAAGTTCGGCATGAAAGACGATCTGGAGCATGAGGTCGCCAAGTTCTTCCTTCAGCGCTTCAAAGTCTGAGTTGTCAATGCTCTCGTTGACTTCGTAGGCTTCTTCGATGAGAAAGGGTTTAAGAGAATGATGTGTTTGCTCTTTGTCCCATGGGCAGCCTTTTGGGCCCAGGAGAGTGGCCATGATGTTGAGAAGTTTCTGAAAAAGCTCGAGTTCTTTAGTTGACATGGCTGTTGATAGGAAGATAGATGGATTTTTAAGATTGTAAGGAAATCAAAGCAGCAAGGTCGCAGAAACGCAAGGAAAAGTCAACCTTCTGGTATTTCAATTTTACCACGGAGACACGGAGGCACAGAGGATTAACTAATATTGCGAGGGGAACCCTTTAGAAAAAG
>CAZVVA010000061.1:0-18604 GCA_964630455.1 uncultured Candidatus Sumerlaeota bacterium
CATATCATTAGTCATTATGAGCAGTCGGCGTTATAGAAAACTCCCCGACTGCTCAATTACTTGGCTCGCGCGGCAATCGTGTTTGTAAACTCACCGAGCGCCTTCAACTTAGCTCTGGCCTCAAGCTTCTCTTCATACCCATCGGCCTGCTCAACTTGGTAGTACTGAGCGCGCGCGGCCGACACAAGAGCCTCGAACTCTTCTATTTTGAAAGCAGCCTGTTCCGGATCGTTCAGCAGAACATACTCCTTTGCCAGGGCAAAGTAGAAATCCGCCAGAAGTACCAGATGTGAATATGTTCTCTTGCTCTCGCTATTGTTCTGGATCAGCTTCTGGATTTGGATGACGGCTTTTTCGACCCCATCTCTTATTACCATGCGATTCTCTATCAGCAAAACAGCGTATTCAACCTCAGCGTTTTCTTTCTCCACCTTTGCCAGAGCCTCATACGGTGTTCCCTCGTAGAGTGTAATGAGCTGATTCAACTGTGCAATCTTATCCTTGAGGGCATCCATATACCCCTGCAATGTCCTCTGATCCAGCGGCTGGCTGATAATCTCATTAAATTCCTCGGCTATAGCCATCTTCTCTTGCGCCAGTGGTTTCAATTCCGTGTTATTGCCCAACACTTGCTGGTAATTGGCAATCGCCTGTTGATAATCCCCCAGGCGCTCATAGGCCTGCGCACGGGCAAATGCCACGATATCGCGAAATCTGTCGGGATAAAGCTCCTGGTAGTTCGCCAGTCGGACAATGGTAATCTTGAAGATACTGTTGCCAGCCGCATCCCGGGGATATGGAAAGCGGTAGATGTCGTCCTCAAGATGCCACTGAAAATCCGCCAGAATGCTCAAGAGATTTTCATAGGGATGTACGGGAAGTTCCCGCCGGTGAGCGGCACATCGAAGACTTGCGCTCGAGAGGGTGAGAAGCGCAAAGAGTATCAGAATTGCCAACGGCCTCGGCAAGCAGATCATTTGGTTGAAAAGTGAAGTGTTAGCTATCGCATCAAAGTGGCTGGGCGAGACGCCCCGAAGCGCTTTGCCCTCGCCTAGGCGAGGACGCGGTTTCGCGCCAAGTAGACCGCTCACTGTTTTATTGCTGTGAGATCGACCGGTTTTCCTCCGCACTCTTCGATCCACTTGTTGACCGTTAGCGCGTCGGGGCCGTTAAATAAGATGTATTTGGTGTAATACTCAACGGCTTTGTCCAATTCCTTCAGGTAATTATGATAGATAATCCCGAGCCCAAGATAATAGTCAGGATTCTGAGGGTCTAGCTCAATCGCGTGAATATAGTGACTCTCCGCCTGCCGAATCCTGCCAATTTTTGTGTAGGCTTGCCCCAGGTTAGAATAGGTCTCTGCACGACGAGGATCATAGTTAAGCGCCTCTTCAAAGTCGTCAATTGCCGTGCGTGGGCGATCCATGATCAACTCAATCCCCCCACGTTCGTTCAGCGCTGTAGTAAGTATAGCCTTATTTTCTTCAGAGAGTGATAGCTCGTAGCGCTTCAGGGTTTCGATAGCCTTCTGAAACAGCTCCCGCGCCTCTTCATAGCGCTTCTGTTCTCGATAAATCGTTCCCATCAGCAGAATGGCTTCAGGATGCCTGGGTTCGATGTCCAGCACACGTCTCAAATTTTCCTCAGCCTTTGCCAAGTCCTTGAGCCTCAGATACGCCTTGCCAAGGCCAAAATAGGCTCGAAACTTCTGATCATCAATGACACGTGCCTTTTTAAAATCCTCGGTCGCCTCTTCATATTTCCCACCAGTAAAATAAATCTCCCCTCTCATGCACAGCGCATTGTAATTAGCTGGATTGTAGAGAATCTCATTATCCAGCTCGCGTAGCGCCCGCTCTTGGTTCTTCTCTTTATGATAACACATAGCCAGGTAATAATGCGCATCAGGAATCCAATTGTCAATGCGTAAGGCCTTCTCAAGATGATCAATGGCTTCCTTGCACTTGTTCTGCTTAAGATAGAGATAGCCCAACTTAAACCAGCTCTCTTTAAAACTTGGCAGCACCTCGACTGCCTGTTGCAGATATGCTACGGCCTGTGACACGTTAGCATTTTGCTCAGCAGCATCAGCCAGCTTATAATACCCCTCGGCCATGAGCATCTTACATTGCAAGGTTTTCATAATCCCCGTGTCAGCCACAATCCGAAAGTGCTTGATCGCAGGAAGGTAATCCTTGAGTTCATAATACAACGACGCCACGGAAAAGTGGTACTCGGACATTTCTTCCTCGGAGAGTAAGTCTTCGCCGTATTCCATGCCTTTTAAATATTCCTGGATGGCAACGCGTTTAGTGGGCGCAAGCTTGGAAAGGAGCTCGGCCAGCTTTAGATAAGCAGGATAAAATTCTTCCTGAATCGCTATGGAGCGCCGCAGTTCATCTTCCGCCTTCAGATAGTCCACTCGATTAAGGTAATCCAGGGCTTTTTGGTAATGAATCTTGGCACGCCTGACCTCAAGACGCTCGCGGGTCGGGCCTTCTGGCACCGACTTGAGAATCTCGAGCAACATTGCTTCTGCTGCGTCCAAGCTCCCCTCTTGGATGAGCTCGTCAATCTGCCTGAGCGACTCGCCGAAATACTGCTCTTCGCGGTCCTTAATGAGCTTCTGCACGTTCCGAATCTTACGGTCCAGATCCTCTTCGTTTTGTCCCAGAGCCAGTGCCTCACGATATAGATTCAAGGCTTTCTCCAGCTGGCCTGCCTCCAATGCCATATCCCCCTCGATCTCTTCTTTGCTCATGTCGCGTTGCTGTATAATGTCCACAATCCGAGACCTATCAATGCGAAACTCGCTCTGGGTCGTTCGGACCAGAACGTAGGAATCTGTTGTTTCAATGATAGAACCAACTACAATTCGGCCGTCATTAAGGTGGATTTCATCCGCTGCATAAACAAATACATACCCGAACACCCATGCCAGACCGAGCAGCAGTGTCAGTGTGATGATAGAATTTGGTCGTGTGTACCTAGTCAATACAATGATCCTCAGGAAAAAATCAAATGCACCCAACAGAACATCATAATGACACCGAGATGCTTACAGCATCTCAATAATTAGTATAACCTATATAGGGACAGCGTCAACCCAATTGCACCCGGTTAGTTCTGAGCAATTCTGCTGTTAAAAGCGACTATTAATTCTCAACTCCTATACGACCAATGCTTTGGAGATCGCTTATTATTCGCCTCGCAACGACATCGTTACGTCCCCGTCAGGGATTTAATCTTACTTAGGCATTATAGCTATGGGGGCCGGGCTATCCACCAGAGGCGGATAAATCCGCAAAATGCCCGCCATATTTTCGGGCACATTGAGTAACTAATCGAATGACATCCTGTCCGCGACGAAATCCTGATACCTCTGTATCACAAGCACCTGGTTCCCGCTTAAAAGGACAAAGAGAAAGTCGAAGCGCTTTGCATACTGCGCGAGGAATTGCTCTGACTGGTAGGAGGGTACGATTAGGGCAATCTTGTTCTCCTGCAAACGAATAATCTGCGCCTGAGCACCACCTTGTCCCAGTGAAATCGTGCCCTCCGTCCCTGTGTAAAGGCCTCCTGCTTGCAACTTCCTTATCAGCTCTGTCACGGCACGGTCCATGTCCGCTTTTTTAGAACCCGACGACGCTTGAGGCACTGGTGGGCTGTGGTCATCGGCTGGCCCCTGTTGTGCAGTAGCACCAAGGGCCGTATGCAAGCTTGGCTCAGCCGTTGGCCCGCTTCCTCCGCCAAATTCCCGCAACATCTGTCTTTCGAACCCGGAGGCCAAGGCTTCCTCTTCTCTCTGCTGCTCTAGAAACCTTAGAAAATGCCGCACAATCAGCAACACAATCCCTATAACAAGAATAATGATGCTGATGACCAGAAGCAGAGAAAAGAACTTCTCGTAAGGAATGGTGACGTACTCAGGCCCGGCAGCGTTGTTGGTGGCCGAGGATGCCATACCAACCAAATTGATCATCTGATACACGGTCATTGCTCACCTCTATAGGCAGATTAAACTGAATTGTTGCACCAGGAGTACCGCTTCAAGATTTTGAACACATCGCAAGATGTACTGGAGATGTTAAGAAGCCTGCGTTGTGCTCACTACGTCCGATCAGGCACCCATCGCAAGCAGCTGGCCGCACCACCGCGCTGATCTGGTTATGGTTTTTCCAGATCAACTTCTTCGATATGGTACTTGCTCATGCGATAAATGAGCTGATGACGTGCAATGCCAAGGATTTTTGCGGCTTTGGTTTTATTCCACCCTGCCTCTCGCAGGGCATTAACTATCGCCTCCTCTTCTCGTTTCCAGAGGGATTTGCTGGTAGACAGGTCCAGCCGCCCGGATACCTCCCCCCCGCCACACGGATCGAGAAGCATTGCTCTTGTGACGAGCTGCACATCACAGAGGAGTACGGCCCGCTCAATGACATTTTTAAGCTCGCGCACATTGCCCGGCCAGTGATATTCCAAAAACCAGGCCTTGGCATCCGCCGTGAAACCCTGAATAGGCTTAACATTCTCTGTGGCGAATTTGTTGAGGAAATAGTCGGCCAGAATCAGGATGTCCTCTTTCCGCTCACAGAGCGGTGGGAGATAAATTGGGAAAACATTCAGACGGTAAAACAGGTCACTTCGAAACTTGCCTTTTTCGACCTCGGCCTCCAGATCCTTGTTCGTGGCCGCAATGACACGAGCGCTGGAGGTAATGGTTCTAATTCCGCCCACGCGCTCAAATCCGGCACCCTCCAGTACCCGCAGCAATTTGGACTGAAACGCCGGGCTGATCTCGCCAATCTCGTCGAGAAAGACCGTTCCATCGCTCGCAATTTCAAACCGCCCCGGCTTTGACTTCACAGCCCCCGTGAATGCACCCTTCTCGTAGCCGAACAACTCGCTCTCCAACAGATTCTCTGAAAGGATCGCACAATTGATGGTTACAAAGGGACTCTCATGCCGCGGACTCAACTGATGGATAGCGCGGGCTACCAACTCTTTCCCCGTCCCGCTTTCCCCCATCAACAGCACCGTCACACTGCTTCCCGCTACCCGCTTAATGAGCTCGTACAGCTGAACGCTCTTGGGCGATTCGCCAATGATGTATTCGTCCGGCTTACACTCCTCGCGCCATCCGCTGATCTCTAATTCCAGTCTGTTCACGCGAGTGGCATTTTCAATCGCAATGGACGTAAGGTTCGCCAGAATCGTAAGAAACCGTAAATCTTCCTGCTCAAAAGTCACTGCCGGATTCCGCGAGTCAACGTAGATCACTCCAACCACCTTGCCCTCGCGCAGCAGCGGTACACACATGGCCGAGCGAATCTGCTGTTCCACAACACTATCTCTGGTGCGAAACCGTGGATCCTCCAGGGCATTCGCCGTTGCCACCGAGACCCTATCGTGCAAAACAGTATTCACAATTGTTCGACTCACTGGAATCGCATCGCTGCGCATGCCTCGCCGCACTGCAACCTTCATTGGCAAAGGTAGTCCGGCCCCCTGGGTGAGCATTATAATGGCCCGTTCAATCAGCATCACCTGGAACATATAGTCGACAATCTTCTCGAGCAGGTGCGATAGATTAAAGGTCGAACTCACCTCCTGGCTGATCTCCAGCAGCGACAACAACTGCTTGTGGCTCTTCTCCAGACTATAAGCGCTACCAGACGTAAGCAGTGCTGAAGGATCCAGCACCTCTGAGCTGGATAGCATCCAGGCGATGGTCACATTGCCCGCATCGTCAGTAAGCACCACTGGTTCCTTGCTCTCTTCCGGAACAAATACATAATTGCGAACCACCTTCTTTTGTTCGCAGACGAGCAAATGATCTTCGGCAACGATTTCATCGCCGGCTTTCAAATACGCCTTGCTCACCTTCTTCTCGTTGAGGAACAAACCATTTTCACATCCGCAGTCCACAATAACAGCGGAATCGCCTTCCGTCACTTCAACCCGAAAAAGATGTTTGCCTTCTTCTTGTGACGCTAACTCGACAAATTCATGCCCGCTGGAGATTCCGAGGACGTGCTCTCCTATTGCCAGATCAAATTCCTTCTGCGGTTTCCCCTCATTACTGTAGAGAAAAAGCCTCATAGTCTTACTCCCATGCTTCATTATTCAATAATCAAAATTGCGGCTGGCATGCAAGAGAAAAAGTGGCGTGGGCCTGAGGCTCCTCGCGGCTATCAAGAACGTTTCATCCAAAATCCGTTTGTCGGTTTGTCGCTTAATGGAAAGGATAGAGGAATCAGGAAAAGCAATGAGGCTGTGCTAGCGCCAAGAATCTAACTCAAGGAAATGCAATAAACTGGCAGGAGAATTTATCCCAGATTTTGCAGTTGAGTTTAAAGAAAGGGCTATTTTGATCTTTTGCTTTTTGGGCGAATCAATTCTGGTGCAAAATAATGCCTGGAATGTAGAGCTGGTGGGACAAATTGGGGGAGCTTGCAATGCAGTCTTTGTCCAGAGGAATTACGCTTACATTGGCGGGGAGGTCAAATCTACGAATTGGATATAAGTGATCCATCAAGGCCACAGGCGATGGGAAAAGCCCTTCTTCCTGGAATTGTTGCTGGAATTTATGTAGAAGGATTTTATGCCTACGTGGCTGATGGATATGCGGGCTTGGGCATGATAGACGTGAGCACTCCCTCCGCGCCTCGTGCGTAGGGATCACCTTTGTCCTGAAATGCTAAGTCATTTGACAAAGAGCCATAATTCTTTCATTGACTGCGTGAACCATTTTTGTAATACTTTGTAATTACCAGTAGAAAAGGGCCTAATTTAGGCATAGAAAATGGGACAGTGCAGCGATTCAGATGCGGGGATTAATGTTTTTCCCATTTTCGCTCTTAGTTAAACACGAGGAGGGGGGGATATTTCCATGAAGGGACGCTTTCAAAAAACAATTTTAATCCTGGCTATTTTGATCTTTTGCCTTTGCTCCGAATCAATTCTGGCGCAATACGATTCGTGGAATGTAGAGCTGGTCGGGCAAATTGGGGGTGCCTGTATTGGAGTATTTGTCCAGGGCAGTTATGCCTACATTGGCGAAGGGCATAATCTGCGGATTCTCGATATAAGTGATCCGACCAACCCTCAGCCTCTCGGCAAGGTCTTGCTGCCAGGTATCGTTCAGGGCGTCTATGTTTCCGGGAATTATGCGTACGTGGCAGATTGGGATGTAGGCTTACGCATTATCAACGTGAGCAATCATTCAGCACCTTATGAGGAGGGATATTATGATACGGCAGGCTTGGCCCGTGCCGTCTATGTTTCAGGGAATTATGCCTACCTGGCAGATCGGCTTGGCTTACACATTATTAATGTGAGCGATCCTTCGGCACCTTTTGAAGCAGGATATTATGATACTGATTATGCCGAGGGCGTTCACGTTTCCGGGGATTATGCGTACGTGGCAGATGGGTGGGGGGGCTTACGTATTATTGACGTGAGCACCCCTTCAGCGCCTTACGAGGTAGGATATTATGATACCCCGACCTTGGCCCGTGGCGTCTTTGTTTCAGGAAATTATGCATACGTGGCTGATATGTATATGGGCTTGCGCATAATAGACGTCAGCACTCCATCCTCGCCCGTCGAAATAGGATCTTATGATACGCCAGGCTATGCTTGGCGCGTCTATGTTTCGGGGAATTATGCCTACGTGGCAGATTATTGGGTGGGCCTACGCATAATAGACGTGAGCACACCTTCGGCACCGTTTGAAGCAGGATATTATGATACTCATGCTTCCGACGTCTATGTTTCGGGGGATTATGCGTACGTGGCAGATGGGCGTGGGCGCTTACACATTGTTAACGTGAGCACTCCTTCAGCACCTTATGAGGCGGGATATTATGGTACGCCAGGTTCTGGCTATGGCGTCTATGTTTCCGGGAATTATGCCTACGTGGCTGGTGGGAGTGGGCGCTTGCACATTATTAACACTGGCAATCCTTCAGCGCCTTATGAGGAGGGATATTATGATATGCCAGAATATGCCGAGAGCGTCTATGTTTCTGGGAATTATGCCTACGTGGCAGATTATCGGGCGGGCTTACGCATTATTAACGTGAGCAATCCTTCAGCACCTTATGAGGAGGGATATCATGATACCCCAGATTATGCCGCGGGCGTCTATGTTTCCGGGAATTATGCGTACGTGGCAGATGCATGGGCGGGCTTACGCATTATTAACGTGAGCAATCCTTCAGCGCCTCTTGAAGTCGGGTATTACGACACGCCCAGCTATGCCCGGGGCGTCTACGTCTCAGGGAATTATGCCTACGTGGCAGATAGTGATTCAGGCCTGCGAATTATTGACATCAGCAATCCTTCAGCACCTTTTGAGGGAGGATATTATGATACCCCGGGCAGGGCGTATGATGTCTTTGTTTTGGGGGATTATGCGTACCTGGCAGATGCTTATGGAGGCTATGAAGCTTACGTGGGCTTACGCATTATCAACGTAAGCAATCCTTCAGCACCTTATGAAGTGGGATATTATCACACTCCTAATGTCAATGGCGTCCATGTGTGCGGCAATTATGCATACGTGACAGACTACGATGCAGGATTACGCATTATTAACGTGAGCAATCCTTCAGCACCTTTTGAGGCAGCATATTATGATACTTATGATGCAAATGGCGTCTATATTTCCGGGAATTATGCGTACGTGACAGCTCGAGAGACGGAATATGCACCTGGCGGGCTCCTGATCTTCCGCTTCAGCGGCTTTCGCGATTTTACCCTTGATCGCGAAGAATGGACCACTGGCGGTTTGCCCGCTGTCTTTAGCCCTCCGGAATTCTCCTGGCAACCTGATTACCTTAAGATGATCTCAGCAACCAACACAAATACATTTGGCTACTGGCAGAGTCCGCAGCATTCGGTTTCCGCTGACAGGGATTATCTCTATCGTGCGCGCTTCACTGTGACTACCGATATAACGAATCAGTCGCTCGTTCCGCAGATACGGCTTCGGGCAAACTCGTCGAATTTGCAACAGTACGATCTGCTTTCGATTGAGAGCGCAGGTGATGGTGGTGCGTCTCCATCTACGACGGGCACGGCTTACAATCTTTATTTCGCGCCGCCTGTGAATGATTCTAACGCATTGCTTGCGTTCGACCTTGTCAATTTTAACGCCGACGATGCAGCAGTTGCCGAGCTTGCCTTGGATAGCGTGACTGTTGATCGGTTTGCTTTTTATTCACTCGCACCGGCGACAATGGTTCGCGACTACACTTTTGATGTGACTACAGATGGCTGGACAACTGGTGCCGCGCCGATGGTGTTCAGTCCGCCCGACTACAGGTATTCTGGTGGCGCACTTGAGCTGCGCGCAACTACGAATACGAATACGTTTGGGTTCTGGGTAAATAATCCCACGGATATTGTGATTGAGGCGAATACATTGTATCACGGGATTTTCGAAGTGCGCACGGATGTTACGAATCCTGCGCTTGTTCCGGAGATGTGGCTGCGGTTTAACGCTGGAAATTTTCAGGCGTCAGAAACTTTCGGCATCACCAGCTTTGGCAATGGGGCAAATTCCCCAGGCATCACGAATACCATATACGATCGCCTTTATTTTTTGCCGCCTGCGAGTTGCGTCGGCCAAAATCTGATCGTTTCGTTTGATATACTGAACTTCAATCCAGAGGATGCAGCCGAGGCCTCGCTCTTCCTCGACCGCGCAACTATTGAAGCCCTCCCGCTGCCTTCTACACCCTGACCTTCGGGAAAATCCTCATGCAATCAAATGTAGGGGCGTTTAATTAAACGCCCCTACAAAGGAATCCAAACCCATTTGCCGGGATGTTCATGGCCCGTCAGACAGTATTCTGTTGTCGTCAGATTTTGCATTTAAAAAAATGCGAGGGGGATCCGCCGTGGCGGCTGGCATGCAAGAGAAAAAGTGGCGCAGACCCGAGGCTCCTCGCGGCTATCAAGAACGTTTCATCCAAAATCCGTTTGTCGGTTTGTCGCTTAATGGAAAGGATAGAGGAATCAGGAAAAGCAATGAGGCTGTGCTAGCGCCAAGAATCTAACTCAAGGAAATGCAATAAACTGGCAGGAGAATTTATTTCTTCAGCTCGTCAATCTTCTTTTGCACATCTGTCATTGACGGATCAAGCTCAATAGCCCGTTTCCAGTACTCCAGTGCTTTGTCTTTCTCACCTTTTGCACGATAGGCGTCGCCCAAATGATCAAACATAACCGGATCATCCTGGGAGAGCGACATTGCCTTCTCGAGCAGTTCCAGGGCCTTTTCTACATCTCCTTTTTGAAAATATGCCCATCCGAGGCTATCAATAATGTAGCCTGCATTCGGACGCAACTCGAGCGCTTTCTCAATTAACTTCTGGGCTTCGTCAAGATGCATTTTGTTCTCGGCAAACATATAGCCGAGATTATTATAAGCATCCACATTATTCTCATTCAACTCAATGGCCTTGCGAAACGCTGCTTCTGCATCCGTAAATCGCTTCGCGTCATAGTAGACCTGACCGAGCAGAAAATAGTAGCGGTCATTCGTTTCGTCCCGGTCAATCAGCCGCTGGTAAATCGCCGCTGCCTCCTCATACTGCTTCTGATCCACAAGAGCCTGCGCCCGAAGGTCCGCCACCTCTGGTTTCTCTTTGCCAATCGCCTTCTCCGCCTTCTCCACGTAGTCAAGGGCCTTCTTATGCTTTCCCTGCTTATTAAGACAAAACGTGATCGAGCGGTACGCCTCAATATTGGTTGGAGAACGCTCAAGCACCTTCTCGTAGAGTGCCACTGCTTGATCGTACTTCTTCTGGTCTGTATACGCGGTGGCCAGCAGCATGTCGTACTCGACAGACTGAGCTTTCTCGCCAATCTCCGTCTTGGCGTTTTCCAGAATCCCGATCGCCTGGTCATACTGATGCAGCCGATTATACGTCCAGCTTAAATGTGCATACAAACTGAGATCGGTTGGGTCAATAGCCAGAGCCTTCTGTAAATACGGTAAGGCCTTGGAAAACTTCCCGTAGTCATTGTAAAAAGAGGCAATGAGCATGGCGAACTGTTTTGCATTCTTCTCAAAATGAGGCTCATGCCTCTCAATGAACGTCTGAAGCTCCTCGAGCTGGTCTGTTTGCAAATACAACTCTCCTAGAGCCGAAACGTAGGACAGCTCCGCTGGCTTCAGCGCTACTGCTTTCCGGTATGCCTTAATGGCGTCTTGCGTCTTTTTCTGATCTCTATAGAACTCTCCCAGGAGGGCATGCAGATGATCTAATTCTTCGTTCTCCGCAATGCTCTGTTTGATCAGCACTTCTATCTTGTCATACGCTTGCAGCCGATAATACGCACGGAGCAAGTGCATGACCACGACAGTATTTTTCGGCGCCAGCTCCTTCGCCTGCTCAAAATACAAGACTGCTTGCGCGTAGGCCTTCTGCTGCTGGCAAAATAGCCCCAGCTCCGTATAAACATCCACTTTATTCAAGCTAAGCTCAAGCGCCTTACGCAGCGCAGCCCTAGCCTCTTCCTCCTTATCCTCTGCCAGCGCAATCTTTGCCAGCGCAACTTGCACTCGCGCATTCTCCGGACTCAACACCTGCACCACGCCAAATTGCTTACTCGCCTCCTCATAACGCCCCATCTCCATGAGTTGGTTGGCATACAACTCTTGCAGCTCGACGACAACCGGATACTCCTCAGCCAGTGCCCGATATGCTGCAAGCAGCCCATCGCGTCCTTTCAACTTCAGCACCAGACGCTTAAAATTCTGCAGTGCAAGCGGATTTTTTGAATCGTAAACTATAGCCCGCCGATACACCTTTAGCGCCCCTTCATATTGCTTGTGCTCTTCCATCAATTCGCCCATCTGAATAAACTTATTCAATAGAACCGGCTGGTGCTGCAGAACTCGGTCGTAATAGGCCAGACTCTTATCCACATCGTCCTTGAGAGCATATACAGAGCCGAGTATAATCAGGGCATAGAGATCCTTCGGATTCACCGAGAGAATCTTTTCATACACAGAAATCGTCTTGTCCAGATTGCCCTGAATCTTGAAATAAATCTTGCCCAGAGCCTCCAGTGCCCGAACATTCTCCGGTTCGGTTTCGAGCACCTGTTCGTAGAGCTCCTGAGCCTTTCGATAGTTATCCATCGCCGCGAACGTCTCAGCCTTAAGAATCAAGGCATCAACGGCCCCTGGGGCCATTTTTAGAATGGCTTCGCACACTTCCAGCACTTTCTCAAACTTCCCCAGACGCAAGTAGCAGACCGCGATAGAATAGCGGATGTGCAACGATCCAGGGTCTTCGCTACTAGCCTGCTCAAAATGCTCGAGCGCCTCCTTATAGCTGCGGTTTTCAAAAAGCCATGCACCACGCAGATACTGCTGATACGCACGCGCCTTGGCCTGCCCGGCCTTGTCTTCCTTTTCCGGCTCGGCAGGCATCACATAGCACCCTTGGTTAATTCCAAACTCTACAAATAATTCCCGCACTTCATCACTGAATAGCGGCTTTCCCTTGACAGCGACTAGTCGGTTAGTCGGTTGGTCGGTTAGTGGGTTGTGTGGTGGTTCAACATTCTGAACCTCAACCAGAAGGACATGGCTCTTCTCTTCATGCTCCGATGCTGTCACGCACCCACAGCCGTACACTAACGCCATGCCACACAGCAGAATCCCGAGAAATATACTTTTTCGCATAGATACCACGCTACACATCAAGAGGCTCTCCCCAGCCGAGTTTTTCGTGAAGCACCCGGAAATAGCTCCAATTCGGATTTACCACAAGCCGCATCTTCTGCGGCGCCCGACAAATTCGCACCCGGTCGTCCGGCTTCAGCGCGTGCCACTCCTGGCAATCAACCGACACCACTGCGTCTTCCCGATCCTTATGCTTGCGAAACTGAATCTCCATGAGAGACGTTGGGGGAACCAGTACAGCCCGATTTGAAATGCTGTGCGGACAGAGCGCCGCTATCACAATCGCTTCAACTCCAGGATGTAACACTGGCCCGCCTGCTGCAAGATTGTATGCCGTTGACCCGGTCGGCGTTGACACGATCAGCCCGTCGGCACGATACTGATTCACAAGCTGCCCGTCTATGCTCAATACCAGATGAATAATCCGTGACTCTGTAGACTTCTGGACCACGATGTCATTCAGCGCATAAAATCTTTGCAGACGCTTGCGCCCACGCCACAGTTCCCCTTGCAGAATCAAGCGCTCCTGACATTCCGGAGGATGCTGGCGCATCTCATCAAGCAAGCGAAACATCTCATCCGCTGTCGCCTGTGCATTGTAACCCAGGCTCCCAAGATTAACATGCAGGAGAGGAACCGAACACGGATACAAATGCCGCGCCGCGGAGAAGAGAAATCCGTCGCCTCCAAGCGTCAGAATTAAATCGCTCTGCTTGACATTGCCCCTATAGGCCCGCGCTGCCTTGTCCGAAAGCCGCAGCCGCTCAAGCAAATCCTTCTCAACAATGGCCCGAATGCTCCTTCGCTTGCACCACGCGAGTATCTTGCGGCACACGGCCAGAACATCACCCTTCCTGACGTTCCCCATCACTCCAATAACCCGAATCGCAGTTGGCGTTCTTTTCACTGGCCCCTCTTTAGCTCCTTTCCTTCACGCTACCGTACCGAGGCATACGCCTCCCATCCAGGATGAATTAAGAAGAAAAAAGGCCGTTCCACACTACATCCATCTGATCTTGAGATTTTACATTTTAAATGCATTTCTCACGATTTCGTCAAGATTTATATTTTCTTCCCCTTGCTTGTGCGGGACAGAGCTGCGTTGCAGCGCCAGGAAGTACTCGCGATTTCCTTCAACACCGCGAATCGGGCTCGCCATGGCACCTTTCACCAGAAAACCGCTGTCCCACGCAGCAGCCATTACTCGCTCCAGAACTGCCCGATGTACGCCTGGATTCTTCACCACGCCGCCTTTCGGCACGTCGCGTCGGCCTGCCTCAAATTGCGGCTTGACCAGACAGAGTACAATTGCACCATCGCGACAAATCCGCCATACTGCAGGCAATATCTTTGCCAATGAAATGAAGGAAACGTCAATCGTCACGAAATCTACCTGCTCTGGGAGCGAATCGGAACTCAGATACCGCGCGTTGCAGCGCTCCATACAAATCACGCGCGAATCGCACCGCAGACGCCAGTGTAGCCGACCATAGCCTACGTCAATCGCATAGACCCGCGCAGCTCCGCGCTGCAGCAGACAATCCGTAAATCCGCCGGTTGACGCGCCAATGTCCGCCACCACCTTACCAGCCACCTTTGCGCCGAAATGTTCAAGCGCTGCCTCAAGCTTCAGCCCTCCGCGACTCACATACTTTTGTCCCTGCGCACTTACTCTGACCTGTGCTGTGGACAAAATCCGCACTCCCGGTTTCTCAATGCGCTTTCCCTCAACCTCCACTGCTCCTGCCATGATCAGCCGCTGCGCCTGCTCGGGGCTCTCCACCAGATCTCGCTCAACAAGCAGCCGATCAACTCGTATTTTCTCGACCATGCAACTATTCCCCAGCCATTTCGTGGGCCCGGACGAGCGAGCCTCCATCTGCCACACTGATAAGCCGATAGCCCACAACGTCAATCTTCGCTATCGCTACACGGCTGTAGCTATCTGTTGGCTTTATTAACAACTGCTCCAACCGCGCCACATACCCCAGGTTCCGACGGTGATCCTGGAACACGTGGAGACGATCGTTATAGATTAATGTAGAGCGCTCTTCAGAATATGGCTCCAGCGGCCCTCGCCAGTAAATCCTTCCGTACTGTCCACCAGTGATCTTTTGCCGGAGTGCAACCAATACCCACACGTCCTCCATACGGAGCGGTGGACTCTGAAGTCCGGAGAATGGCTGATTGATAATGTTTGTCTGTGCAATTCCTTCCTCGAGCTCCAGCGGCATAAGACCCTCACCTGTGTTCCAGGCCAGCAGCTCTTCGCCGCTCCAGTGGTGCCGCACAACCTCCTGAATTGCCTCTCGATGCACGTTATGCGCCAGGTCAACGCGCAATACTACGGTCTGTGAATCATCAGAGGGATCAAAACCGACGTGTAGCTTAAGCGCTGGATTTTTCAGGAGCAGGCGAAACGCCTGGATCGGACTGTCCCCGCGGAACACAAAGCACCCCTGATAATTGTCAGGTGCTCCGATCAGGGCAAATCCCTTGTCCTCTCCGCTCTTACGAATCAGCTCTGTTCCCTGAGTAGCAATCATGCGCGCAATGCTGGACGCTTGCTTCCACTCAAGGTTTCGCTGAAGGGTTTGCATCATAAAACTTCCCAGCACCGCAATAATAAAAATAGCACCGATGAGAATCCTGCCCGGTAGCCATACCCCCTGCGCCCGCACCCCATGCCAAAAGGCGATAGTGAGTAACAGACAAAACCCTGCAGCAGGCAGATACACCAATCTTCCCCCTTCGCTCATCGTTGGGAGGAGCTTCAGCATGGGAAGGATACTTATTAGAACCCATGCAAACCCGAACACCGCTGCACGGTCGAATCTCACTACCCACACCAGAGTAAAACCGAGAATCAGAAAGCCAAGCAAGCCGCTCTTGCTCAGCAGTGGCATGCACCAGCGGAATGGTGCAGCCAGCGTGTTGGCAAATGCGTCGTAGGTCTGCGCCAGCGTTGAAAACCCAACTGCCTGTTCCCCGGGACGAATCGCGTATCCTCCAATCCCTCCCAGGAAAAGAAATCGCAGGAACATATAGCAGATCAGAATAAGAAGAAACGGAAGTAGCGGGCGAATCCGCGACAGCACGCGGGATCCCAAATCCCTCCCACTATTGTACAGCAACTCGAGAACTCCAAGCAAAAGAATGCCAGCCAGGCCTGTTTCTTTCGACATCAAGGCGCCCGCAAATGCCACCAACGCCACCCCATACGCTCCCCGCTGCTGCTCGAGCCGGTACCTGGCGTAACTCCACACGCAGAGCATAAGAAAGCCAGCTGCCATCAGATCCGTACGTCCACTTAACCAGAACACCGCCTCCGGGTGCGTCGGAAACGCGCTAAAGAGCAGCGCGCTGCCCAGCGCTCCCCAACGATTGCGTAGCAGCGTATTACAAAGAAGAAAGAACAGGTAGACTGTCAGGAAGTGAAAAAGAAAATTCGTGACATGGTAGCCCGCTGCCCACATTCCATAGAGCAGGGTATCCACCGAAAAACTCACCCGCACCAGGGGACGGTAAAACCCACCGACTCCTTGCCGCCCCGCATGCCAGTCGCCCACAAACGTCCGCAATACCTGTGCCCCACTGCGCGGCTCAATATTATACCAATCGTCTGCTTGGAAATACCCGGTCAGCACCCAGCCATGCAGGAGAAAATTAGCAAGGAGCAAAATTACCGCAATCTGAGGATGGAAAAACGAAGAAACGCGACATGGGGAGGACAACGGAGAAGGCGTTGGCTCGGTAAGATCTGTTTGCATCACTGCGCAAGCTTCGAGGCCTTGGCTCGTGCCTCAGACTTCGAGGGAAGTCCCAAACTTATCCGTACCCGCTGAACAATCTCGCCTGAGGCGAGTCCGTATTTTGCATAGAGCTGCTTCTGCGTACCATGTTCAATGAACTTGTCAGGTAAGGCAATGGGAACACAAAAACGATCTGTTATCCCCATCTGTACGAGCGCCTCGTTAATTCCTGAGCCGAATCCACCACTGATCACATTGTCTTCTACGGAGAAAAGCACCTTATACTTTGCAACTGCATGCCGCAAGAACTCAGTGTCCAGCGGCTTGGCAAACCGCATATTCGCCACGCCGATATGGATTCCTTCTTCTGCTAAGAGCCGCGCCGCTTCAAGAGCCGCCTGCACCGGATGCCCGAGCGCAAGAATCATCACCTGCTCGCCTTCCTTAAGAAGCTCGGCCCTGCCGATTGGAATCTGCCTGGGCGGATGCGAAATGTCTCTGCCGACCCCTGTATCACGAGGATAACGAATGGCAACTGGTCCCTGGTCATACTCAATAGCCGTAAGCAGCATATCACGCAATTCCGCTTCGTCCTTCGGCGCCATCACCACCATGTTTGGGATCAGCCGCATGTAGGAGAGATCAAAGGCGCCGTGGTGCGTCGGCCCGTCTCTGCCAACCACGCCGCCGCGGTCGAGGGCAAATACCACAGGGAGCTTCTGCAATGCGACGTCATGAATCATATGATCAAAAGCGCGCTGCAGGAAAGTTGAGTAGATGGCAACCACCGGCCGCAATCCCTGCCGGGCCATCCCTGCTGCCATGGTCACCCCACACCCTTCTGCAATTCCCACATCAAAAAAGCGATCAGGATAGCGCTGGGCAAACATACTTAACCCTGTGCCCGATGGCATGGCCGCCGTGATTGCTACGATCCGCTCATTTCGCTCTGCCAGCTCACACATCGTCTCGCCAAATACCTGCGTATAGGTGACACCATCGGAAGATGTCTTCCCCGTGGCAATATCGAATTTCGCCGCACCGTGGAACCGCTCGGGGTCCTGCTCGGCAAACACGTAGCCTTTCCCCTTTTTCGTCAGTGTATGCACGAGCATCGGGCCCCCCAATTCCCTCGCTTTCTTGAATGTCTCGATCAGACTCTCAAGATTGTGCCCGTCTATTGGTCCAATATAGCGCAAGCCCATCTCTTCAAAGAAGATGCCCGGCACAATCAATCCCTTGATGCTTCCCTCCATCTTGTGCGTGAAGCGGATCATCCGTTTGCCCAGACGCGAGAAGCGGCGCAAAAACTTCTCCAGATCTTCTTTCGCAATATTATAGAAATTCCCCGTAATAAGCCGGTTCAAAATGCGCGCTATCGCCCCAACATTGGAAGAAATGCTCATCTCATTATCATTCAGCACAACCAGAACGTCCTTGTTTAATTGCCCGATATTGTTGAGCGCCTCGTAGGCAAGCCCACCAGTCATCGCCCCGTCGCCGATCACGGCCACGACCTTGTACTGCTCATTCTGCAAATCCCGCGCACACGCCATCCCAAGAGCCGCAGCTATTGACGTGCTGGAATGGCCAACCCCAAACGCATCGTACTCGCTCTCCTCTGGCTTGCAGAACCCGCTGATGCCACCGTACTGGCGCAGCGTTTGAAACGCATCACCGCGCCCGGTTAACAGCTTATGCGCATACGCCTGGTGCCCCACGTCCCAGATAATCTTGTCCACCGGCGTGTCAAACACGTAATGGAGCGCCAGGGCCAGCTCCACTGTTCCCAGTGACGATGCCAGATGACCCCCGACTTTCGACACCACCTGAATGATTTCCTCACGCAACTCCTCGGCCAGTTGCGCGAGCTGCTCCAACGTCAACGGCTTGAGATCTCGTGGTGTCTGAATCAACTGTAACAGATTTTCGTCCTTCACCGTGCTAATCTAACCTCGCTATTAATTCCGAATAGCCCGTGGGCTGTATTATGTCTTTCCAACATTGATATAAAATATAAGGCCCTTTGTCAGATAGGTCAGCATGTAGGGGGCGTTTAATTAAACGCCCCTACAACTATGTGTGGCATTCGCCTAGGCGGATGAATCTACACGGGCAAGTTGAAAATGCGCCTGTGGCG
>CAZVVA010000062.1:0-18488 GCA_964630455.1 uncultured Candidatus Sumerlaeota bacterium
CCCTCCTAACCCTTTAACTGTGGGCGATTTCATTCGCCGAAGCCTGGCGAAGGCGGATGAAATCGCCCACAGTCACTAGACGTAAAAGGCGGCATAGAAACTACCTTTTGCCTCCAAGGTATGAGCGTTCTTTTTTCTCCTCTCAGAACGTGATCCGAAAATCGCGAAAGCCTTTTTCCTCTTTTGACCATTCAGTATCTACATCGTCAATCTGCGCCATGCGAGGGCCGGCGCGCAACGCATCAAGGAATGTGCTGAGCAGCTCGTCATCGCCATCCGCCTGTACCTCCACGGCGCCGCTGTAAAGATTACGCACCGTGCCTTTCAGGCCGTACTGGCGTGCAAGATCATACACGAAGTAGCGAAAGCCGACACCCTGAACGCGGCCTTTAACTATGGCTTTCAGATAACTCATGGTATACGCTGTGCCGTGCTATCTTTTGGTATTAAAGACTAATTTTCAAATTGCTTGGGCGGTAAAGGGGGACTGGCTACTTCTTATGGTAAGAGTGCTTCACAATCAGCTCAATTCGTCGCCGCGGCGGACTTGCCCTGACTACCGGTGTGGACGCTTAACTACTCCTCACCTGTCCGCGCGCGAGATTGATCGCATCGCGATACTCCACGGTCGTCTTTACGATATCCTCCTCAAACTTCTCGCCGGTTGATGCATAAATGATTCCCCGGCTCACGTTGATAATTAAGCCCTCGCAGGAGGCATTCAACCCATTGGCTACAACCTGATTGAGATCGCCCTTCTGAGCTCCAATACCGGGCACGAGCATGGTGGCATCTTCAATGACCTTGCGAATTTCTGCTACCTGCTCCGGGTGGGTCGCGCCGACCACTGCGCCACAATTGTTGTAGACGTTCCATTCTTTGATCTTGTGCGCGACCTTCAGATAGAGTTTATCGGGAAGCTGAAAATCTTCCGCCCCTTTATTTGAAGTTAAGCAGAGGACAAAGACGGTTTTGTCGCGATATTCCAGAAAGGGTTGGATCGCATCCTCGCCCATGTACGGGTTCACAGTAGCGGCGTCAAAGTTCCATACCTCAAACAGGGCTTTGGCGTAGTGGCGCGCTGAGTTGCTAATGTCGCTGCGCTTGGCATCGCCAATGACCGGAATATCCTTGGGGATGTACTTGACCGTACGGCGCAGGGCATCAATGCCGGGAATGCCCAGGCTTTCGTAAAAGGCAAGATTCAACTTGTAGGCGCAGACGAGATTGCGAGTTACGTCAATGATTGCGCGGTTGAAGTAGACAATAGGATTCGACTCCATCAGAAACTTGCGTGGTACGTATTCGAGATCAGTATCCAGGCCGATACACAGCAGGCTATTGTTACGTTCACTAGCCTCACGGAGTTTCAGGGAAAAGTTCATCTAGCCCTCCACAACATTGATAATCTCTCTAACAGATGTATGATGGTGTGCTTCCAGAAACATTTCAAGCTCTTTTATGATCTCCACAGGGGCAAGCGGATTAACAAAGTTCGCTGTGCCTACGGCGATGGCGGTGGCGCCGGCCATCAGAAATGCGATCGCATCCGTGCCTGTCATGATGCCGCCAATGCCGATGATTGGGATATTCGTAGAGCGTGCAACCTGCCATACCATGCGGAGAGCAATCGGCTTAATTGCAGGGCCAGAAAGCCCACCTGTGGCATTGCCGAGGATGGGGCGGCGTGTCTCAATGTCAATTGCCATAGCCAGAAATGTATTGACCAGCGAGACGGCAGTCGCGCCCGCCTCCTCTGCAGCGTGTGCCATACTCGTAATATCGGTAACATTCGGCGTGAGTTTAACAATAATTGGAAGTGCAGAGGCCGCAACAACTTCTTGCGTGACTTCGCGGATCATGTCGGCTGATGTGCCGAATGCGATACCACCTTCCTTAACATTTGGGCACGAAACGTTGACTTCGAGTGCTGCGAGGCCGGGGCAGTCAGACAGCGCCTCAGCCAGCTGCACATACTCATCTACGGTATTACCTGCAATGTTGGCGATCAGCACAGTGTCAATCTCCTCAATCTGGGGTACTACTTCGTCTAGAAAGCGATCAAGCCCTACGTTTTGCAGGCCAATCGAGTTGATCAAACCGGCAGGAGTTTCTACGAGCCGCGGCGGAGGATTCCCCGGCCGCTCTTCGAGCGTCACGGATTTGAGGAAAATCGCACCCAGGAGCGACGGGTCATAAAACGCCTCGTACTCCTGGCCATACCCGAATGTCCCTGAGGAAACCGTCACGGGATTTTTGAGCGTCAGCTCGCCGATCTGGACTTCAAGGTCTGCCACGTGGCATCTCCGTTTGTCCGTTTGTAGGGGCGGGCTTTGTGCCTGCCCTTGTGTCCTTCTTCATGGCAATCGCTTCTAACACAAAGTGCCCGAAAATCTATGACCTTAAGAGTTTAAACTTTGGGCGAAAGCCCTTTGGAGTGCGCAAGCGCAGCGCAAGCAAAGCTTGCGCTTTATTCGGCCAAAGCGTAGCTTTGGCCTCGTGGTCGCAAGCAGCGCTTGCGACTGGTAAAGCGGTAGCTCCGCTACCGCACTCCAAAGGTACTTGGGCAACCACAAGGGTTGCCCCTACAAGTAATTTGACAATGTTGTCAAGATGTCAATCTGATGATGCTTCCTAGAACGCAAGAGTGCCCGAATCGAAAACAGGGCCATCGCAGCATACGCGCGCATAGCCGTCGTGCACTTTTACCACGCATCCCAGGCAAGCGCCAACACCGCAGCCAAGCTGGTTCTCAAGCGATACCTGGCACTCCAGGCCTGCTGCGTTTACTTTGTGCGTCAACACCTTAATCATCTCCATCGGGCCGCATGCATAAATAGCGCACCCTGGCTGCATATATTCTTCAACAAAGTCTGTGACCATACCTTGTTGGCCTGCAGAGCCATCATCGGTAAAGATCTGAATCTGAACACCAGAGGCTACGAGCTCATCAACAAGGTAGAGGCGTGCTTTGGTACGCACGCCGTAAAGTAAAAGCGTGGGATACGGCTTGGTACGTAGCTGCTGCATAAGACAGAAAAGGGGAGCCACGCCCATACCGCCGGCAATGACCAGATTCATCTTCCCCGGCTTGATCTGGAACCCCTGGCCAAGAGGCCCGACGCAATCCACCTCAGCACCCGGTTGCTTTCGGGAAAGAATTTCCGTTCCTTGACCTTTAACTTCAAACAAAATGCGAAACTGCTCGCGGCCATCGCTTGAGAGTACACTGAATGGGCGGCGAAGGAGCGGCGCCACGCTGTCGGAAACGCGGATGTTCACGAATTGCCCGGGTTGTGCAGTGCAGGAAATTTCCGGCGCATGATAGGTGTGTACGAAAACGCCGGAGGCGAGAGCCTGAGCGTCAATCAGCTTTGCAAGAAGTTTGTACATTGCGTGCGTGCAGATCCTTGCAATGAGGCGGTCACCAGTGTGGTAGCACAGGCATCCCTGCCTGTGCAGCAGCTCTTCGAAGCGGAGAACAGACTGGTAGCACAGGCATCCCTGCCTGTGCAGCAGCTTCTATCGCAGCGGAGAACAAGCCGGTAGCACAGGCATCCCTGCCTGTGCAGCAGCTCTTCGAAGCGGAAAACAGGCTGGAAGCCTGTTCTACCATGTCAGTTCTTAAGCGAGCATCTTGCCCTGGAAGTAGATCAGCCTGCCGCCAACAATGGTGCCATGGACTGCACCCTTCACTCGTTTTCCGATGAACGGAGAGTTGGCACTTTTGGAGAAAAATCGCTTTGCCGAGATCGTCCCCTGTTTCTTTGGATTGATCAGGGTCACGTCGGCCACGGCGCCAACTGAAAGTGTGCCGCGATCAAGTTTCAGAATTCTTGCCGGGCTTATGGTCATCTTCTCGATCATGAGAGAAAACGGGATGACCCCGGGATGAACGAGATCCGTGAGGAGCACAGGCACGGCGGTCTCGAGACCAATAAGGCCGAAGGGTGCCTCGGTGTAGACCTTATCCTTCTCAATATTTGTATGCGGCGCATGGTCAGTGGCGATGACGTCAATCGTGCCGGTAAGCAGTGCATTGATCAGGCTCTGGCGATCCCTTTCAGAACAGAGAGGGGGTTTCACCTTGGTATTGGTATTAAATCTCAACAGGCGGACGCTCTCCTCCGTAAGCGTCAGGTGATGAGGAGTAACTTCAGCTGTGATGCGAATGTCTTGGTTCTTGGCGAGCTGGATGAGCTCAATGGATGGCCTGGTACTGACATGGCAGATGTGGACGCGTCCACCGGTGAATTCCGCGAGTTCAATGTCGCGCGCTACAAGGGTGCTTTCAGCTGATGAGGGAATCCCTTTCAGACCCAGGATGGTGGAGGTGTAGCCTTCGTTAATCATGCCGCCTTCGGAGAGATTCAGATCTTCGCAATGATCGAGAATCGGGACGTCGAACATGGCGGTGTATTCCAGTGCGCGGCGCATGATATCGGAGTTCATGACAGGCCGGCCATCGTCGCTGAATGCGATGGCACCATGAGTGATGAGGTCTCCGAATTCATTGATCTGCTCGCCCTGGCGGTTTTTCGTGATTGCCGCGATAGGGTAAACGTTTACCACGCCACCGGTCTGGGCGCGTGTGACGATATACTTGATGCCTGTCTGGCTATCAATGACCGGCGTAGTATTCGGCATGACGCAGACGCTGGTGAATCCGCCAGCAGCGGCTGCGCGTGTGCCCGAGGTAATGGTTTCTTCATCCTCACGGCCAGGCTCGCGC
This sequence comes from uncultured Candidatus Sumerlaeota bacterium, assembly GCA_964630455.1. Classification (GTDB taxonomy): domain Bacteria; phylum Sumerlaeota; class Sumerlaeia; order MWCT01; family JAUWMI01; genus JAUWMI01. Next base: position 4,733 of record CAZVVA010000062.1, read on the forward strand.
AAATGCGCGTGCATATCAATCAGGCCAGGAACTACGTAAAGCCCTCTGGCATCGAGTGTCTCATCGGCTTTCCTGCGAACCCGCTTACCGACCTCTTTAATTTTACCGTTGCGGATATAGAGATCCAGCAGCTCGTCGCGGCCATTGGCCGGGTCAACAACATGTCCATTCTTTATCAATAGACTATTCATAACGTTACCACCTTTTTACTCTTAACTCATAATCATCCTATCCTGAGAAAATCCGCCTGGTGGCCTATTTTGCTTAAAGACTGCCACAGAGAACCATACTCACGAGCTTGCGGCTCCGCTGAGCAGGTAGAGAACAGCCATGCGCACCGCCACGCCATTGGTGACCTGTTCGTTGATGACCGAATGTTTGCCATCAGCAACTTCCTGTGAGATTTCGACGCCACGATTTATTGGGCCGGGATGCATAATCAGCACGTCCCGCTTGGCTACCTGCAGACGCTCTTCAGTTACTCCGTAGAGAAGTTTATATTCCCGGATTGATGGAAAAAGATTTTTATGCTGGCGTTCGAGCTGGATGCGCAGGAGATTAATTACATCGGCATCTTTGATACCCTTGTTCAAATCGTTGCATATGCGAACCCCAAGGTCACGAAAATGTATGGGCACAAGGGTGCGCGGGCCAACGAGCGTGATCTTGGCGCCCAGCTTCAGCAGTGCCCAGATGTTGGAGCGGGCCACACGGCTGTGCAGAATGTCGCCCACGATGGCAACCTTCAGACCCTTGAAGCGCCGCTTCTTATCCTTGATAGTGAACATATCGAGCAGGCCCTGTGTGGGATGTTCGTGTGTGCCATCGCCGGCATTGACCATAGATGCACGAATACGCTGGCTGAGCACGTGCGGAGCACCCGGGCAAGGGTGGCGCATGACAATGAAATCCGCACCCATGGATTCAATCGTGCGCGCGGTATCAATGAGCGACTCCCCTTTCTGGACGCTGCTGGTAGCTATAGAGAAATTGATGACGTCGGCGCTGAGGCGTTTGGCTGCCAGCTCGAACGAGGTGCGCGTGCGCGTACTCGCCTCGTAGAAGAGATTCACCACGGTTTTCCCACGCAGGGTGGGTACTTTCTTGACCGTGCGTGTAAAAATCTCTTTAAATCCAACGGCATTCTCGAGGATCAACTCGATCTCTTCCTTGGTTAGCTCCTCGATGCCCAGCAGATGTTTGTGTCGAAATTTCATTGGTTTCATCCTTCAACCGTTTTGATCCGACCGCGCAGGGTGGTTCAGCGCTTTTTCCAATCAACCATAATGACCCGCTCTTCACCATCGAGCTCTTGCAAGTGGAGCTGGACGAGCTGGTTTGGTGAGGCTTGAAGGGTTGTGCCAACAAAGTCAGGCTGGATAGGATACTCGCGCAGCCCGCGGTCAATCAATACAGCCAATTTGATACAGGCAGGGCGGCCAAAATCAACTATCTGATCCAGGGCAGCACGTACCGTACGGCCGGTGAACAGCACGTCATCAACCAGAACAACCGTGGTGCCGGTGACGTCAAAGGGGAGTGTGGTTTCCTTAACCACGGGCTGGCTGTCGAGCGTGGAAAGATCATCGCGATAGAGTGTAATATCGAGAATGCCGAGTGGAATGCTGCGATTCAGGCGTTTTTTGAGCAGGCTCTGGAGCCGTTGAGCCAGAATCGCACCGCGCGTGCGAATACCGATCAGAACCAGATGCTTCTTGCCTTTTACCTCTCGGGCAATCTGATCAGCCAGCTTTCTTAGCATGATGGCAATCTTCGGCTTATCGAGTATCTGCTTTAATCTGGTCATGGTTCACCTAACCTTCTAAGGGCCTTGTGGCCTATGTCGGTGCGGTAGTACATCTTATCGAAGTGGATGGTGTGCAGGAGCTCATTGTTGCGGTCAATGGCCTCGTGGAGCGTTGCTCCCAGCGTAGTAAGGCCAAGAACACGGCCTCCATTAGTCACAATCTTGTCCTCTTCAACCTTGGTCCCGGCGTGGAAGACAAATGCCCGGCCTTCCTGCGGAATCTGCTCCAGCCCGTGAATGGGCTTGCCTTTTTCGTAGGGCCCGGGATAGCCGCCTGAAGCTGCGATCACGCAGACAGCGCTCTCTAGATGCCACTCGAGCGCCACTTCGTTTAGCCTCTTTTCTACAGTGGCGACCAGCACTTCCACCAGGTCGCTGTGAAGGCGTGGCAGTATGACCTGGGTTTCAGGGTCCCCAAAGCGGCAATTGAACTCTAACACCTTCGGCCCGTCCTCGGTAATGATCACCCCTGCGTACAGAACACCCTTATAATCGATGCCACGCTTGCGGAGCTCGCGCACCGCTGGTACGAGAACACTCTGGATGATTTGAGAATTGAGCGCGCGCGTAATGAACGGCGTGGGCGAATACGCGCCCATGCCACCCGTATTCGGGCCTGTGTCGCCATCGTAGACGGGCTTGTGATCCTGAGATGGTACCATTGGCACAACGGTAGTGCCGTCTGTGAACGCAAGAAGAGAAGCCTCTTCGCCGCTCAGGAACTCCTCAATGAGGATTTTTCTGCTTGCCTCGCCAAAGACCAGACGTTCGAGATTCGCTTCCACCTGGGCTTTGGCCTCCTCAAAGCTGTGGGCAATGGTCACACCCTTTCCAGCAGCCAGGCCATCGGCCTTAATTACATAAGGTGGCCGGAGAGACTTAAGATAAGATATTGCTTCGTTTGAGGAGGTAAAAATCTCCGCCCAACCCGTTGGAATGCCGGCCTCCAGCATGAGCTCCTTGGCAAAGACTTTGCTCGACTCGATCTCGGCAGCCTGTTGGGAAGGGCCAAAGATCGGCAGACGTTCGCCGTCAAAGATGTCAACAATCCCTTCTGCCAGTGGGTTTTCAGGCCCCACGACGGTCAGATGGATTGCTTCCTTTTTGGCAAAATTGACGAGTGCAAAGAAGTCTGGCCCGACAGGTGGTGGGATGATTTCAGCCAGCTGGGCAATACCCGCATTGCCTCCGGCACAGTAGATTTTCTCAACGTCTGGACTCTGAGCGATCTTCCAGACAAGGCAATGTTCTCGTCCGCCGCTGCCAATCACCAAAACGTTCATTTCATAATCCCTTTAAGAGCACGCGGCCGCGACCGCGCACAATCCGGCCAATGCAGAACGTCTGAAAGCCTCTACGCCGGCATGCCTGAGCGAGCCGTGCCGCATGCACCGACCGAACAACAAGTATCATCCCGATGCCCATATTGAACGTTCGAAACATCTCGCGCGGCTCAACAGGGCCAAGCCGTTGAATCAAGGAAAAGATTGGGAGAACCTTCCAGGAGTCGACATTCACAACTGCGTCTACCGCGCGCGGGAGAATGCGCGCCAGATTGCCAGGGATGCCGCCACCGGTAATGTGTGCCATCCCCTGTATCGAAAAGCGCTCAAGCAGCGCGAGAATCAGTCTGACGTAAATGCGCGTGGGGCGCAGCAGATAGCTGCCGAGCAACTCACCAAGCTCAGGCACCCGCCTGCGCAGCGACAGCCGACGCTTCTCAAGCAGCACCTTGCGCACCAGCGAGTAGCCATTACTGTGCAAGCCATTCGACGCAATGCCCACCAAGAGGTCGCCCTGCCGAATGCCACGGCCATCAATGAACCGGCGCTTCTCGACAATGCCCACGCCGAACCCCGCCAGGTCGTAGTGCGACTGCTGATAAAGCCCCGGAAGTTCCGCAGTCTCGCCACCCAACAGCTGGCACCCCGCCTCGCGGCATCCTATAATGATACCCTCGATTACCTGCTTGGCCTGGGTGAACGTGAGGCGGCCAGTGGCGTAGTAGTCGAGGAAAAAGAGCGGCTTAGCACCGCAGACAACGAGATCGTTCACGACCATCGCCACGCAATCAATACCCACGGTACGATGGTTCTTCAATCTGGCAGCAAGAAGGAGTTTTGTTCCAACACCGTCGGTTGCTGCAGCGAGGAGCGGCTGTTTGTAGCGCGACAGTGCGAGAGGAAAGCAACCGCTGAATCCGCCAATCGCGGAAACTTTGCGACGAATGAATGCAACCACACGGTCTGCGCTGCGAATGTCAACACCTGCGGCCTTGTATGTAACGGCCTTCTTTGCCATCATCGGTTAATCGGTTAGTCCGTTAATCGGTTAATTTGATACTCACTTCTGCTTCGCACTCAGGCGCCAAGAGGCTAACGTTTGTTCATCCGAGGAGAGATTTCCAGACTCTCCTTCTGGCAGCTTGTGGGCTTCCCCCCAGGATATACGCCCTCAAAGCAAGCAAAACAGTAGGATATGGTGCGCGGCACAACACGTTTCAAGCCCTCAATGCTCATGTAGCCGAGCGAATCTGCACCGATATGATCCCGGATTGCCTCAACGCTATTGGCATTGGCAATGAGTTCGGCCTCGCGTGGCGTATCAATACCATAGTAACAGGGATTGAGCCATGGCGGGGCGCTGACTCGAAAGTGGACTTCGCGCGCCCCTGCTGCGCGGATCATCTTTACGATTTTTCCACTCGTTGTGCCACGAACAATCGAGTCGTCCACCAGGACAACACGCTTATCAGACAACACGCTGCGAACTGGATTGTACTTTATTCGGGCACCAAAGTCGCGGATTGCCTGGTCTGGCTCAATGAACGTGCGGCCAACGTAGTGACTCCGGATCAGACCGAAGTCAGATGGAATCCCGGAGCGCTTGGAATAGCCCAGGGCCGCAGGATTCGAAGAGTCGGGAACCGCGACGACCACGTCGGCATTAGCCGGCTGCTCATCTGCCAGCTGCTCGCCGAGCCGATGGCGGAAGTCATACACATTCTGGCCGCCAATCAGGCTGTCGGGCCGCGAGTAATAGATGTATTCAAAAACGCAGAACGATAGCGGAACATCTGCAAAGGGTTTCTCGCTTGTTATTCCTGTACTGCGAAACGTCAGAATTTCTCCGGGCTGAATCTCGCGCACGTACTCTGCATCAATGATGTCGAGTGCGCAGGATTCTGAGGCCACCACGTGGGCACCATCCAGTCTGCCCAGGCACAGTGGCCGGAACCCGCGCGGATCGCGCAGGGCTATGACCCTGTCTTCGTAGATCATAAGAAGGGAGTAGGCACCTTTGAGCCGTACCAGTGAGCCGATGAGCGACTCGTGGAAATCCATGCTGGTAGCCTGGGCGATGAGGTGGACCAGGATTTCGCTATCCGTAGTAGTCTGGAAAATTGCACCGCGGCTCTCAAGCTCCCGCTTCAGCGCTTCGGCATTGGTGATGTTGCCGTTGTGGGCCATGGCCAGGCTGCCGCCTTTATAGTTCACCACAATCGGCTGCGTATTTTCCGCAGTAGTAGAGCCGGTAGTAGAATAACGCACGTGCCCGATGGCAGAATTGCCCTTGAGCGTGGCGAGGTTTTCCTTGTTAAACACATCCGAAACCAGGCCGAGCCGCTTATGGCAATACTGCCGCTCACCATCGGACGAGACAATCCCGGCGCTTTCCTGCCCGCGATGCTGCAAAGCATAAAGGCCAAGATAGACTAGCGTTGCGGCTTCCGGGTGATTAAACACTCCCATAAGACCGCACGTTTCTCGTGGTAATTCCTGATTCAACTTCTTTTCACCTCCGCGGCGGATGAACCCTTACAATTTCATCCGTTATGTATATCAAGGCGCGGTATGATGCGCCTCCTTCACACTCGTAATTAAAAGATCAACGCTGCGATTGATAACTAGCCGCTCGCCGCTTACCGTGCCGATCTTCCTTGCCGGTACGTTATGCGCCTCAGCCAATTGCATGAGGGAATCGAGCGACGACGGCGCGCAGCTCATGAGAATGCGCGATTGGGCCTCGCCAAATAGCGCGATGTCCAGCCGTGGCTGCGCATTCATAGTGATCACCGCGCCCAGCTGGCGCTCAGAGCGAATGCACGCCTCACCTACCGCAACAGCCAGTCCGCCTTCCGATAGATCGTGCGCCGACTTCGCCAATCCCGCGCGAATCGCCTCACGACATACTGCCTGAACCTCACGCTCCATCTCAAGGTGCATTTCCGGGCATGGGCCGACGACCACCTTCCTTCGCTGATACAAATACTGACTGCCGCCCAGATGCGTAGCCTCTGGCCCGAGAAGCACAATGCAATCGCCTTCATCCTGAAAACCGCTCGGAGTAATCCATTGCGGATCGTCAATTACCCCCAGCATTCCGATCACTGGCGTGGGAAAGACCGCCTCGCCCTGATTCTCGTTATAGAAGCTCACATTTCCACCCGTAACCGGTGTGTTCAGTTCACGGCACGCATCGCCAATTCCGCGAATACATTCGGCGAATTGATGAAAGATGTCCGGCTTCTCGGGATTCCCAAAATTCAGACAGTTTGTGATGGCTATCGGTTCAGCGCCTGTGCACACGACGTTGCGTGCAGCCTCAGCCACTGTTATCATTCCCCCAATGTATGGACTCAGGTAGCAGTACATTCCATTGCCATCGCAGCTGAGTGCGATGTGCTTGTTGGTTCCTTTAACACGGAGCACTGCGGCTGCGTGGCCGGGTGGAACTACCGTATTGGTTTGCACCATGTGATCGTATTGTTCATAGACCCAGCGCTTGCTGGCGACTGTTGGAAATGCAAGGAGCTCGAGTAGCGCTAGATTATAGTCTGCCGGCGGCTCGACTGCTGCTGGATCAAACTTCGTCAGGCGATTGAGGTACTCAGGCGTCCTGGCTTCGCGACGGCAGACAGGCGAGTCGTCGGAGATTTTAGCAGCGGGAATTTCTGCAACTACACGGCCACCATGTTTGACGCGCATCAGGCCATCGTCGGTCACCGTGCCGAGGATGCAGCACTCCAGATCCCACTTCGTCAGAATCTCGCGCACCTGATCAATTTTGTCGCGGGGACAAATCGCAAGCATTCGCTCCTGCGACTCTGAAAGCATGAGCTCGTAAGGGCTCATATTCTCAGCGCGCTGCGGCACGCGATCGAGATCAATTTCAATGCCTTTTGCACCGCGCCCTGCCATCTCGCAGGTTGAGCAGGTGAGGCCTGCAGCGCCCATGTCCTGAATCCCTTCAACCACACGCGCACGTATCAAATCGAGCGTGGCCTCCAGAATGCGTTTACCCATGAACGGATCGCCCACCTGAACCGCAGAGCGGCGCTCTTGCGAGTCTTCGCTCAGTTCTTCTGAAGCGAACGTTGCACCGTGAATGCCATCACGCCCCGTGGCATTGCCGTAGTAAACTACGTAACTGCCGGTTGTTCGAGCACGTGCCAGCGTCATGTCTTTCTTGTCCATCAACCCAACGCACATTACGTTCACCAGCGGATTCCCATTGTAGCTATCTGAGAAGTAGATATCACCAGCAACGGTCGGCACGCCCACACAGTTGCCATAGTCTGCAATTCCGGAGATCACACCGTTCATAATGTAGCGGTTCCACGCTATGGAGGGATCGCCGAAACGCAGAGGATTGAGCATGGCAATAGGCCTGGCGCCCATGGTGAAGATATCGCGCAGGATACCGCCAACGCCTGTTGCTGCGCCCTGATAGGGTTCCACGGCAGACGGGTGATTGTGCGACTCCATTTTAAAAACCACAGCAAGGCCATCGCCGATGTCAACCACGCCGGCGTTTTCTCCCGGCCCCTGGAGAATGCGCTGGCCCGAGGTGGGAAACGTCTTCAGCAGGAGCTTTGAACTCTTGTAACAGCAGTGCTCACTCCACATCACCGAGAAAATGCCTAGCTCGGTAAAGCTCGGCTCGCGGCCCAGAATCTCTTTGATATGGCTGTAATCCTCCTCGCTCAGCCCGTGGTCGCTAACAAGCTCCATGGTGATTGGTGGATCCGACACTGGAGTACGCTCTGCCATCTCGATTTCCTCTTCCGCCTGTGTGCCTCAGCCCAGATGCCGAATGATGGACTCGAAAATCAATTTCCCGTCAGTGCTGCCCAGTTGCGCCTCAGAGCAGCGCTCAGGATGCGGCATCATACCAAGAATATTTCGCTCGCGATTCACAATGGCCGCGATATTGCCTATTGATCCATTCGGATTGGCCCCACGCGTCACTGCGCCCTCCGGGGTGCAATAGCGAAATAAAATTTGCTGGTGCTCCTCGAGCTCAGCAAGGCCATGGGGATCAATCACATAGTTGCCCTGGCCGTGAGCAATAGGAATCCGCAGCACGGATTTTGAAAAATTGCTAAACGGAGTGTGATTCTGCTCAACCTTTATATTGACGTACTTGCAGATGAATTGCAGGGAGACGTTGCGAATCATGGCGCCTGGAAGGAGCCCGGCCTCGAGCAGAATCTGAAAGCCGTTACAGATGCCGAGAATCAGACGGCCTTTGCGTGCCAGCTCGGCCACCGACCGCATAATTGGTGAGAAGCGGGCAATCGCACCCGTGCGCAGATAATCTCCATAGGAAAATCCACCCGGCAGGATGATGCAATCGTAATCGTCCCTGGCCTGCTCTCCATGCCAGAGATAATCAACCGGGACTTTCATCACCTCTTTCAGTGCATAAAAGCAGTCGGTATCGCAATTGGAGCCGGGGAAAACGACGACACCTAATTTCATTGTGTGCCATCCTCGAGCTGATAGCGGTAGTTCTCAATCACCGCGTTGCTGAGCAGTTGCTTGCACATCTTTTCAAGATCTGCCTCTACCGCCTCCCGATCTGAGGAGTCAAAATCAACCAGGAAATACTTGCCGATGCTGACGCGGCTGATGGTTTTGTAGTCGAGCGATTCAAGGGCATTTTTCACTGCAAGCCCTTGCGGGTCCATCACATCAGGTTTGAGGGTCACGTGGACCTTAGCATGGATCATGAAGAAACGTCCTTTGCGGCCCGGCTCATGCGTTGCAGCGGGCAAGTGTCATTCAAGCTTGAACTCCCTTTCGGTAATCATCTTATATGCCTGGCGATAGCGCTCTGATGTATTATCGATCACCTTGCGTGGCAGAGGTGGCGGTGGAGGGCTCTTATCCCAGCCGAGCTGCTCCAGATAGTCGCGCACGTATTGCTTGTCAAGACTGATCGAGTCAGTTCCGGGGCGGTACGAGTCGCGAATCCAGAACCGCGACGAATCGGGGGTCAGGCATTCATCAATCAAGATAAGTTCATCATCTCGGATGCCAAATTCGAACTTGGTATCCGAAAGCACAAGGCCTCTGCGCAAGACAAACTCATGGCCGTGCGAGTAGAGCATAAGACTCTTTGATCGGACAAAGCGTGCCACTTTATCGCCTACCAGCCTCTTTGCCCTTTCGAACGAGATATTCATATCGTGCCCCGAGGAGGCCTTTGTGGCAGGAGTAAAAACCGGCTCCGGTAATTTTTGCTTCTGCTCCAGGCCTGGAGGGAGTTCGATGCCACAAACGGAACCCGTCTCCTGATAGTCTTTCCACGCCGAGCCGTCCAGATAGCCGCGCACCACACATTCCACTTTCAGCGGTTCTGCCTTGTGCACCAGCATGGAGCGATGGGCAAGCAAGGCCTTATGGCGCTTCGCCTCTGAAGGGTACTTCTCCACATCACAGGTGACGAAGTGGGTGCGGACAATGTCGTGTATTTGCATAAACCAGAATCGCGATAGCTGGGTTAACACTGCTCCTTTATAAGGAATAGGCTCGGCAAACACGACGTCGAAGGCGCTGATACGATCGGTGGCAACAATGAGCAGGTACTCGCCCAGATCATAAATATCCCGCACCTTGCCGCGTGCTAGCAGCCGCAGGTCTTTCAGCTCCGTACGGTAAACGGGCTGGATTTTCCTTTTAGCCATAGCTATCGGTTCGTCCGTTTGTCCGTTTGTCCGTTAATCCGTTTGTCCGTTTGTCCGTTAGTCCGTTAGTCCGTTGATAAAGGGCCTTATCTGCACGCCCCTGGTACACATGCCACAGGCAAGGATGTCTGCACTGCCAAACATGCCACAGGCAAGGATGCCTGTGCTACCGTATTATTCCCATTCAATAGTGCTTGGAGGCTTGGAACTGACATCGTACACTACGCGATTGATTCCCTTCACTTCATTGATGACTCGATTGGAAATCCGCTCCAGCACTCGATATGGTAAACGCACCCAATCTGCTGTCATGCCGTCCACACTTTCTACAGCCCGCAATGCCAATGCGTGGTCATAGGTGCGCTCATCGCCCATGACGCCTACAGAGCGAATTGGCAGGAGCACGGCGAACGATTGCCAGATGCGCTTATACAGTCCAGCACGCTTTATTTCTTCAACCACGATGACATCGGCCCGGCGTAGTAGAGCAAGGCGCTCAGGAGTCACGGCACCGATGATGCGAATAGCCAAGCCTGGGCCGGGGAAAGGCTGACGCAAGAGAATCTCATCAGGAATCCCCAGCTCCTTGCCCACCTTGCGGACTTCGTCCTTAAAGAGCTCCTGCAGCGGCTCAACCACGCGATTCTCGCGGATGAGTTGCAAGACCTCGCGTACGCGATTATGGTGCGTCTTTATCTTGGCTGAAGGGCCGCGTGTGGGGACAGTCTCAATGACGTCGGGATATAGCGTCCCCTGGGCCAGGAGATCATCCGGCCCGAGTTCACGGAAAAAGACATTAATGAACTCGCGGCCAATGATGCGGCGCTTTTTCTCCGGATGCACAACCCTGTGCAATTTGTCGAGAAACTGCTGGCGCGCGTCAATCGCCTTGACGCGAATCTTCAGACGCTTAAACCGCTTGGTCACAGTCTCGGCTTCGTTCTCCCGCAGCAGCCCGTTATCAACGAAAATGGCGCGCAGCTTACTGCCTATTGCACGATGCAGCAACTTGGCTAGTACCGTAGAGTCCACGCCGCCGCTTACCGCACACAGCACCCGCCGCTTGCCAATCTGCTCGCGCAACTCCTCCACCGTGCGGTCTACGAATGCCTCCATGTTCCACGTCGGCCTTGCGCGGCAAATCGTACGCACAAAGTTACGCAGAATCCGCTCGCCATGCTTGGTGTGATGCACCTCTGGATGAAATTGCATACCATAGACGGGGGCGCGCTTGTGCCTGACGACAGCGTACGGACAATTGGCCGACGATGCCAGCGTTACATAGTCTTTCGGGAGCGCGGTGACCCGATCTTGATGACTCATCCAGGCCACTGTACGTTTGGGCAGACCACGAAATAGCGTATCTTCGCGGCGAATAGTGATCTCGGTCATGCCGTATTCGCGCTCGTTTGAGTGGCGCACTTCGCCCCCTTGCAGGGCAGCCATAAGCTGCATACCGTAGCAGATACCCAGAACCGGAATGCCTTGGGTGAAGACACGGGAGTCAACCTTTGGCGCGTTTTTGAGATAAACGTTCGCCGGGCCGCCAGAGAGAATTATACCCTCGGGTTTGAGCGAAAGGACTTTGGTGAGCGATGCGGAACAGGGAAATATCTGCGCATACGTGGAAAGCGCTCTGATTTTCCGCGCAATGAGCTGACTGTATTGCGATCCGAAGTCGAGAATGGCTAGCATGTGTTTACAGCCTTTTTCGTAGGGGCAATTCATGAATTGCCGCTACAGCATATTAGGACAAGACAATGATCGGCATCGCTATCCTTTACAAGGTGTTCCCTGCCAAGCTGCCCAGGCGCTCCCGCAAGGGGAACCCAGTACATCAGGGAACGGGGCCGGCCTACTTGCCCATCCCGACATGCTGGGCCTTCTGGAAGATCTTGCCTTCTGACTTAATCGCGGGGGCAATGACCAGCTCGACCTTATGCAGGTCGCCCAGGGTGCGAGCGCCGACGTTGCCCATGCAGGTGCGAAGCGCTCCGATCAGATTTTGCGAGCCATCATCCAGGCGAGCGGGACCGAAGAGAATCTCCTCCAGCGTGCCGCTCGTTCCTATTTTGATCCGCGTGCCGCGCGGCAGATTGCTATGCGGCGTAGCCATACCCCAGTGATAACCCCGGCCAGGTGCTTCTTTGGCATTGGCAAATGCCGAGCCAACGATCACAGCGTCTGCCCCAGCGGCAAAGGCCTTGCAAATATCGCCGCCAACCGACATCCCACCGTCCGTGATGACTGGAATATAGCGGCCCGTGCGTTTGAAGTGAAAGTCGCGTGCTGCTGCGGCATCAACAGTCGCGGTGACTTGCGGCACGCCAATTCCAAGTACCCCGCGGGTGGTACATGCCGCACCCGGTCCAACTCCAATCATGAGCCCAGCGGGATTCGTTGCCAGCAGATCAAGCGACGTCTCATAGGTCACACAATTCCCAATAATTACCGGTATTTTCATGGACTTAATGAAGCTGGCAAACTCGAGCGATTTATACGCGGATGAAATGTGCCGCACCGTGGTCACAGTAGACTGGACTACAAAGATGTCGGCACCGGCTTCCAGAGCGATGCTGCCGAATCGTTCCGCGTTCTGAGGGATACACGATACCACTGCGGGTGCGCCGGCTTTCTTAATCTGTTCAATCCTCTGCGAAATCAACTTCTCCTTGATTGGCTTCTGATAAAGCCGCTGTACCAGCTCCGTGGCCTGCTCTGGCGTGGCAGCTGCGATTGATTCGAGTATCTCCCTGGGATCGTCGTATCGTGTCTGCACGCCTTCGAGATTGAGAATGGCTAACCCGCCGTGCTTTCCCATCAGAATGGCGAAATTCGGGTCTACGACGCCGTCCATAGCTGCGGCTATGATCGGAATGTCGAAGCGGCGGCCCGCAATGCTCCAGGAGAAGTCAACCTCCTGCGGATTGATCGTCTCTCGTCCCGGGACAATGGCAATCTCGTCAAATCCGTACGCACGACGCGCTTTGCGGCCTCGTCCTATCCATTCTCCCATGCTTGTATCCTCACTTGTAAAGATACCCGAAACGTCCGCGGCTGCGGGACGCTTTCCCGCAATTGCACCACCCGAAGATTGCGTAAACTGCCTACATCAGAACACGCGCTTAGCCAGCGTCTTCTGCCTGAACAGAGCCTCCAGCTAGATGCCTGGTAGCAGACGACTTAGCTACATTTACGCTCAACTTTCACCTGGGTTTTTTAGCAGACTACAGAGCTTACTAAAGGAATTTTATGGCGTTTCACCTAGCACCTTGAAGAGTATAATAAATCGAAAAGATGATGACCTGTCAATAGGCTTTTTGAAAATTTTCTGCGCGGCTCTAACATTGAAAGACCGGCAGTTGTCCGTATGGGATTCTGGCGGGGAATAACGTAGTAACCAGAAGTGGCAGGCGGCTTATCGGCTTGCGCGTCAGCCGCGGGCGGCGCAGCTCCAGCCACGACGTCCCCAAGAAAGCTCACCGCCGCCCGTCGGCTGCACGCGCGTGCTAGGTGGCACAAATCTACTTCTCTGCAGACGGGTCGCCGCGCTTTACCTCCCGACCCCGAACGATCACGTATGCAATGAGCGCGAACACAAAGAACACTAACAGCATCCACGCGACACTTTGTAGAGTGCCAATGACAGTGCGGTACACCTCGAACGTCCAGCGTTCGGCGTTCAGCACTATGGCCTCGGCCTCCTTCGGGCGCGCTGTGATGTACTTCTCGAGCTCCCATACCCGCACGCCGCCGGACACCCCCACAACGTAGATCGCGAATGTGAGATACCGCCCCCAAGCCGTACTGATCTCCTCCGCCACGATCCGACTAAGAATGACGGCAATTGATCTGCGGAAGAGTGTGACGACCAGGAACGAAACTGCCACCGCGATTGCGAACGTCACTAACAGCAAGACAACGAACATGGCATACACCCCCTTTGATCAGTACGACGAGTCGTGCTACTTATCTTG
>CAZVVA010000063.1:0-18477 GCA_964630455.1 uncultured Candidatus Sumerlaeota bacterium
GATTTCTTCAGCATTGGCACAAATGACCTGATTCAATATACGCTAGCCGTTGATCGCGTGAATGAAAAAGTTGCATATCTCTATGATCCACTGCATCCCGCTATCCTGCGTCTGATTCAGGAAATCGTCGATGCTGGCCATCGTCACAGCATTTGGATTTCCCTCTGTGGCGAAATGGCTGGTGACCCGGCAATCGCCACGATTCTCATGGGGCTTGGGCTTGACGAACTTAGTATGGGCGCCGTCGCGATTCCTGAGGTGAAAAAGACCATCCGTGGCGTCCGCCTGGCAGACGCTAAGAAGCTCATCAACCAGATTATGACACAATCGTCCCTAGAGGATGTGCGTGAACTCGTTAATCAGCGCGTCAGTGAGATGAGCAGGCCCACCGAATCCGCTCCCATATCCGATAGCGCGTCCGGCAAGAGCACCTGAGCACAAACCGTATGGCGAAAACCCGTTAAGAAACTTCACGCACTGCACAGTTGCTCACACAAACGTGAAACGTTCTATAACGGCATCTCTGATCATCGCCATAGATTCTGGCAGCAGAAATATCAAATTCTCCATCCTTGACAAGCAGGACAAACATGTGGTATGGAAATATCAGTTCGTGGCTTCACCATTCTCTCAAGAAAGGAGAACGTAACATGAAACGGTTAGGCGTGTTGTGTGTGTTGGTATTTCTCCCTCTCGGCGTGCTGGCGCAGACGTATGACTACGCAGACTACTTCCCCCTTGCCGTGGGAGACCAATGGGTATACCAGGAGCAGGGGTACAGTAACACCTATCAAGTGGAGGTCACTGGCACACGTATAATTAACAGTGTCGTGACTAGCGTCTTCGAGTTCGAGGACCCCGATATCCCCAAGGAGTTCTTTGGCGCTGACAGCCAGGGTGTGCTTGGACTGTACGGAGCTACTGTTAACGCCCCCGAGCCCTTTGGCCAAATCGACGTCATTCCCGATTCTCCTTTTCCCATTGGTGACAGAGACGTTCAGGTTGGCGATATCTTCACTCGCACCGAGGAGATTGAGATTGCTGACCTGGGCCCTCTTGGCAAAGTCTACGCCGATGTCACTTACACCGCCTCTTACACAAATGCAGGCGAAATTGTCGTAACGCCAACGCTTGTATTTGCCGACACTCTGACCCTGCACAACACCCTGGAGATTGAAGTAGAGCACACGCTGGGTAGCTACAGTGAAACCTTTACCGAAGACGTCATCGTGGCCCGCGGCACCGGAGTCGTTCGTTTAACAGATATTTACGAAAGTGAAGTGTACAACCTCATTTCCGCGCAGATCAATGGCGGCCTCCTTCCGGATTTGCTGAATAATTCGACCGCGTCGTATTCGTTTGATTCCGGCCAGGAGCGGTGGGATACCGGCGGCGCTCCCACTATCTTCACGCCTATCAACACCAGCTCTACCAGCGGCCGGCTTGGTCTTCAGAGCACAACAAATACCAATACCTTCGGCTTCTGGAGCAGCTTGAATGAACTGTATTGGCAAGCCAATAATACCCTCTATCGTGCTCAATGCATCGTCGCAACAGACGTCACCGACCCGACCCTGGTGCCCGAGCTCCGACTGCGCTTTACCACCCAAAATAATCAGCTCTCCAGCATGCTCGACGTGGTAAGCAACTCGAGTGCGGCATCCGCCCCTACACCAGGCGGGCTGACCTACACCCTCTATTTTTCCCCTCATAACAGCGGCATTAGCACCCTTGTGCCCACCATGTCGCTGGCCTTTGATCTGCTGAATTTTAACCCTGACGACGCAGCGACCGGCAGCCTTGAGCTGGATAACGTCATAATCTCTCGCGTGGATCTCGCGAGCCTCCCCGGATTTACTTCGATTCCCGGGGCTGCGGCCACCTTTGATTCTGGCACCGATGGCTGGGTTTCCTTCTCCACAGGTACGTTCTCCGTACCCAACACGGATAATTCAGGACTCGGAACATTACGGCTTCAGGCGGTAGACCACTCTACATTTGGCGGGTGGCAAAGCCCAACCATTGCACTGGAAAACAATATGGCCTACCGCGCCAAATTTCGCGTCAGCTCGGACCTCGCCAACCCCGCTCTGGTACCTGGCTTCCGCATGCGCCTGACCACGAACAACCTGGAGATGTCCACCGTACTCACGGTGACCAGCGCTGGCCAGGGAGAGGCATCGCCCACAACCACGCCAAAGGACTACTGGGTCTACTTCGCACCACCAGCCAGCGCTGTTGCGGAGGGCATGGTCGCAGCAATTGATATCCTGAACTTCGACCCAGCAGACAGCGCCACAGGAACAATCCAGCTGGAAGATTTCTCGATCGAAAAGGCGTCCCTTCCCCTCTTTCCATAATTCGGTAAGAAGCAGGACGCTAGCACTTCGTGAGGCCAGGCGATTATGCGCAAGAAATCCAGTGCTCGGAAATCCCCTCAACAGCCACAGCGCAGCAAGACTGACCTGCAGGGGAAGATCACACCCGAAACACTCGAGACCATTTTGCAGCAGTTTAAAGCCGGCACCATCTCACTCGACCAGGCTCTCGAGCGCCTGAAGGCCTTCCCATTCGCCGACCTCGGCTTTGCAAAAGTTGATTTGCACCGCCGCATGAGAAAAGGTTTTCCCGAAGTGGTATTTGCTGGAGGAAAGACCGTTGACCAGCTCACCAAAATTATCAGCTGCCTGGATCAGGCAGGGCAAAACATTCTGGCCACCCGAGTAGATCCAGAGGTCTATAAGAAACTCTCCAAAAGCATCCCGGGGCTGACCTACAACCCTCTGGCGCGCACACTGGTCAAACAAAACGAAGCCATTACCAAACGCCCAGGAACAATTCTCGTCATCTCGGCCGGCACATCCGACATCCCGGTCGCTGAAGAAGCCGCCGTGACTGCTGCTCTTATGGGTAACAAAGTCGAAAAATCCTACGACGTCGGCGTCGCTGGTATCCATCGCCTGCTCGACGCCAAAGACCGCCTCCACAATGCGCGCGTCATTATCGTCGTGGCCGGCATGGAGGGCGCACTCGCCAGCGTTGTCGGCGGAATGGTTGCAGCCCCGGTCATTGCCGTTCCGACAAGTGTAGGCTACGGCGCATCATTCGGCGGCCTCGCAGCACTCCTGGGCATGCTGAACTCTTGCAGCTCTGGCGTCGCTGTCGTCAATATTGACAACGGGTTCGGAGCTGGCTTTCTTGCCCACCTCATAAATAAAATGTAGGGGCACGTTACAACGTGCCCCTGAAATTAAAAAAGTCGCTGTCTTTCGTTAATATCTTATCTCACAACTTTCCCATGCCTTACACCGCAATAACTACTACTCAATCACCTCCTCGCCTTAAATGTTCCTCCTCCACCCACTCCTCCATCCACGTTCTTTTCCTACAATACTGTACACTATAACTATCAGAAATCCTATAGCAGACCCTCTACTCGTGCACGTATCGACGGCCGTTGCAACTTCGCTAGCGCCTTACGCTCTATTCGCCTCACCCCTTCCTGACTCATCCCCACTAGCCGGCTCGTCTTGCGCAAACTCAACGCCTTTCCACTGGTAAACCCATAGCGCAGGCGCATAATCTTCCTCTCCTTCTCACTCAAAAACCGCAGCACCTCACTTATCTTAAACCGCACCTGCCTCTCCATACATTGCTCCAACGGCGATGTCTCACCCGGAGTCGCAACCGTATCTAGTAAATTCGCCCCATCCTCCTCTCGCGGCGTATCCAGCGACAACACCGACTCTCGCATCCGCAGCAACTGTTCCATCTTCTTCTCTCGCATCCCCGTCTTCTCTGCCAACTCCGCTACCGTCGGTTGGCGTCCTTTCTCCTGCACAAGCCTCGCTATCACATCGTTCAATTTTCCCATGAACCGCGACTTCCTTATCGGCAACCTGATGAGCGAACACTGCTTACGCAACGCCAGCTGTATTGACTGCTTGATCCAGAACGCCGCGTACGTTGAAAACCGAAATCCCTTCCGATAATCGTATTTCTCTATCACTTCCAGCAGCCCGACGTTCCCCTCCTGAATCAAATCCGCCAGCGGTAATCCCCGATCCGCAAAACTTAACGCTATCTTGATCACAAACCGCAAGTTACTTGCCACTATCTGCTCACGCGCCTTCTTATTCCCCTTTTTCAGACGCTTGAACAGCTGCAGCTCTTCCTTCCGACTCAGCACTGGATGCTGGCTGATATCTCGCAGGTACGTCTTCAGGCTCTCGTCAAACCTTGCCATGAGGCCACCCTTTCCGCTGGTTCATTAAACGCTCAGATCCCCTGCTTCCTCGTCTAACTTCTTTCCTTTTCACACGACCCTCTAATCAACGCACCATTTTTGAGCAATATCCATGCCTTAGCATTCCGTTCCCTCAGTCTGTCTTCGGAATCACCCGTATCCTATTGCAATATATTATCTTATGGCTATTTCTCCCAACGAGAAAGCTAATGCCAATGTGAAACACTTTCCACATTTTCATGTGTAACTGTGCGGAATCCCGCACTTCGTGAATTTCCTCGCACACTCCCTTCTGAATTCAAATCTCGACCCTATCACCTCTACCAAATCAGCGCTACAAACCTATTGCATTTCACACATCACCAGTATATATGCGGACAATAGATCGGCCCTTCGTAATGCCTAAAAAAGGGGAGAACTCTTCCCCACACTTTGCGCAATAACAAAAAGGAGCAGCTCATGTATCCACGCGCCCTCACCATCGCCGGCTCCGATTCCGGCGGCGGCGCCGGCATACAGGCCGACCTTAAAACCTTCCACTCCCTCGGCGTCTACGGCATGTCCGCCGTCACCGCACTTACCGCACAGAACACCAGGGGCGTTCACGGCATTCATAATGTTCCCCCTGAATTCCTCGCACTCCAGCTCCGCTCTGTCCTCGACGACATCGGCGCTGACGCCGCTAAAACAGGTATGCTTTCCACCGCACACCTTATCCGTACCGTCGCCACCGTCCTTAGCGAATTTCACCTCGATCGCCTCGTCGTAGATCCCGTCATGATCTCCAAACACGGTGATCAACTCCTTCAGCAAGACGCCATCTCCTCCCTCATCTCCGACATCCTCCCCATATCCTTTATTATCACCCCAAATACCCCGGAAGCACGCATTCTCGCCGATCTCCCGATTCACGATCTGAACTCCATGAAAGAAGCCGCCCGCCGCATCCATCGCCTTGGACCCAAGTTCATCGTCATCAAAGGCGGCCACCTCCCCCTCCCCAATGCCACTGACCTCTTCTTTGACGGTACCCATATGCACATCCTCGAAGAACCTCGCATCCCTTCTCCTCATACCCATGGCACCGGCTGCACCTTCTCTGCAGCAATCACCGCTTTACTCGCACGCGGCCAATCTCCTCTCTCCGCCGTCACACACGCCAAAAAATTCACCGCCTACGCCATACGCCATGCCCAACCTCTCGGCCACGGCATCGCTCCTGTAAACCACCTCAAGGCTCGCGATGAATATGCCAGCGAAGATTTCTAGCCTTCTGCGCCTCCTCTGGCGCAAAGGTCGGCCATTTAAATGTGACCCCAATACCAAAACAGTAGGGACAGATTATAAGCTGTCCCTACCGTTCGTTGCCCGCTCTCGATTTTCCCCGAATCAGCCGCTCTGCATATCCAGAGCAATAAAAAAGTGCGGAAACCTCAAAAGTCCCCGCACCAAACTAATACTCACCCTGCTAACGCACGCCTAAACGTGACCCGTCCGGCTCTGCCTCTAACAACCTACCCTTTCGCCACTGCCGCCTCTTTCTTCTGTTCCTCCGGAACGACATCAATATTCCGATAACGCGTCATCCCTGATCCCGCTGGAATCAGTAGACCCATGATCACGTTCTCTTTTAACCCCCGCAGGTAATCCCGCCGGCCTCGCACCGCCGCATCTGTCAAAACTCGCGTTGTCTCCTGGAACGACGCCGCCGATATGAACGACTCCGTCTCAAGCGATGCCTTCGTCAACCCTAGCAACTTCGGCTTTGCGATCGCCGGCTCACCACCCTTCTTAATCGTCCGATCATTCTCCTCCTGGAATATAAACTTATCCACCTGTTGACCATAAAGAAATCTCGCGTTCCCTACTTCCTCGATCATTACCTTCTTCAACATCTGCCGGATAATACATTCTATGTGCTTGTCATTAATAGTCACCCCTTGCAGACGGTACACCTCCTGTATCTCGGCCAATAGAAACTCCTGCACCGCCTTCTCTCCCTTTACCCGCAATACGTCGTGCGGACTCACCGACCCGTCTGTAAGCCGGTCCCCCGCCTCCACACGCTCACCATCGCGGATTATCAAGTGCCGAATCAGCGGCACCGAATACGGCCGTTCCTCATTATTATCCGCAACAATCGCCACCTTCCGCGCACCTTTCGCGATACCGCGAAATTCAAATCGCCCGCTGATATCTGCGATAAAAGCACAATCCTTCGGCTTGCGCGCCTCAAACAACTCATCCACTCGCGGCAACCCGCCTGTTATGTCACGCGACTTCGTCCTCATCCGCGGCAATCGCGCCAGAGCTATACCCGCTTTTACCTTCGAACCGTTCTGTAAATCACGGCTTATAATTGCCCCTGCCGTTAATGCATACTGCTGCAATACCTTCTTCCCATCCACTATCAGCAACTGCGGATGTCGCTCCTCCTTGTGCTCCAGAATCACCACCTGCGCGAGTCCCGTCACCGGATCAACATCCTCTTTCATGGTCACGCCACGTATTATATCAACAAACTTCAACTGCCCATCATTGTCAGCCACAATCGGAATATGATGCGGATCCCATTCCACGAACAACTCACCCCTTGTCACGCGCTCACCCTCTTTGCGCGTAACCTTCGATCCATACGGAATGTTTGGCAAAACCTGCACGTCGTTACCATCTTCATCCTGTATGTGGATGCTGCCCGTCCGGTTCGTCACCACAAGGTACCCATCTTCATGATTCACTAAGCGCAGATTCCTAAACTTCACGACTCCATCTGCCGTTGACTGATACCATCCCTCCAGCTCACGGCTCGCTGTACCGCCGATATGGAACGTCCGCAGCGTCAGCTGTGTACCCGGCTCTCCAATTGATTGCGCCGCCATTACTCCTATCGCCTCGCCTACCTCCACACTATTACCTGTCGCCATGTTTCGACCGTAACATAACGTACATAGACCCCTAAGCGTCTCGCACGTCAGCACCGATCGAATCTCCACACTCTCCACTCCCGCCTCTTCGATCTCCTTCGCTATATCTTCTGTTATCTCATGCTTCCGACGGCAAATCACCTTCTTCGTGTTCGGATCCTTGACGTCTTCCACTGCCACCCGTCCAATAATCCGATCCCTCAACGGCTCTAACTCACGCTCTCCTTGCGTCGTAATCTCCTTCAGCGCTCGCACCCGTATCCCATTGTGCGTCCCACAGTCCTCCTCTGTCACAATCAAATCCTGCGCTACGTCCACTAACCGCCGCGTCAGATAACCCGCATCTGATGTCTTCAGCGCCGTATCGGCCAGACCCTTGCGCGCACCATGCGTCGATATAAAATACTCCAACACCGTCAATCCCTCACGGAAATTCGCCTGGATCGGCGACTCGATTATCTCCCCGATCGCTCCCGTGATCCTCTTCGTCGGCCTCTGCATCAATCCCCGCATCCCCGCCAACTGACGAATCTGCTGCTCGCTACCTCGCGCACCCGATATAGCCATTATATAAATCGGGTTGAATCCCTCCTTGCTTTTCTTCATCTCCTTCAGCATGTCATTCGCCACCGTATCCGTCGCATGCGTCCACACGTCAATTACCTTATGGTAGCGCTCCTCATCGGTCAGCACCCCCCGTTCGTACTGCCGCTGCACTCGCTGTACCTCCTTCTTCGCCCGCTCTATAACCCGCCCCTTCGTCTCCGGTATCACCATGTCTCCCACACTGATCGACATCCCAGCTTTTTTCGCACACTCAAATCCCATATCCTTCATCTTGTCCAGAATCACAGCTGTCTTTTCCGGCCCGCAAATCTTATGTGCAACCGCCACTATCTGACTCAGTTTTCTTTTGTTCATCGTCTCGTTGCAAAATGGATAATCCGGGTTAAAAAATGACAACTCCGGCGGCAAAATCTGGCTGAACAGCACTCGTCCAACTGTCGTCGTCACTACCTTCCCATCAATACGCACCTTGATCTCTGCATGCAGGTCTACCACACCTTCGTTGTGCGCCAGAATCACTTCCTCTGGACCATAAAACTCCATCCCTTCTCCCTGCGCCGCTTTATGCATCTTCGTCAGATAAAAACACCCCAATACAATATCCTGCGATGGTGTCGCAATCGGCCGACCGTTCGCCGGCGACAAAATGTTATTCTCCGCCATCATTACCAAGCGCGCCTCTATCTTGGCCTCCATAGACAACGGAATGTGCACCGCCATTTGATCCCCATCAAAATCCGCATTGAATGCAGCACACGCCAACGGATGCAGCCGTATCGCCTTACCCTCCACCAACACCGGCATGAACGCCTGCACACCAAGCCGATGCAACGTCGGCGCTCGGTTCAGTAACACCGGATGTTCCTTAATAAGATCATCCAAAATGTCATACACCACCGGATCTTCCTGCTCCATCAGCCGCTTCGCACTCTTAATCGTGTTAACGTAGCCACGCCGCTCTAACTCATAGATTATGAACGGATCAAACAACTCCAGCGCCATCTTCTTCGGCAACCCACACTGATTAAAACCCAACTCCGGCCCAACAACTATCACCGACCGACCCGAATAATCCACTCGCTTCCCCAACAGATTCTGGCGAAATCGCCCCTGCTTCCCTTTCAGCATGTCTGCCAGCGACTTCAGCGGCCGGTTATTATGCCCCTTCGTCGGTCGCCCACGACGACTATTGTCAAACAGTGCATCAACCGCCTCCTGAAGCATACGCTTCTCATTTCGCAATATTACATCTGGCGCCTTCAACTCTGTCAGCCGCTTCAGACGATTATTCCGGTTGATCACACGCCGGTATAGATCGTTCAAATCCGATGTCGCAAATCGCCCCCCATCCAGATGCACGAGCGGCCGCAAATCCGGCGGTAGCACCGGCAAAACGCTCAAAATCATCCAATCCGGCTTGTTCCCTGAACCACGAAACGCCTCAACCACCTTCAGCCGCTTTATAATCTTATTACGCTTCTGCGCCGACGTCGCCTCACGCATCTCCAGCGCCAATCGGCTCGCCAGGTCTTCTATGTCCAACCGAAGCAGCAACTCCTTGACCGCCTCCGCACCAATTATAATCTTTACCTTGTCCCCATAAAGCTCCCGGTACTTCCGATACTCCTCCTCCGCTAAAATCTGCTTCGGCTTCAGCGGACTGTCTCCCGCATCCACTACGATATAGTCCTGAAAATAAATCACCTTCCCCAGGTCTTTCACACTGATGTCCAGCAAGTTGCTGATCTTGCTCGACGTCCCCTTGTAAAACCAGATGTGACACACCGGCGCAGCCAACTTGATATGTCCCATCCGGACGCGCCGCACCTTCGATTCGATCACTTCAACTCCGCACCGATCACACACTATCCCCCTATACTTGATCCGCTTATATTTACCGCATGAACACTCCCAGTCCTTCGTCGGCCCAAATATCCGCTCGCAAAATAGCCCGTCCTTCTCTGGCTTAAACGTCCGGTAATTAATCGTCTCCGGCTTCTTTACCTCCCCAAACGCACACAACTCCTGCTCCTCCGGCGTCTTCCCACATTTGCAAATCCCTCGCCTATCCGTCTGCCGACAATGATGACGCGACCATTGCAGAATATGCTGCGACGACGCTATACCGATCCGCGCTATCGCATTGACGTTGTTCAAATCAACTTCTTCCGTACTCTGGTCTAACCCCAAAATTATCGTCCGCACTGATCCGCTACCCCGTGCCTTACTAGTCATTGACCAAACCCCCTTGTGCGATAGTCTCCTCACTTATGGAACCTGCCATACTCCCTTTCACTATCCTGGACAGGAGCATGCCAGCTCGGACATATCCTTCAAGTCGCTCAAAATCCTCACCCACTACTCAGTCATCCTCCTCCTTGCTCTTCTCTTCACTGTCTTCCTCTTCTTCTTCCTCCTCTTCCTCTTCTTCATCCTCACCCAGAAAATCCTCTTCCTCGTCCTCATCACCTTCATCTAAGAGCGACTCAATCTGCTCCTCTGCTTCCGGCTTGACCTCCTCTTCAGTCAACAATTGCATATTCAGCCCTAGGCTCTGCAGCTCTTTCACCAAGACGTTGAACGACTCTGGAATCCCGGGCGTAAGACTGTTCTGACCCTTCACTATAGACTCGTAAATGCGCGCCCGTCCATTCACGTCATCAGACTTCACCGTCAGCAACTCCTGGAGCATGTACGCCGCGCCATACGCCTCAAGCGCCCATACCTCCATCTCGCCAAACCGCTGACCGCCAAATTGCGCTTTTCCCCCCAGCGGTTGCTGCGTCACCAACGAATATGGCCCGATAGACCGCGCATGCATCTTGTCATCTGCCAGATGCGCCAACTTCATCATATAAATGTGACCCACTGTCACCGGTGTATCAAACGGCTCCCCTGTTAGGCCATCATAGAGAATCGTCTCCCCCGACTCCGGCAGCCCCGCCTTACGCAACAACTTCCTTATCTGATCCTCACGTGCTCCGTCAAATACCGGCGATACCATTTGCATACCCAGCACCTTCGCCGCCCATCCCAGATGCGTCTCTAAAACCTGACCTACATTCATTCGCGATGGCACCCCGAGCGGATTCAACACAATATCCACCGGCGTCCCATCCGCCAGAAACGGCATATCCTCCTCCGGCAGAATCTTCGCTATCACTCCCTTGTTCCCATGCCGGCCCGCCATCTTGTCACCAACCGAAACCTTCCGCTTCGTCGCCACGTATACCTTCACCAGCTTGATCACCCCTGGCGGTAATTCATCTCCCGTCTTTATCCGATCTATCCTGTTCTTTGCTGTATCCTCAATCTCGTTCTCTTGCGACACTAAAGATTGATACAACTTCTTTACCTCTGCTCCACACGCCCCATCTACTGGCAACATCCCCGTTCGCAAACTCTGCTTGATATACTGAAGCGCCTTATCCGTGGTTCGGCTACCCGGCTTCAACTCCACCGCCCCTGTCTCAAAATTCACCACCGGTTTCGTTAATTTCTTCAGACTCTGCTTCAAATCCTTTTCAAACTGCTCCCGCAACTCATGTAACTGCCGCGCCTTTTCCGCCTCTACCTCCGCTATCCTCGCCTTGTCTTCCCTCTCCGTCTTTGCACCGCGCTCCTTACGCGAGAATACCTTGCTATCTATCACTATCCCAGTTGTCCCCGGCGACACCTTCAACGACGCGTCCCGCACATCCCCTGCCTTCTCTCCAAAAATCGCCCGTAGCAACTTCTCCTCCGAACTCAACTCCGTCTCGCCCTTCGGCGTTACCTTCCCCACCAGGATATCTCCCGGCCGTACCTCTGATCCGATGTATACCAGCCCATTCTCATCTAACTTGCGCAACGCATCCTCACTCACGTTCGGTATATCGCGCGTGATCTCCTCCCTGCCTAACTTCGTGTCCCGCGCATCTATCTCGAACTCCTCGATGTGTATTGACGTGAATGTGTCATCCTTCACCAAGCGCTCGCTGATCAGAATCGCATCCTCAAAGTTATAGCCTCCCCACGACATAAATGCCACCAGCACGTTCCGCCCCAGTGCCAGATTCCCATTCATCATCGCCGGCCCATCTGCAATCAGCTGCCCCTTTTTCACACGATCACCTTCACTTACTATCGGTCGTTGATTGATACACGTGTTCTGATTCGAGCGCTTGAACTTCTCCAACCGGTATACATCCTCTATCTTATCTTCTCTCCGCACGACGATCTCATTCGACGTCACTCGTTCCACAACCCCACTATGCCGCGCCAGCACACATACCCCTGAATCGCGTGCCACCTTCCCTTCTATCCCCGTCCCCACCACCGGCTCTTCCATAAACAGCAGTGGCACCGCCTGACGTTGCATGTTCGATCCCATCAACGCCCGATTCGCATCGTCGTGCTCTAAAAACGGTATCAACGCCGCCGACACACTCACCAACTGCTTCGGTGAAACGTCCATATACTCCACTTCCAATGGCTTCACACGCGGAAAATCTCCACGGTACCGCGCCAGCACCGTATCGAGCACAAACATCCCCTTCTCATCCAATGGTGCATTCGCCTGCGCAATACGATAATCATCCTCTATGTCCGCCGTCAAGTACGCAAGTTCCGTCATCACTCGCCCATTGCGCACCTGCCGGTACGGCGTTTCTATAAAACCGTACTTATTGATCCTTGCATACGTACTCAACGACGAAATTAACCCGATGTTCGGCCCTTCTGGTGTCTCGATCGGGCAAATCCGCCCATAGTGCGTGTGATGCACGTCACGAACCTCGAACCCTGCTCGATCTCGGCTCAAACCACCCGGCCCCAAGGCACTCAACCGCCTCTTGTGCGTCAACTCCGCCAGCGGATTCGTCTCATCCATAAATTGCGACAACTGACTCCGTCCGAAAAAGTCCTTGATCGCCGTTACCAACGGCTTCGCATTAATCAGATTCTGCGGCAGCAGATTCTCCAGATCCACCACGTTCATCCGCTCCCGCGCCGTCCTCTCCATCTCTGCTAGCCCGATCCGCACCTGGTTTTGCAACAGCTCGCCAACCGACCGAACTCGACGGTTACCAAGGTGATCAATGTCGTCTATCTCCATCTGCTTGCGCTGCAATTGCGCCAGGTACTTCATCACGTCCACAAGATCCTCGCGCATCAACGTCCGTAGCGCACCTGTCCCGTCGCGCTTGAAACGCTTGTTAATCTTATGTCGCCCCACTGAGCCAAGGTCGTAGCGCCTCTCGTTGAAAAATATTTCCTCGACCAACCGCCGCCCATTACTCACCGACACTGGATTCCCGGGACGCAGTCGCTTGAAAAACTCCATTAGCGCCTCTTCGTATGTCTTCACACGATCCTTCTGCAGCGTAGACAAAATTACATCGCCCTCCTCGTGCTCCACCTTGACCACTTCGATCCTCTTAATCTTACACTCCGCACACCGCCGCAGAAGTGTCGTCGTCACTCGCTCCCAGCATTCCCCTATCACTTCCCCAGTGCTACGATCCACTACATCTGATGCCAGAATTCGCCCGATGATCTCCTCATATCCTTTCGCCACTCCCAGACTCACAGCCTTCACTTTCGACTCGCGCAGCGCCTCTATCGCCTTCTTCGTCACCTTCGTACCCTTCTTTACCAACCGCTTCTTCGTCTTCCGATCCACTATCGTATCATTAAACTCCTCCCCTAGATACTGTTCCAAATCCGCAACTTTTGTCTCTCCCTTCCCAAAATCATCAATCGCAATCCGCTCTTTCTCAAAAAATTCCCGCGCCAACTCCTCGTCGCTCTCGTACCCAAATGCCCGCAAAAACGTCGTCGCCGGCATCTTTCGCTTCCGATCTATCATCACATACATCACATTGTTGATATCAATCTCGAACTCTACCCATGCACCACGGTACGGAATGATCCGCGCCGAGTACGTAGTCTTCCCGTTCGGATGCAAGTTTGATGCAAAACTTACACCCGGCGAACGATGCAACTGGCTTACAATTACACGCTCCGCTCCATTTATGATAAACGTCCCCTGGTCTGTCATCAGGGGCATCTCACCCATGTACGTCTCCTGCTCCTTGATGTCCCGTATCTCCGTATCACCAGTCTCCTCATTTACTTCCCTCACAATTAATTGCAACTTCACCTTCAACGGAACCGCATACGTCATCCCCCGCTCCAAACACTCCTTCACATTGTACTTCGGCGTCCCGAATGTGTATTCAACAAACTCCAAACTCGACGGATTCCCCGCACACGTGATCGGATACACGCTCAAAAACGCCTCCTGCAATCCCCTGATCTCTCGCACCTCCGGCTGCACCCCTAGCTGCAAAAACTCCTCGTACGATTGCCTCTGGGTCTCCAGCAAATATGGAATCTCCATAATCTCCTTGATGCGCGAAAAATTTAGAGCCGATTTCTGCGCAACATCTTTAGTGCTATGACTCACCATTCAACACCCTCCTTCGTGCTCAAGAAACTCGGAATGCCCTTATCTGCGGCACAGCTCTATCCCTTGCGCCCAGCTGCTCGCACGGGTTGCTCGCTGCAAAAAGCCTGACTGCTCTGATGTGATCCGGTCGTCAACGGGTAGGCTGGTCGTGATTGAGCTCTGTCTCGTGCTCTTATGAATCGCGAAGACACCCCCGGGTTGCTTCTCGCCCCTCGAAAATATCTGTGCGCTCAATAATGCCTAGCGCTCCCTATTCATTTCGGAAAGCCCGCGTAGTTCCTGTCCCACCAATTCCGCGCGCTCGACCTCTATGTCCTATTTTATCTCCACCTTGGCGCCTACTGCCTCGATCTTCTGCTTCGCACTCTCAGCCTCTTCTTTAGAAACATCCTTCAGCACTTCTGTCGGCGCCCCTTCCACCAAATCCTTCGCCTCTTTCAACCCTAGATTCGTCAGCGCACGCACTTCCTTAATTACTTTGATCTTTTCCTTCCCCACCTCTGTCAGAACTACCGTATATTCCGTCTTCTCCTCCACTGGTGCCGCAGCTCCTCCTCCTGGCACCATCGTCGCTACCGGCATCGCCGTAACTCCAAACTCCTCTTCAATCATCTTCACCAACTCATTTACTTCCAATAGCGATTTCTTCTTCAACGCCTCAACAATCTCTTCATTTGTCAAAACTCCCTCTGCCATGTCTCACTTCACCTCCATGAATTTTGGCCCGTAGGCTCTAATCCTTATCTCCCTGCCTCCTGGCCTCTCTGCTCGCTCACTGCTCGCAATGCGTAAACTAACTGCGATACCGTGGCCTTTAAACCCCATACCAGACTCTGTGCAGGTCTCTGCAAACTCCCCATCAGCCGTGCGAACAACTCATCTCGTGGTGGCACCTGTGCCAACATCTCAATCTTTTGCAGATCTACCTTTTTCCCCTCCAGAAGTCCACCTTTGATCCCTAGCTTTTTGTTCTCCTTCCTGTAATCATAAAGCACCTTCGCCGCGATTACCGGATCTGAGTATCCGAACGCCAGCGCCGTCGGGCCCATGAGATGCTCATCCAGATTCTCACTACCCGCTTCTGCCAACGCCCGCTTAATCAGCCGATTCTTTATTACCTTAAACTCCACTGCCTCACGACGCAGGCGGCGCCTCAACTCCGTCATTTCTTGCACCGTCAATCCACGAAAATCCGCAAGTACCACACTCTTCGCACGCTGTACCTTCTCCTGTACATCGGCCACTGCATCTTTCTTCCACTGCTTAACCATCCAGTCACCTCCTTTACGAGCACCTCGCGCGGCCCTAGGCAGAACTCCTCTCGCCTAACGAAACCGCTTTCCATGGAAGCTAAAGCGAGCTCTTTCCTTCCACACACTGACGTCTGCCTCGCCAGTGAAACTACTCACAGCCTCGGTAGGCAATACCTGCATTACCCTGTTACCAGGATTCATCCTGAAGCACTGAAGGATTTATCCTGAAGGACCTACTGTCTTTGGCTTCTTATTCTACTCTAACACCACTATATTCAATCCGAATCCCGGGACTCATCGTCGAACTCAGCGTAATGCTGCGCATGAATTGTCCTTTTGCCCCTGATGGCCTCGCACGCTGCAGCGCGTCCAATAACGTCCGCGCATTCTCCACCAAATACTCATCCGTAAACGACATCTTCCCAACCGCACTGTGGATGATTCCCGTACGATCTACACGAAATTCAATCTTCCCAGCCTTCAGCTCCTGAATCGCACGCGCTAGCTCAAACGTCACTGTTCCCGCCTTCGGATTCGGCATCAACCCTCGCGGCCCAAGAATCTTTCCCAGCTTACCAACTTCTCTCATCATATCTGGCGTCGCTATCGCCGCATCAAATTCCAGCCATCCCCCCTGAATCTTCTTGATCAACTCCTCCCCTCCTACGTAATCTGCTCCTGCCTCCTGCGCTTCGCGTAACTTCTCTCCTTTCACAAACACTGCTACCTTAACTTTTTTCCCTGTCCCATGCGGCAGCACAACCACGCCCCGCACCTGCTGATCCGAGTGCCGCGGATCTATTCCCAACCGCACTGCCAGATCCACCGTCTCGTCAAACTTCGCGTACGCAACCGACCGTAGCAGCTTTACACCCTCCTCCAGCGAATACGTCTTCCCCTCCTCTATCTGTCCCACAGCCTCTTTATACTTCTTTCCGTGTCCCATTGATCCCTCTCTACATGGTCTGGCAGACAAGCCGCACAAGCAATACCTGCCTCTCTACGGCCACCCTGTTCTCTACTCCTCTACCTCAATCCCCATACTCCTCGCTGTCCCTTCGATTATCCTCATCGCGGTCTCCTCCGATGCCGCGTTCAAATCCGGTTGCTTCTGCACGGCAATCTCCCGCACCTGCGCTCGCGTCACCTTCCCTACTTTCTCTTTATTCGGCACACCTGATCCCTTTGCTAGCCCTGCCGCCCGTTTCAATAACACCGCTGCAGGCGGCGTCTTTGTTATATACGAAAACGACCGATCCGCGTAAATCGTCACCACTGCCGGTATGATCAGCCCTTGTTGATCCTTTGTCTTCGCATTGAATGCCTTGCAAAACTCCATGATGTTAATCCCGTGCTGCCCCAGCGCAGGCCCCACAGGCGGCGCCGGATTCGCCTGACCCGCAGGTACATGTAACTTCACCACTGCCAATACCTTTTTCGCCATCGAACCCTTCCTGACCTCCTTCAGGATAAATCCTATTCACCGCCGCGGCACCTAGATCGACTCCACCTGCAGCACATCCAGCTCTACAGGCGTCGGCCGCCCGAATATTAACACCATCACCTTCAACTTCCCCTTCTCCGCATCAATTTCATCCACTGCCCCGATGAAATTCGCAAAAGGCCCACTCACTACCTTCACCTGCTCCCCCTGTCTATACTTGATCTCTGGCTTCGGTTTATCCTTCTTATCCTGGATCAACTCCAGCACCCGATGCACTTCCTCCTCCGTCAACGCAATCGCGTTCACTCCATCCCCAACAAAACCCGATACACCCGCTGTCCGACGCACCAACGCAAATAAATCCTCATCCGGCTCCATCTCGATCAACACGTACCCCGGCATCAGGTTCCTCGTCACGTTCTTCTTCTTCCCATCCTTTATCTCTATCACGCTCTCCGCTGGTATGATAACCTGCGACACACGGCCATGTACCTCTTCCAGCGCAGCCCTGTACTCTATGTGCTGCTTTACCTTATTCTCATATCCCGAATATGTATGTATCGCAAACCACTGCTTCGCCATGCTCGCGCCTCTCACTTCTTTCCCAGTTATTACGTCATCGCTCAAACGCTCTCCCTTTGCGACCTCCTCTGATTCTAAACGCTTGCTCAAACAATCTCTCCTAAAAATCTATAGCTGCAATTCTTTGACCTCTTAGAATACCCTCGTGCTCTTCTCCCTGATGCTTCTTCTACTCCCCGTTGCCTAACCAAAAAATAACTTCAATGCCCTTCCCAGAACGTTATCCACTGCCCAGATCATCACCGATAGTATCAACACCGTCACCAGCACTACTACCGTGTAACTCACTATCTCGTTACGATTAGGCCATGTCACCTTCTGCATCTCCATATAGACCTCTCTCAAAAACGTCTTAATCTTCTCTAGCAACTGGCCTATTTTCTTCATCATTTCGTATCTCGTATCGCCGCTTGTCTGCCTCCGGGTGGCGTACTGCCTTGACTATCACGATTGGCAGACCAGGAGGGACTCGAACCCCCAACCCTCGGTTTTGGAGACCGATGCTCTAGCCAGTTGAGCTACTGGTCTGCCCTCCAACCGACTAACCGACCAACCGAGTAACAGACAACCCCTTTTACCTATTGACCTGCTCCATGCTCTTACTTCGTCTCTTTATGAACCGTATGCTTCCGGCAGAACCGACAGTATTTCTTCAACTCCAGCTTTCTCTGCTGGAGCTTCTTGTTCCGTGTCGTTGTATAATTCCTCCGATCACACTCACTACACGCAAGCACAACAATTTCCCTCATAGCGCGACCCCAGACCCCTGCCTACTGGATACCCTCTCCGGTGTTCTAATAACTGGCACAACTAGACAGTGTCTCTTGTCTTTCGATAGGATGAGATGATAGCAAGAAGGTTTATGAAATGTTGAAAGAATCCCTAACAACGCGTCCCCTGGATCCCTACTTCATTTATCCCTACACCTCTAGTATCCTGAACCCTTTACCCTGGCCAAGCCTTACTCAATAACCTCAGTGATGACGCCAGCGCCGACCGTACGACCTCCC
>CAZVVA010000064.1:0-18370 GCA_964630455.1 uncultured Candidatus Sumerlaeota bacterium
GGTATATCTGTGCTTGCTGACGGGAGCAGCCTGATCACAGGAAGTTTTGTAGAAACCGCAACGTTTGGCCCGGGGGAGAGTGGCGAGACGACACTTTCTTCTGATCCTTCCTGGTATTCTGACATCTTCATTGCGCGCTACAACCCTGACGGAACTCTGGCATGGGTAAAGCAGGCTGGCGGAAATGATAATAACAATTATTCCTATGGCATTTGCGCGCTTCCCGACGGCAGCGCCTTTATCACAGGCATGTTTTACGGCACAGCGATATTCGGTCCGGGCGAGACCGGCGAAACCGCGCTCACTGCACCCCAATTCTATGACATGTTTGTAGCCAAATATGACCCTGACGGGAGGCTGGCGTGGGCACGGCGGGCTGGCGGTAGCGAGCGGTATACTCGTGGTACTTCTATCGCGGCTCTTTCTGATGGGAGTGCCCTGGTTACGGGCTACTTTTATAGCACTGCCACATTCGGGCCGGGCGAAAGTGGTGCGACGCCGCTCACTTCGGCTGGAGATTACGACATCTTCGTTGCCAAATTCGCTGGCACCGTTTCTATGCACGCCGACGCCTATTGGTCATTGTACCATTGAGATTGGCGAGGACTCATGGTGCGCCTACGGCGCGGTGGTGTCTCCTTGCGGCCATGCATTTAGGCGGTTAAAGGCACATTTGGGGTCATCCACGATACTTGGCAGTAAAGGAGAAAAGGAGGTTATGAAAATGTTTACTCGTAAGCTAACATTCCAAAATTTACTGTGCACATTCATTTTCATTGGATTTGCATTAGCGCTGACAGTTTCGGCACAGGCTCAGAATTTAGTGTGGGCCAAAGGTGCTGGTGGCGGCGGAAGGGATTCAGGCTTTGGCATCGCCGTGATGCCTGACGGAAGCGCTCTAGTAACCGGGTCGTTCCAGAAGACGGCGATATTTGGAAAGGGTGAGAGCGGCGAGACAGCACTTACTTCCGCAGGTGGGTCGGACATATTCGTTGCTAAATATAGTCCTGACGGGACCCTTGCCTGGGCAAAGCGGGCTGGTAGTACGGAGAATCTTGAAAGTGGTGAAGATATCGCCGTGCTTCCTGACGGCAGTGCCTTGGTCACTGGGGACTTCCATAGCACAGCGACATTTGGGCAAGGCGAAAGTGGGGAGACTGTACTTCCTTGGGTATGGAGTTATGATATATTCGTGGCCAAATACAATGCTGATGGGACGTTGGCGTGGGCGAAGGCGGCTGGCGGAACCTCCGCGGATGTGAGCTATGGTATCGCCGCTCTTCCTGATGGGAGCGCTGTGGCCACAGGATCTTTTTATGGAACGGCGACATTTAATCCTGGAGAGAGCTGTGAAACTACCCTCACTTCAGCGGGAACATTCGACATCTTCATTGCCAGATATAATCCCGACGGAAGCCTGGCATGGGCAAAGCGGGCTGGAGGGAGCCATTATTTCGGAGACTGGGGCCTAGGCATTGCCGCACTTGACGATGGCAGCGCTCTGGTAACGGGGTATTTCTCTGACACAGCCATGTTCGGCCAGGGCGAGAGCAATGAGACTACGTTAGCTACTCTGGTAAGTGACGACTCGGACATCTTCGTTGCCAGATATAATCCTGACGGCACCCTGGCGTGGGCAAAACGAGCCGGTGCAATTGATACAGGAGACGCCGGCCGTGATATTGCCATACTTCCGGACGGCACCGCCTTTGTTACTGGATACTTTTGGACCACGGCGACGTTTGGCCCGGGAGAGAGTGGTGAAACTACGCTCACTTCAGCTGGACTGCGGGACATGTTCATTGCCAGATATAACCCCGACGGTACCCTGGCATGGGCTAAACGGGCTGGAGGTTCTTCCTTCTGGGATGAGGGAAACGGTATCGCTGTGCTTCCGGATGGGAGTGCCCTAGTTACAGGATTTTTCTACGGAACGGCGACATTCGGTCCCGGCGAAACAGGGGAGACAATCCTCACTTCAGCTGGCAATAGTGACGTCTATGTTGCCAGATACTATCCTGATGGGAGGCTGGACTGGGTAAAACAAGCTGGTAGTAGCATGCATGCATTTGCATATGGTATCGGCGTACTTCCCGACGAGAGCGCTCTGATCACAGGGGACTTCCAGTACCCCACGATAACGTTCGGACCAGGGGAGAGCGGCGAGACAACTCTTACTTCGGCGAACGGTTACGACATCTTCGTCGCCAAATTCGCTGGCACCGTTTCTATGCACGCCGACTCTTATTGGTCATTATACTACTAAGCCTGACGCGGACAAAGCAATATTCGTAGGGGCAGGCCTTGTGCCTGCCCTATTATTTTGGGCAACCCGCCGCGGCGGGTTGCCATTTCAAAGAACTCTTGACCATTATTGAGAAAAACCTAAACTCCACTCATTAAATGCTTTGCTCTGTAGCCCATGTCAGAAGACCTCCGCGAGGCGAGCCGGGAGAATCAAACAGGGATTCTAATAAATGAGCAGCACCCAGGAAAACAGACCAGAGGCGCCCAGCCAGACGGCCTCCACTAAAATCCTGGCTCTCATTGCGACCTATAATGAAAAAGAAAACATTTGCCCGCTGATAGAGCGTCTCTTATCGCTCCCCATCGCTTTGAACGTCCTGGTTGTTGACGATAGCTCCCCTGATGGGACAGCGGAGGCAATTCAGACGGGCTTTAGCAACAACTCGCGTGTGCACCTCATTGTCCGTGACAAAGATAAAGGCTACGGGAAATCAATGATTGCAGGTATGCAATGGGCACTGGCGGGGGGCTTTGACATCATCGTCACGCTCGATGCGGACTTTTCGCACAATCCTGCGGCTGTTCCCAGCCTTGTCGAGGCGACCCAGAACTACGACATAGTAATCGGATCTCGCTACGTGCATGGCGTGCGCGTGAGCAATTGGCGGTTCAGCCGCCTTCTAGTCAGCATGTTCGGCAACTGGTACGTGCGCACTATTCTGGGAATGCGCATTGTTGACTGCACCAGCGGATTTCGCGCATACAGGTCGCACGTCTTCCGCGGATTCGATCTTTCCCTAATTCGGAGCTCCGGTTACTCGTTTCTGGTCGAGCTGCTCTATACTCTCTACCGCCGCAAGTTTCGAATTGGTGAAGAGCCTATTACGTACCTGGAGCGCCGTGAAGGGCAGTCGAAAATGAGCAAACGAATCATTCTCGAGGCTGTGTGGCGGCCCATCTACCTGCGCCTACGCCCAAAGAAGAAGTAGACAGTAGACAGTAGAGAGTAGACAGTAGACAGGAGACAGTAGAGAGTAGACAGGAGACAGTAGACAGTAGAGAGTAGACAGGAGAGAGGGAAAAAGCCGGGGGATTCTTAATAGCGCTACTGCGTCATGCGCAGAATGCGAAAGAGTCGTTCTGTTGCCGCTGTGAGCAATTCCCCTGCCTGCGCCCAAGAAGAAGTAGACAGTAGACAGGAGACAGTAGAGAGGGAAAAAGCCGGGGGATTCTTAATAGCGCTACTGCGTCATGCGCAGAATGCGAAAGAGTCGTTCTGTTGCCGCTGTGAGCAATTCCCCTGCCTGCGCCATGGCCTCGTGCTGCGTCATAGGGCCAATAACAATCGGAAACATAACATCAATCCCGTGCTGATACAATTGCTCCGCGCCTTCTCCAATCTCTCCGGTCAATAAAACTACCGGAATGCCGACCCGCTTCGCTGCCTGGGCAACGCCCCACGGCGCTTTTCCTGATATGGTTTGCGCATCGGTGCGCCCTTCACCAGTGAGAACCAGATCCGCACCCTGCAAACGCTTCTCCAGCTGAACAATCTCCATAATCAATTCTACGCCTGACCGGAGTGTAGCACCACAGAACGCCATAAGACCAGCCCCGAGTCCGCCTGCTGCTCCAGCGCCAGGGATGTTGGAGACGTCGCGTCCCACGTCGCGCGTGATCAGTCGCGCAAAATGCGAGAGGTTTTTCTCAAGCAGCCCTACTTGCGCAGGAGTTGCTCCTTTCTGCGGTGCGTAAATGTGCGCTGCGCCGCGAGGCCCGAGCAAGGGGTTGTCAACGTCACACGCCACCACGATTTCACACTGAGCAATGCGCATGTCGAGATTTGACATTTCAATCCGCTCGATCTCGTTCAACCTTCCTCCTGCGAGCGGCTCGTCAATCGCTTTATTCCCAGCGCCAATGAACCCCACTCCCAATGCCTGCGCCATTCCTGCTCCACCATCTGTGGTGGCTGATCCTCCGATTCCCAGAAGAATCTTGCGACACCCGGCATCCAGCGCACGACAGATCAGCTCGCCCGTGCCGTAGCTCGTCGTAATTAATGGATTGCGCTGCTCAGGCGAAAGAAGCGTCAGCCCTGAAGCGGCTGCCATCTCAATCACCGCTGTGGTGTCGTCTTCGCAAATTCCATAGCGCGCTTCAATACGCTTTCCCAGAGGATTCAAGACCCGCGCCGTTTCTATACGCCCGCCTATTGCCAGAAGCACGGCCTCGACGAATCCCTCCCCACCATCAGCCATTGGGACGAGGCTCACATCAGCATCCGGATAGATGCGGCGAATTCCCGCCTCCATGGCACGTGCGGCCTCAGCGGCTGTCAGACTTCCCTTGAACGAATCGGGTGCAACAACAATCTTCATCCGTCTCGATCGCTTCTCAACTTGGACCAAATTATCCGCCGACTTGTTCCCGTTTCTGCGGTTGACACCATAGTAGAAAATCTTTACGTTCTTCTTGTCAAGACTGATAAACGCCGGTGCATTTTATGCACTTACGATCTGCATACATTCCGTTGCACCGGAGCGGAACGCCATGCACCCTCGGGTTTCCAACGCGGACACACCGTCTCAAATCGCGGCTGCGATGTTGTCAGTCGCTATTCACCACCAATCATTCGCATCCACCAGTCCGTGTGCCCTAAACCACGGACGACGCAGCACTCAGCTACCCGGGAAATCTCCTGTAGTCATTCTCCTCCTCATTCTTCTTATTGCGCAAACCGGGTGTTCAGTTCTTCGGCATTATCCCAAGACCTTCAGGCCGGCGCGGTTCTCCGCGGAGAACGGCAATATCGAGCAGGCGCTCTTCTACCTGGAGCCTAAGACTCGATCCGGCCTCGACCGCCTGTGTTATCTTCTTGAAAGTGGAACACTGCTTCATACTACGGGCAAATGGGAGGAAAGCATCGAGACATTCGCAGCGGCTGAAGAGGTGATGAAAGAGGCCGAGAGCAAAGCCCTGATCAGTGTCAGCGACATCGGCAGCCAGTTCGGCTCACTCCTGGTGAATGAAAAAGTCATCCCCTACCAGGGCGAGAGCTTCGAAAAGATCCTTGTCCATACCTTCCAGGCGCTCAATTATTATATGACAGGACGTCTGGAAGATGCCAGGGTCGAGATTCGCCAGGCATACGCAGTGCAAAAGCACGAACAGGAGAAACACCACAAGGATTTGTACGAGCTCGAGCAGACCGCACAGACAAAAAACCTTGATACGGACACCATCTGGAAAACGGTGCTGGACCAATATGAGGATCAGACAGCAGTTGCTGCGCGCACGGCAAATGCCTACCTGAACGCCTTCACCTATTACCTCTCCGCTTTAGTGTACAAAGCCAATAAGGAACCGAACGATGCATACATAGACCTGAAGACTATGCATCTCCTGCGTCCGGAGTTTCCATATGCCCATCCCCAGCTGATTGAGCTCGCCACGGCGAGCGGCTTCTGGGAGGACGTGCCCGGCTGGGAGCAGAAATTCAATCTCTCGCGTAACGACATTCCTGAGGACAGCGCCGAACTTGTAGTCATATACGCGTGTGGCTGGGCTCCGGAAAAATACCAGATTAAAATTCCCATCCCAATCCCCTATGACCGACGCCTCTATCTTGTCCCGATCGCTTTCCCAAAGTACCGCTTGCTAGATTCGCCCATCCATCACCTCACAGTCCTGGACAACCAGGCGCCCTTGGGTTCCACAGCGATTCTCTTTGACACTGATGCCACGGCGGTACGTAACCTTCGCGATAAGCTTCTGCGCCTGGCTATTAAACAGGCCTTACGCGCTGCCATCAAAACCGCGGAACAGAAGTACGCCCACGATCGCTCAGGCCTGGCCGCCTCTCTAACCGTCGGTATCTTCAACTATCTCGTTGAGCAGGCGGATCTGCGCAGCTGGCTCTCGCTTCCGAAAAACATCCAGGTGGCCCATTTTTACCTTCCCTGCGGAGAGCATGATTTTGCCTTGCAATTCATATCACCGCAGGGTAGGATTTTTTCCCAGAATAATGTCTCGATGACATTGCGTGCTGAGAAAATTCACGTCCTGCTCGTGCGGACATTCGGCAATCAGTACTTCATCCAGCAGTTCTGATTTTGCGATAGATCACGAGAGCATTCAGGTACCTGACTAGTACACCATCACATTTGAAATGAGGAGGAGGAAAATCGGGGACTGTCCCAAGCGAGGAACAAGCGCGTGGATTGTACCCCATTTTCCTAAAGAGGGGGTTCAAATCATGAAAAGAAAAGCCACTCGTACTGGAATCGTAGTCTTTGCTCTGTTTCTTCTACTTCCTCTTCTTTGCGCCACAAGCTGCCATCGAAGTGCCAGTAACATCGCCATCGGCACGGCTAGCATTTCTGGCGACATATTGAGCCTGGACAAGAAAATCGTGACGAATGATCTGCTGCTCAGGTGGCGAGTTAAAATTCTGGATGTCAAGGCTCGCCGCGAAGCAGGCTATATCGTAGCCCAGGTGGTTTTGAAAAATAACCGCAAGCGTTCCTTCAATGGCGAATACCTGTTTGAATGGCTCGATGACGATGGTTTTAAAATTGATTCCCCAATAGAACACTGGGCCCCCGTGGTTATCCACGGCGAGGAAGAAAAGTATCTCCAGTCCACTGCCCCGAGCCCGCAGGCCGTAACGTTTAAGCTCCACTTCCGCCGACCGTATCCTGCTAAGTACTAAGAGTGCCTATCAAAATGGAGATTTATTCCGATCTTAGACATTTTAGAGCTGAAAAAAGACGTGGCATCTGCCTAGGCGGATGATTCTTCACGGGCTGGAAGCCCGTGCCACGTGGCTACAGCAAAATAGTTAAGCATGAGGGAAATTCACAATATCTATTTTGTTAGCGATTCTAAGTAGCTTATGGTATCATTTCCGCGCCTCCGGGTAGTTAGGGCACAAACGCGAATACGAAAGGAGCATCAAACCATGAAATCGAACATGTCGTCACTCTCGTTCCTGAGGTCGACAGGCATCTTGTTGAGCCTGTGCGTCCTCCTCATCATCTCGGTCGGATGTGCAACAAAAGTCCGCTACGGCGATGCGCAACAGCAGGAAACCCTGACTGCGGACTTTGGGTCAACCGACCTCCAGCTCATTGCGGAGAAAATGGTCAATTCCATGCTGCGCATTCCGCTGTTTGAAAGGGGTGAGAGGCCGGTCGTCTTTGTCAGCTCAGTGAAGAACAAGACTATGGAGCATATTGACACTAAAGGAGTGACCGACAAGATTCGTACCGCGATGATCAAATCCGGCAAAGTCCGCTTTACCGCCACTTCAGACATTCCCTCCGAGATTCTCGACCAGCTGGAGTATCAGAGGGGATCCGGACTGGTTGATCCGCGGACCAGGAAAGAATACGGCAAGCAAATCGGAGCGGATTACATTCTGTATGGCGAGATCGGCTCTATTGTGAAGCGCGCGGGCCGCCGCACGGACGTGTACTATAAAATCACCCTGAACCTCGTTGACATTCAGACGGCTATCATTGAATGGGCTGACGAAAAAGAAATCCGCAAAACGGAAAAGAAACCCATTATCGGCTGGTAGCGCAAGAGACGCTGTCAGAATGAAATCTTAATGCGCATAAAGCGTATTAACCACTACGACACAACGTACACGATAGTAGGGGCGACCCGCCACGGCGGATCGCCCTCTTATTTTAAGGAAATGCGCTTTATATTTGTGTGGAGTGCGCAAGCGAAGCAATAGTCCGCCGCGGCGGACGCTTTCATAAGCCGAAGCACAGCTTCGGCCTCTCTCGTGGGCTGCGCTTACGATTAATAAAGTACACCTGCAGCGAGAAAGCGGCAGCTCCACTTCATTCCGCTACCGCACTCCAAAACATTAAAAAGAAATAGGGGCGACCCGCCGGGTCGCCCCTTGCATTATGAATCTTTACTGCGCCTAAGGCGCATAACCCAATGGCGGCACGGGCATCACGCCACAGGCGCATTTTCAACCTGCCCGTGGAATAAAATCCTTTAAGTAGCCTTTATGCTTTTCCTGGGGATTTGCTGCGTGCGTCCAAACTTCCCGGGCCTGCTCCAAAATATACCACCATCAGTAACCCACCAAGAATAGCCAGATTCTTCATGAACATGATCATCTGTATGGGATCGGAAAGTTTCGTATGAAAGATAAGTGTGGTAGGAACCATGAATACAACCAACAGGGCGGCGCCCCAGCGGACTTTGTAGCCAATCAACACCGATATCGCACCAGCAACTTCCAGAAGAATTGCTCCGATCAGAAACAGGACTGTAAGTGGCATCCCATGAGCGGCCATAAACTGCTGAGTGCCAGCTGGGTCCATAATCTTGCCCAGTGCAGACTTCAGGAAAATTACAGACAAGAAAATCCGCGCTATGAGTGGTATAAAGTTTCTCATGGCATAGTATCCCTCTTCCTTTTAGTTATGATAATACTATGCAGCCCGGGATTTCTGGGTTTTGCAAAGTTCCTCACGGCATTTTGATGAGCCCGCAAAGCGCGACAAACTCTGCGCGCCGCCATCGCGCTCTCACCTGCCGTTATTTCCGACGGTGCAACTCGGCCGGCTCACCAAACGCCTCCGCAGCATGCTTTACAACAAACTCCTGCAGCGCCTTGGTGGACGCTGTAAGAACTATGGTGCTCTCATCGCCATCTCCCAGGCGTTCGTGCGCGATGGTGACTTTCTTACTGTCTATCGCCTCCTCAAGCCAGTCGGGCTTTATGATTGCAAGACGCACAACACCTTTTTCTTTGTCTATCTGAATTCCAAGAAACGTATGCGCTGGGACCAGATGAGCTTTATAGAGGTTGTTCGCGATATCCGGCTCTTCTGGGTAGAGGTCCAGGAAGAGGAGCTCTCCAAGGCGCACCAGGTGCACCTCAAATTTGCCTGGTACCCCGTCTTCCGTCATGATTAATTCATAGGCGTTGTCTCCAGACTTTTTAAATGTCCAGGTGTCGGTTTTATCTTTCTCACTCCAGACACCTACAAGTGTCGGCTCGAACGTCACATCCTTTTCAGTATAGAGCGGATGCAAAGACGGAACACAACCCAACACTAATACAGTAATTCCAACCACAACCAACAGTTTCTCGACTCGCATTTTTCACCCTCCTTTTGTTTTATATTTATTGCA
This sequence comes from uncultured Candidatus Sumerlaeota bacterium, assembly GCA_964630455.1. Classification (GTDB taxonomy): domain Bacteria; phylum Sumerlaeota; class Sumerlaeia; order MWCT01; family JAUWMI01; genus JAUWMI01. The sequence continues at coordinate 9,415 of CAZVVA010000064.1, forward strand.
ATCCAAGCAATATGGCGCCTAATGTATTTAACCTTTGAGAAGCGAGGAGGGTTAAGTGAACGGTGTGAGCCAAAATAGTTTCGTAAGATGAATTTACCCCTCGACACCCGTAGCATTCCCATCCTGATTAAGGTGGGATCATCTCACTTGCATTTTGTCATTGCCAAGTGCTCGCCCTGATTTTAGTTTCTCCATAAGACTGGATGTTTCTCCAAGTGGAATTGCCCAAACTTGGACACATCCTTTGGAATATCTGTCCGGGTTGTATGTTTTAGGCATTGCAAAAACCATAGAAACTTGATGGGCAGAAGCGAAGAGATTTACAGCCAAGGTTTGCATCTTGCTACCATGTGGCATAACAACTGTACGGTGGGTAGAACGGTGTTCTCCATAAATACCTGCGAGCGCGAGCAGAGTTTTTCTATAATCGAATGTGCTTAACAATGACCACTGGTCCCCCGGGTACATAATTGGCGCAGCAAATGTCTTTGCCATTTCTATTCGATACGAATTTTTTACAAGATTATGAGGCTCTCCAAAAAGCCATATTCTAGCCGCAGGTTCCAGCTCCGCCAGAACACCGTCGGTTCGCTCGGTATTGAAAGTGGGAAACAAAATAAGCAATACTGGAACTTCGCCAATGTCATCTGCTTGCAAAATAGGGGGTTTTGCTACGAACCGAACTCCTGCAAATGGACCTTGAACCCTAGTAGCTTGACGCCTAACTTGACCGGACTCCCATTGCTCGCGTGTAGGAAAGTACTCTTCTGCTTCGGAATATAGGACTGTCAAATCGCAACTATGCTCTAACAGAACTGCTAAGCTTTCTGAATGAATAATAGATGTGCAACTTGTACAGTCGAATAAGATTCTTGGAAATTTGGACTTGGTTATAGTGTGTAATAGGCTCTTCATTCGTTCAGGGAAATTGGGATCTTGTACGCTAACGGGCGAATTTAAGGGACGCTGCGCTTTGCCAGAGGTAAGTTCTCTCACAATTTGCTCATACTTTTTGCGTCTTTTTTCCGTCGCTTCATAGTACATATCATACTCTAAAAGGACAGCGTTTTGTACTTTAACGCCTTTTTCTAGCAATGCAGACGCAGCAGCTGTGGTTCTTGCTTCAAATCCTAATGCTCCAACGTACAAATCAAAGGATGAATTATTTTCTATTGCCGCATCAAGAGGTGTTAAAGCAGGTAGCGTATCTACTAACTGATTCCATTGACTAGGAGATTTACCGGCAACATTGACTTTATCCTTTTCGGCCGGGAAGCAAGCCGGCGTAGCAAATGTTTCGTCTTTCTGGTCATTTTTTGGCTTTTCTCTCCCTTCTGCACCTTGGACGTGCGTATAATTCCATAAAGTCATTTGGTCGCTCTTATTTGTTTGGCGTTCATAATAGTCCTTACAAAATTCTTCCGGTTTGTCCATGAACCATTCAAATTGTTCTTTTGTTAACATTAGATGTTCACTGCTAGTAATAGTTGTTCTAAATGCAGGGCAATATATACGTCGCAGAGTAGCACGATCCGCTATTACAGTTCTTATCGAAGGCGCTAGTCCAATATCAATAAAAATGGAAGCCTTTTGAAGACGCTCCCAGACATTCCGTGCAAATTTTGAAGTCCTCATTAGGTTGTCAACATAAATTGCCAAGAGATCGTATGGGTCTTTTCTTAATCGTCCTTTGCTATCTTTTCCCTGTTTAACCAGATCTCTATCATATAGCAGAAATTTGGAAAGCTGGCCGAAGCAGTTAACAACATCAAAAAGTTTTTCTCCATCTGGCCGAACATGACGAATTCGGCCAAGATACTCTCTAGACACTCTGTCAATCGCTCTGTCCTGGACAGCTGCAGGTATTTTTATAATAGGATCACCTTGATTAATCCCGGCTTCTTTAAATATTTCTCCAACCATCCGAATCATCTCGCTATAGTCACCTGTGCACAAATTAATTAAGCACTCAATACCGTGATAATGGACCTTGGAGCGAGTCTTTTCATCATGTAATGCCCGGCTAACCGTCCTGCCTCCAGGATAGGAAGTTTGTCCAAGCCATTGGTCAAGCGTTCCATTGTATCCTTCACAATGTTTAAACCTTTCATTAATGATATCTATAAGTATCTTTCCTTCCCTTTTTCTTTTGCGTAGCTTTAAATAAGCACTCCCAAGATTTATTACACTAATGTTCCTCCCTTCATCGAGTGCCAACGGACGAGGAAGATTATATATAGATCCAAACATGTGCGCCGAAATCTTAAAACATATATCCGGCGATCGCTGACATACTATTGGATGAAGATATTCTTGAAGCCCTATGGGGACGCGTTCTTCGGTATAGTCATCTAGAAAAAAAATAAAAGATCTTCCTGCCAAGCTAGGAATTTCACGTTTCACTATTTCGACTAATCTTTTTACGAAATCACTTGAACCTGCAGAAGGAATAGTTGTCCCATAGGCGATGGCCTTCCGGATATGGCGCAAAACCTGCTCCGCATAATCGTAGATTTCTTTTAAACTCAATATTATTATTGGAAACTTTAATTCCTTATAAAGTGCTTGTATTTCATCTTGAAAAAGAGCACCCAGAGCCACAATGCCACTTTTAGAAACTGGTCCCATGAAGTCTGGTAAAGCCAGTAGTGTGGAGGACACTTCAGCTAAAACCGCCATGTTAAAAAAAAGTATCAATGCACCTTTATTACTTTCAATGTTAACTTCCGAAAGATCTGAAAATCTCATATAGAACAGAGATTCGCACGGTAGATAAAAGCCAATATAATTATCATATTCTTTAACCTCTTTAATTTTCTTTGCAGCAATTTTGGTCTTAAACCGCAATCTGCGAAAAATCATAGTCTTACCACACCCACGAGGGCCAATCAGTAGCAAATTATTGTTCTTCTCCAACTCTGAAACCCACCACATCTTTGTAGAGCAAAGATCCGCAAGTAATGCATCATTGGCAATATTTTCTGTGTTTAAAGGATGGAAAGGATCATGGAGCTTCCGTGGGGCCTCTTCAGCAGAGCTTATATTATCCTTGAACCTTTCCAATACTTGCGAAGCTCTTGAAATGCCCATTGATTCAGGTGCTGTTCCATTAAGCAGCCCCGGTATATGAGCTATCGCGCTCAGAACCTTTTCTTCCTCCCTAGTAATAATATCCCTCTGATAGACAGCGTCATAGAAACTTCTTAGGTGGCGCCCATAGCATTGAATATCTTTCAACAATCCCTGTTGTGTTTGCTCTATTGGATGAGCTTCGCTAAAATCTATTATTACGTACTTTATTTCAGGAAGAGACCCTCCTTCTCCTATTACTTCTCGCATGATATTACGGTCATGCAGATCACCGTGACTAAACCCTAAACGCATTAACTCCTCAAGAGCCACTTCTATGTTCTCCATATATCTAAGTATTTCGGTCTTTGCAGAAAATTGCATATTAGGTTCGAAAAAATGCCTGAGTGCTTGACCTCTTACACATCTGCTTTTAAACCATATAAACATATGGTTTTTGCCACTTAATTTCAGATTCCAATCCCCAACATCCTTTGGAAACACTAAGAATCTCTCATCAACCGTCTTTGAAAACCGAGCTACTTCCCTAAAGGGAGCTCTTTCACCATAGGATTTTAATGTAACTAATTTCAATGCCCACCGAATATACTTGTCTTCTACTTCATACGTAATTGCCGTATTCCCGCAGCCAAGCACTTTCTTTATTTTTAGACCATTGATTTCCTGCCCTATCATCTTTGTCCTAAGATGTTCACGCACATCGCTAGGCATCTTGATTTGATCAGCCATTGTTATCTCCCCTTTTTGCGAATAAAAACTATGATTGTCTCCTTTTTAGTTGCTCGTTTGCTTTTAATTGTTCGATAATTATTAGGCACATTCCTAGTCAACTTCTTAGCAAGGTAGAGCTGTTTCACATTGGCCTTAGCAAGCTCACAAATTATCAATGGCACATCATACTTATGATTATTTCTTATAACATCGCCTAGTACAAAAACACAGACCCCTCCAGGCTTGATTACTTTAGACATTGTTATAAGAACAGATAACATGTCCTCTTCAAACGTACTGATCTTTCCTATCTCGTTCCTTTTTACTATTTTGTAGTCTTTAACACCAAGAAACCAAAGACGAAGCCGATTGTCCCTAGCGTAGTCCAAGGTATCCATATAAGGAGGGCTGGTTATCACTGCATCCACAGTTGAATCATTAATATATCTTTCCAATGCAGATTTATGAAGCACTTTGTATAGAGAGGTTCGAGGTGGAGCGCTACTTGAAAGCACTCGCTTTATTTTCTCTTGAAGACGAGGAATGGGGGCGCGATATTCATAGGCCTCTGGGTATTTATCGCGCGGGAAAAGACGATCCCGAAGATATGGAACCGAATGGCTACTGGGATATGAAAGAAAGCCTGGTCTTTGATGATGTAGGATGCCTAACAAACAGCCAATGTAAAAGTATTGCCTTTTTCTAACAAAATTTTCAAAAAGAGATTTAGTCTCCATGAGCGTTTTAAAGTTATAGAATCTTCTTACCCATTTGGGTACTTGATTCTTTCTCTTCCGCGAAATACTACCCAATTCTTTTGCTATAAATTTTAATTGGGAAAGGCAATTCCTTTCCGAACTAGGCGCATGTAGTTTGGCCCTGGTTAATGTACACGCATATGGGTTTATATCAGCCGCAATCACGTGCCTATCTAGAAGTCTACACTCCAGGGGAATAGTTCCGGATCCAGAGAACGGGTCCCATACCAAATCGCCCTTTTGGGAATAGCTCTTAACCAGATCCCTAGCTAGCGAACGCCTTATCCTTCCAATGTAAGGCGCTATTTGATGTAATGTATAACCGGGATAGTTATCATCATTCATTTAACATTCTCAAATCTTCCGATCATATTTGACATTTTTTCACGAATCCATCTTTTTGTTATAATAAAATTCTACTGTTCTATAGTAATGAATTATGTAATTATGTCAAGCATTATCATAATAAAATTGTTAAAAATGCTCTACCAAAGAACGTCTTCACCCTGAATAATCTCAACCGTTGCTTTTTGTTCTTCTATGGTGATCCCGGAATAAACCGTAGCTGCCATCTGCATAAAGATTGGATTCCTGTTAGTATCTGATAGTCCCCAGATATGCCATGGCGGCGATGGATACAGCTGAATAGACGTGCCTTTGGTTGATATAAACCTCCCACTGTCCAAATTCCCGAAGAAATACCACGGGTCGCCTCCCCCTGCTAATGAACCCGGATTCCCCCTGGTTGCCCTTCCATCGGTCACATCAGAAGGAAGCCAGCCATAATTCGGCAGGTAAAACTCAGGCCAGACATGATAATTCTTCTTCGCCTTGCAGACCCAATGTCCATTTGCTACCCGGGCAGGTATTCCCACTGCCCTGCACAAACTGACAAAAATGAGGCTGTACGAACCACAATCGCCAGTTCTCCTTGGCAAACAGTATATTATTCCTCTGTTAGATGGATACTTATACGATATGTTATCCACACACCAGCCGAAAATAGCTTTCGCTTTTAAATAAGGATTTTCTTCATCTCCAACTATCTCCCTGGCAAGCTTTATAACTCCAGGCGTTAATTCCATGAATTCCTGTGTCCTTGTATAATAGCGGTACACCGCATCCTCAGTGTCATATTTCTCGATAGCATCAGGGTCTATTTTAAAGGCGGTTTCGTACGCCTTGAATTTAAAGCGGCGCGTAATGGTTATATCTTTACCTTCCTCTATTTCGTCCGATAAATCCCAGAACTCCAGAACATTCCCATCTATGTCTTTTGAAACAATCTCATCCGGCTCAGGGGTTATTGATATATATTCAACATCTCTTTGATTCGGATATTCTCTTTGCCTTACCACGTATAAAAGCAAGACTGGCCTATCGACCTTCTTTTCTGCTGTCCAGGAAACCGGCTCTTCAGAAAACTCATATAAAGTAACTGTATCTGAGTCTGACTTCTTTATTCCGTTGAGATGATAGGTTATTTTCAGCTCGACAACTCTCGGTTCAATAAAATGTTTCTCTGATACATTGGTCTTTGTAGCTTTTTCCTCAACTTTCTTATGAGTACATAGTGAACAGCCTAAAGCAGCCATCAGCAGCGAAACAATAATGAGATTTCTCATTTCATACACTCCTGAATTAGGGGACCACAAGGCCACCAGCTTTTTAGCTTGAACAGGCGCGGTTTCTTAGTTCTGGCCAGATCAGCTAGTAGAATAAAGAATTAGGCCAGATCGCAAGTCTTTGTAAAATTATATAACTGAGGGGTCGGGGAGTTTTATCTCCGACCCCTCATCCCGAGCGAAGCAAGGGATCTCCTTTCAAGCCATTATAGAGATCCATCCACTTCGGATTCATTGATTCTATTTCTCATATCATTAGTCATTATAGGAGTAAGATCCTTCGTAGCTTCGCTCCTCAGGATGAGCAGTCGGCGTTATAGAAAACTCCCCGACTGCTCATATAACTAATTTAACATGAAAATCCTTCAATTATGCAAGCTGAAATGATAACTCATCAACGCAAAAGAAAAGCACGTAAGCAAAGATGAAAAAATGTTGACGAATCTGGGTGGTATGCGATTATGTGTAATCAACGCAGGCGGGGATTTTTAAGGTCGAGCGTTTGCGGAGTGGAATCCGCCTGCAATTAAAAACGAAAGAGCGGTAGCACCATGATTGCAATTGCTTATATTCTCGCAGTCATCCTGGGCATTTTCGGGCTTGTATTTATTATTGGCTCGCAGGGAATAATTTTACGTATTATCGTCGGCATCATTTTGCTGATTGCTGCCGGAGCACTTATTCTTATGGCTCGACTGAGACCCAAACAGATTCACCTTGTCCAGAAAATGAAGATAGACCTGAGCGGAGATGTTAGTCTGGAAAGTTTGAAATGTACTTCTTGCGGTGGGCGATTGGGTGAGAAATCCGTAACCGTTAAAGCCGGGGCGGTATTTGTAAATTGTGAATATTGCGGCGCAACCTATCAAATTGAAGAGGCTCCCAAGTGGTAATCTCACGCTTTCCTAAGAATCATCATCCTGGCAGAAAGAGAAATCCTTTCCAGGGTTTTATACACTGGATTCGACGCGATATTAAGGGATTCCTATCAGCTTTTATTCCCGCAGGCTCTGCCAAAAAGGGACTTCGTACGTACAGAATAAATCGGCCTGATGGAACAAAGAGGATTCATCTCAGATTTGAAGAAGACGGCTCAGGGGTTCTGTTCGATAACGTAACACACGTGATTCACCTTAATCCTACTGCTGCCAGCATGGCAAAAATGGCGCTGGACGGACTTTCCCCGAAACAGTCACTCGCCAGACTGATGCGAATATTTCGAAATGTTACAAGAGACCAGATCCTCCCAGAACTGAACCAAATGTATGAGATCGTAGAGATTCTCCGCGATTCTGACAATGGGTGTCCTGTTTGCGATTGTTCTTTCATTAATCAAAGACCGGTATTCACGAAACAAGTCAGTGCGCCTTATAAAGTAGATCTCGCCCTTACATACAAATGCAATAACAGATGTTCCCACTGCTATAACGACGAAGCTCGGCGCGAGATGACGTCCCTTGATGCTTCTGATTGGTTTAAGGTACTGGATAAGCTGGCCTACATAGGTGTTCCGCATATTATATTCACCGGTGGAGAACCCACACTATATTCCCAGCTGGCACGTGTAATCGAATATTCGGATAGACTTGGCCAGATAACGGGCTTGAATACAAACGGACGTCGCCTTGCAGACGCACATTTCGTTGAAGAGCTTGCGAATGCCGGCCTTAACCATGTGCAAATCACACTCGAATCATGCAAGCCGGAAGTTCACAACTGCATAACCGGCCAGGATTCTTTTCATGAAACAGTGAAAGGCATCGAAAACTCACTGACTACCTCCTTGCACACGATAACAAATACAACGCTTACTCGAAAAAATATTCATCACGTTGATGAAATTATTGATTTTCTCCATGACATTGGAATCAGGACCTTCGCAATGAATGGTATGATATATTCCGGAAAAGGGTGTACGAGTCGTGATGCTGTCGCGGTGGAGGAGCTGCATCCTATTCTCACCCACGTACGTAGCAAAGCGATGGAACGTGGAATGCAATTCCTCTGGTACACCCCGACTGAGTACTGCCAGATGTCACCCCTGGAGCTGGGAATAGGTTACAAACGGTGCAATGCCGGGGAGTACTCGATGTGCGTAGAACCAAATGGAAACGTTCTCCCCTGCCAATCTTTTTATGTATCAGCAGGAAATATCCTGAGAGACGAATGGGAAAGAATCTGGAACAGTGACCTTTTCCTGAGTTTCAGAAACAGAACGGAAGATCCGGCAGGCTCAGGGTTGCCAGAGAAATGCTGGCATTGCCCGCAACTGGAAGTATGCGGAGGAGGGTGTCGTCTGGAAAGAGAAGCAAAAGAAAGAGCGAACGCAGAATTGCAGCAAAGTAAATTTAATTGTGTTACTATTTGAGCTCTTTCTTCCAAGAATCTTTTTGAGAAAAGAATCCTGGATATGAATCAGGAGTAAATGATGCTGAACAAAGGGGGTTACTGATGTCGCTAAAAAAAGTAATTGATAGACTTTTCCCCAAATCTCCGGAGCCTCTCCGACCCGGTCTCTTCCATTATATGCGAGAAGCTGACGGGAATTACACTCGTTTTCATTTGCGTATCGAGCCTGATGGAAGAGGTCTATTGCTCGCCAATGCTACAGCCGCAGCTCGTTTATCGCCCTCAGGAGTGATTATTGTAAAGGGAATACTGGAAGGCGCGGATAAGGACACGATAGCGGAGGAGATTCTCAAAAGATTCAGAGGAGTGACAGCGAAGGCTCTAGATAAGGATATTGATGAAATCAACATCATGCTGTCAAAC
>CAZVVA010000065.1:0-18103 GCA_964630455.1 uncultured Candidatus Sumerlaeota bacterium
AATAAAACCAGCCCACCAAGTCCTTGTCTCATTTTTCTTTCCTCCCTAATAGAACATCAACCTGATTGCTCTATTTTCCTAACTACAGATTTCATGAAAGTCAAGATGTAACATAAATGAAAGAAGCCGCTGAAGCTGTAGTTTCCGTTACTGACGTGGAGTAATTGCTGTTGCGTGCTACAAATGGAAGTTTCTGCTCGACGGTTACAATTTGGAGAGAAAGAGCCAGAATATGGACCGCCCCTTTAATTTTAACCACACCAGTCTACGGCTCTCGGTCGACTGAATCCCGCCCATCTGACCGGTGCTTCATGCACCCTTAATGGATCGAGCCTCTGCATCTTGCTTCCCTGGCTGCGCTAACCCCAGGCAGATTTTGCTTCACATGGGCTGCCACTCTGTGTAACGTTTAACGATTTCATAGGGGCCTGCTTGTGTTGATTGAATTCGGCAACTGCCTGTATGAAATCCGCCCGGAGACACAATGAGCCTAAGGTTCTTAAAAGAATTGAATTGTAAAGTGCAAATTTAAAATCTTGTATTTGCAATTTTAATTTTGCAATTTTTTTTCTTTGAGGATCTCTGTGGCCGTCTCTAATCAAGATAGGCCACATAGAATAACTTTAGGAGGGAGAAAATGGCTAGTTTTACGGAGCGTATTATTCGCGCTGCTAAGCTGGATGTCATGCTTTATGAAGAGGTGGAGGCTGACAAAGATGCAATGAGTCAGGCCATGGGGGTTGTAATCCTTTCCAGTGTGGCAGCAGGAGTAGGGAGCATTGAAAGAATAGGAATAGGAGGAATTTTGCTGGGAAGTGTTTTAGCCCTTATCGGATGGTACATATGGGCCTATATTACTTTTCTAGTTGGCACGAAACTACTTCCCGAGCCACAGACCAAAGCAGATCTAGGCGAGTTGTTGCGAACCATCGGCTTTTCGAGCTCCCCCGGGTTGATCCGAGTATTAGGCATCATCCCCGGCCTGACACAAGCCGTGTTTCTAGTCGCCTCAATTTGGATGCTGATAGCAATGGTGATCGCAGTTAGACAAGCTCTTGATTATCAGAGCACATTTCGCGCTGTGGGAGTATGCGTGATAGGCTGGATTATTCAACTCTTTATCCTTATGTTGCTGTTTCTTATTCTCGGTAGTTCGGGAAGTCCAGCATGACACCTTTTCATGCAGCCGTCAAAATATCAAATAACAAAGCATGATGGGGCTTGGTCTCACATCGCCTAACTGGCAACACAAGATTCATCGATGCTCAAATGCTAGTATTGGAAAAATAGGGTACAGTCCACGCGCTCGTTCCTCGCTTGGGACAGTCCCCGATTTTCGTGTCCGTCATTTCAGATTTAGCTAAGAATATCTGGAACCATGACTTCATCGAAACGATTTTGTCTCGCTATAACTTTAAAAGCAATACATGCAATAAGCCCCAAGCAGGATGCAGCGCGGCGCAGGGCATGCCACTCGTACCCACGCCGACCTTTCACTCACGTCACTTAATCCCACTAAATTATTACGATTTAGCTAAATATTCTGCTCAATTTAGCCGATTTAGAATATTGGAAGGCAAAGAGCCCTCGTTTCCACGAAGTGCCAATAATAGTGCTGACCGTAACCGATGACGAGGAACTCGCAGTAAGAGCGGTTTCTAAGAACATGGCGGAAGCCAACGGGGGAAGCGTCGAAGTGGAAATCGAGAAGAGCAAGGGCAGTAAGTTTACCGTCATTTTGCCCACAAAGGTGGCGCAGTCATGAGCAATCCGACCGGCCAAACAAACCACGCTTCATGGGCTTTATCCAGTTATCGCTATGTTCCCCTCCTGCTCGTGGCCTGCATAGGCATTGGGTTGTCGGCTTTCCTGTTCGGCATTGTTCGGGGATGGGAACAGAGGAGGATTAAGACTGACTTCCAGCGGGCGGGAGAGATCTCGGTTTTCGACCTGACGCGGGCCTTTGACCACCACCTGTTGGAACTTGAAGCTCTTGGCGCGTTTTATGCCAGTTCGCAAGAGGTGACGCGATCGGAGTTTCGTACGTTTGTAAAGCCGTTTCTCGCGTGGTGTCGGGGCATTCAGGCACTGGAATGGATACCCCGCGTACCAGCCGCCCAGCGCGCGGCATACGAGGAGACAGCCCGGAAAGATGGTTTCACCGAGTTCCAGATTACAGAGCGAAACGCCCAGGAGGAGATGGTACGGGCCGCCCCGCGCGAGGAGTATTTCCCTGTCTACTATGTCGAACCCTATGCGGGTAACGAGACAGCTCTGGGGTTCGACCTGGCCTCGAATCCCGCGCGATTGGAGGCGCTCAATCGCTCGCGCGACACCGGAGAGATAGTCGCGAGTGCTCGGATCACGCTCGTACAAGAGACGGGACATCAATTCGGATTTCTGATCTTCGTACCCATCTACCAGAAAGACGCACCAACCGATTCCGTTGAAGCACGCCGGAAAAACCTCGTCGGCTTTGGCTTGGCCGTCTTTCGCACTGGGGATGTTGTAAATGAAACGCTGGCGTACAAGGAGCCGGCAGGAATTGATATGTACATCTTCGATGCCTCTGCGCCTGTGGGCGAGCGCTTTCTACATTTTCATTCGTCGCGTACGCGTACGGTACCAGCCGCGCCGACTCATGACGAGGCCGCCTTGCACGTCGGCATGCACTACGCGGCAACACTGGATGTGGCAGGGCGAGAATGGCTCCTCCTCTGTACACCAGCTCCAGAATTTCTTGCAGCGAGGCGGACATGGCAACCCTGGATTACCCTGGCTGGGGGACTGCTGTTGACCGGCGTTCTGACGGCGTACATCTTGCTCATCCTGACCGGTGCCGCTCGAACACGGCAATTCGCAGCAGAGCAGACCAGGGCGAAACAGGAGCTGGAGCAGGAGATCACCGAGCGCAAGCAGGCGGAGGAGGCGCTGCAAAAGCGAACCCATGATCTTGGCGAGCGGGTCAAGGAACTCAATTGCCTCTATGGCATTTCTAAACTTGTTGAGAAGGAGGGCATTTCATTGGCGGAGATACTTCAAGGACTGGTCGATCTCATTCCTACCGGCTGGCAGTATCCAGAAATTACCTGCGCACGGGTTATCTTAGAGGGTCAAGAATTCAGCACAGAAAATTTTAGAGAAACCATCTGGAAGCAAGCCAGCGACATCGTTGTGTATGGCGAACGGATCGGCTCTTTGGAAGTCTGTTACCTGGAAGAAAGGCCAGAAAGCGATGAAGGCCCTTTCCAGGAGGAAGAGAGAATTCTGATCAACTCTATTACCGAGGAATCGGGAAGAATCATCGAGTACAAGCGGGCTGAGGAACAGATACAACGCTATGCCGCCGAATTGGAACAGGCCAACGAGGAACTCCGGACATTTACCTACGCCATCTCCCACGACCTGCGGGCTCCGCTGGTCAACATGAAAGGCTTTGCCGCTGAACTTCGTTTCGCCCTGGAGTTGATTGGCCCCTCGATGAACGCGGCTTTGCCGCACCTGGACGATGGACAGCGGCAGGCCATAACCAAGGCTCTCAAGGAAGATGTACCGGAAGCCCTGGATTTTATAGACTCCTCCGCGATCCGCATGGACCGCTTTATCAATGCCCTCCTAAAGTTGTCTCGTTTGGGCCGCCGTGAGCTCAAGCTTGAGCCTATTGATATGTACGCTCTTGTCCAGGCGACCTTGAAGACCCTGGCCCACCAGATCGAGGAATGCCAGGCGAAGCTGACCGTGGGACATTTGCCGGAAATGGTCGCTGACCGAACCTCGATGGAGCAGATCATGGGCAACATCTTGGACAATGCCGTGAAATACCTCGAGCCCGGCCGCCCCGGGGAGATCGAGATCACCGCTGAACGCAACGATGACGAAACGACTTTCCGTGTCCGGGACAATGGCCGCGGGATCGCAGAGGAGGACATGGATAAGGTGTTTGTGCCTTTCCGCCGGGCGGGCAGGCAGGACGTCCCCGGCGAAGGCATGGGCTTGCTCTACGTGCAAACCCTGGTGCGTCGCCACGGCGGGCGCATCTGCTGTGAATCCGAACTGGGGGTAGGGACGACATTCACTTTCACCATATCTAACGACCTCGAAAAAGGAGGCGAACATGTCTAAGATGCAGGAGGTGACCATTCTGTTGGTGGAAGACGATCCAGGGCATGCCCGTCTGATCGAGAAGAACCTGCGTCGCTCGAACATAACGAACGATATCATCACAGTCGGCAATGGACAGCAGGCGCTCGACTACCTGTTCAGCGAGGGTGAGTATGCGGGGAGCGAGCGCGCCTCACCACTGTTGGTACTGCTCGACCTGAACCTGCCGGTGCTCGACGGACACCAGGTGCTTGACCGCATGAAGGCAGATGAGCGCTCCAAACGCATCCCGGTGATCATCTTGACCACCACGGATGACACACGCGAAGTGTCCCGGTGCTACAACAGTGGCTGCAGCGTCTACATCACCAAACCAGTAGAGTATAAAGAGTTCACCGAGGCGATCCATAAACTGGGATTATTCCTAACGATTGTTTCCGTACCGAATGAGGAGTGAAGTCCATGGCCAAATCGAAACCTGTCCGCATTCTCTATATGGAAGACGACGAGGGAATCGCCCGTCTTGCGCAGAAAAAGCTTGAGCGAGCGGGCTACGTCATACTCCTCGCCCGCGACGGCAAAGAGGGCCTGAGCATGTACGCCAAAGGCTCCTGCGACGTGGTGCTCGTAGATCAATTAATGCCCGTCCATGATGGGCTGGAAGTGATTCGCACCATGCTTTCACAGGGTCCGCTACCGCCCACGATTATGGTCACTGGCGCCGGAAATGAGGAGATCGCCGTGGAGGCCATGAAACTGGGAGCAAGCGATTACATCGCCAAAGACGTTGAAGGAGGCTTCCTTGAATTGCTACCCATCGTGATTGAACAAGTGCTCAACAAGCATCGCCTCGCCCAGGAGAAGCAGCAAGCATTAGAGGCGCTGCGAGAGTCGAAGCAGAAGATAGAAAGTCTTCATGAAACAGCTCGACATCTGGAGACCTGTGAAACCGACGAGGAAGTATATCAACTGACCGTTGATGCAGCAGAGCGGATCCTTGACTTCTCCATCTGTACCCTGGACATAGTAGAAGGAAACAAGATGGTGGTTAAGGCCGCATCATCCCAGTTACCCCCTGAAGCGAGCAGGGAGAGCGGCCTCGATGAGGGGTTAGCCGGAAAGACATACCGCACAGGTAAGACATGCGTCTTTGGCAGCCTGGATGAAGTCCCCGAGGCAAGGCTGAAACGGGCAGACTTCAAGTCCGGGATCATCGCACCTATCGGCGACATCGGTGCATTCCAGGCTCTATCCACCGAGCCTGATGCCTTTACTGAAGATGACGCACGGCTGGTCGAGCTGCTGCTCGGCCACGCTGAGGAAGCGCTGAAACGAATTCATCTGCAGAACGAGCTCAAAGAACAGGCCATCCATGACCCACTGACCGGCGTCTACAACCGTAATTACCTCAACCAGGTACTGGAACAAGAGAACAAGCGCTCCGAGAGATATAAGCATTCCATCGGTTTCCTGATGTTAGATGTCAACGGGTTCAAGGAGATCAACGACCGATTCGGCCACCAGACGGGGGATAAGGTTCTCCGAGTGGTAGCATCTTTGCTGGTAAAAGCAGTAAGGGAAACTGACATTGTGATCCGCTACGGCGGGGATGAGTTCTTAATCATGCTGATTGAGACGGATGGTGAAGCAGAAGTAGTAAAGCAGCGAATCGTCGAGAAAATGACTCGCCCGAATGCGATGAACGAGCTGCTGGGCTTCCCCGTTACATTATCCATCGGCACTGCCTACTGGAGTCCTGACAGCTCGGAATCCTTGGAGGAAGTCTTGACCAAAGCCGACCGGCGGATGTATGAGGAGAAGAGAAGACTAGAAACGGGCGATGATTCGAAATAACTGAGCTCAGCACTGACAAGGGAGAGTTGAGAGATGAAGAAAGAGAAGGAAACAAATGCCCAACTGAGAAAGGGGTTGAAACAGCTGCGGCGGCGTGTGGCAGAACTCGAGCAGGCTGAGACCGAGCGTAAGCAGGCAGAGAAAGCACTTAGTCAGAGCGAGAAGAAATATCGTTCGCTTGTTTCAAACATCCCGGATGTTACATGGACGACCGATTGTGAAGGTAATAGTACCTTTATCAGTCCAAACGTAGAGACAGTTTATGGGTATACTCCAGAAGAAATCTATAAGCAGGGCTATCGTCTCTGGTTTGGGAGAATCCATCCTGATGACATTAAGAATGTGAAAGAAGCGTATAAAGAACTATTTGAAAAAGGGACACGGTTTGATATTGAGTACAGGATCAAGAGAAAAGGTGGAAAGTGGATCTGGTTGCACGACAGGGCAGTGGCTACATACGAAAAAGACAATGTGCTATATGCTGATGGCGTGTTCTCGGACATCACCGAGCGCAAGCGCGCGGCGGAGGAATTAAGGAAACATCGCGAACAGCTCGAGGAGCTGGTAGAAGAACGCACAGCCGAACTAAGAAAAATCAACGTACAACTTCAACGAGACATCAGCGAGCGCAGGAAGGTGGAGAAGGAAAAAGATACACTTTTAAAAGCCATTGAAACGAGTAAAGAGGCAATAAATATTACAGCCCCTGATGGGAAGGTTATATATACAAATGATGCTATGGACAAGCTATTTGGCTATAATAAAAGGGAATTAATTGGGAAATTTCCGCCAAGCTTGAATGCAGGGCCTAGCCCAGAAGCAGTTACGAAAAAGACGATGGATGCCATAAAAAAGCAGGATTTTTGGGAAGGGGAGATTCATAATAAAAGGAAAGACGGCTCGGAATTTTTCAGCTATGCAAGGATAAGTACGGTTAAGGATAAAAACGGTAAAATATTAAATTTTGTTTCAACCCAACACGATATCACCGAGCGCAAGCGGGCAGAGGAAGCCCTCAGGAAGAGCGAAGAGCGTTATCGTCACATCGTGGAGACTGCGAACGAAGGTATCTGGGTTCTCGACGCTGATCATATGACGGTATTTACAAACTCCAAGATGGCCGAGATGCTTGGGTACACCGTGGGGGAGATGATTGGCAAACCATTGTTTGCTTTTACGGACGACGAATGGCATGCTATTTCAGAAACCACTCTTATGAAGCCTCACTTCAAGAGGGTCGCAGAACGCCACGATTTTAAGTTCCGACGTAAGGACGGTACGGAGCTATGGGCGATTGTTTCAACCAAACCCCTTTTAGACAAAGAAGAGCGATATGTTGGTTGCCTGGGGATGGTTACTGACATCACCGAGCGCAAGAAGGCCGAGGAAGAGACGCGCAGTAAAATACGCCATATTGCTACTGTGCAGGAAGCGGCGCAATTAGCCATGGATGCCGACCAACTGCAGGAACTTGCTCGTTCTACTCTCCGGTCGCTTTCGAATGTGATGCCAGTTGATGCGTTCGCATTTAATGTCTGTAACCCTGCAACGAATGAGCTGGTAGAGATTTTGCAAGCAGATATCATTGATGGAGAATTCAAGGCCTGGGAGGCGAATCAAGCATTGCCACTGGAAAATAATCCTTTGTTAACCATATTCAAAAGCGGTGAGCCGATCATCGAACTGCGAAAACCTGATGAAGGAACCGCGACAAAACTTGTCCCCTTCGGAGATACCAGCCGGCGTTCTGCTTCCCTCATGTTTTCACCAATGTGCTACAAAGGAGAGGCAAAAGGAATCGTTACCGTACAAAGCTATACATACAATGCGTATAATCGTGCTGATCTTGCGCTTTTTGCAGATGTTGCTAATGTGGTAGGTGTCGCCCTATCAAGACTGATGGCCGAGGAGAATCTCCGAAAGTCGGAGGAGATCTACCGCAAAGCCATAAGCTTTGCACAGGGGGTGCCCTACCAGCGCGACTATCGTCTTAGTGCTTTTACTTTCGTGGGAGAAGGGATCACCGAGCTCACTGGATATTCACTCGAAGAATTTAACGCCGGTGTCCTTTACAAAATAGCTCAGGAGTCAATTCTTCGGGGTGAGCTGGCTGGAGTGGAGTTCAAGGAAGCCCTCCGACGCGCTCAGGCTGGCCAGGTCAATAGGTGGCAAGCCGACTACCGTATTCTGACCCGCGACGGGCAAACGCGCTGGATCTCAGATTCTGCCGTGCAGTTAAAGGATACACAGGGAAAAGTCATTGGATCCCTGGGCATCCTCCAGGACATCACCGAGCGCAAGCAGGCAGAGGAAGAATTAAAACATGTACACCAAATCTATAGGGAAGTAATTGAAAATACACAGGGTGTTCCTTATCGCTTGAATCACGAGGACGGCACCTATGAATTCTTCGGCAAAGGCTGTGAAAAACTTATTGGGATTCCTTCTGACGAAGTAACACAGAAAAGATTCGGAGATCTTGTAAAAAATGTCATCGTAACGGATCCGGAAGCGCCATCTGATCCATTTGAATATGCAAGGGCATTCGGAAGGGGCGAGGTAAAACGATATAGAACCGATATTAAAATTGTCACACCGAATGGCGAAGAAAAATGGCTTAGCGACTGCTCTCTGCCTATTTTTGATAAAAAAACGGGGCAAGTTATAGCTTCGCTGGGAATATTACAGGACATCACCGAGCGTAAGCGAGCGGAAGAGGCGCTCCGTACGAGCAAGGAGCAGCTTCGCCAGTCGCAGAAGATGGAAGCAATAGGAAGACTGGCAGGCGGGGTGGCACACGACTTCAACAACCTGCTGACGGCCATCACCGGCTATACTGAGCTCCTGCTAAATCGGGTAAGCGATCAAGACCCACTGCGCAAGGACATCGAAGAGATTTATAAGGCCGCGGAGGCTGCTGCCTCGCTGACCCGGCAGCTTCTTGTCTTCAGCCGCAGACAGATGCTCCAACCCATGGCGCTGGACCTCAACGCCGTGATCACCGACTTGGAGAAGATGCTGCGTCATCTGATCGGCGAGGACATTGACATGGTTACCCTTCTCGAAGCCAATCTCGATCGCGTGAAAGCAGACCGCGGGCAGATCGAGCAGGTCATCATGAATCTCGCCGTCAACGCCCGCGACGCCATTCCTATGCCTGAGGGCGGGAATCTCACTATCAAGACCGAAAACGTGACCCTGGACGAAGATTACTGTACGCTCGTCCCCGAAGCGCGACCCGGAAAATTCGTTTGTCTATCAGTTGAGGATACAGGAAGCGGCATGGATAAAGAAATCATCCCACACATCTTCGAACCTTTTTTTACCACCAAAAAGGGTGAAAAGGGAACCGGACTTGGCCTTTCCGTAGTCTATGGTATTGTGAAACAACACGAGGGGTGGATAAATGTCTACAGTGAGCCCAGGCAGGGCTCGACGCTTAAGGTCTACCTGCCGACTTTTTCCATAAAACAAAAAGATCAAATTAAGAAGACAGTTTCGTTGCCAAAGCTTCAAGGCCGTGGCGAACGCATTCTGCTGGTGGAGGATGAACAACGGGTGCGTGAATTTACCACGAGGGTACTTCGCGAAAACGGGTACGTCGTATTCGATGCAGGAAATGCAAAAGAGGCGCTGAATATCTTCGAGAGAGAAAAGGGGAATTTCCACCTGGTTTTCAGCGACATAGTACTGCCTGATAAAAGCGGTTCTCTATTGGCCGAACAACTCCTCTCTCGCAAACCCGAACTCAGCGTCCTGCTGTGCAGTGGTTACACGGATAAGAGATCGCAATGGCCCCTCATGCGTGAAAAAGGGTTTCGATTTTTGCAAAAACCCTACTCCTTAGCCGACCTGCTTCAAGCCATTAGAGAGGCTATGCAGCCAAAGAAAACGAAACCAGAAGGGCACTGACTTCTCTTACCAGCCAGTAAGAACCACCACCAGAATTGATCCCTCCGCAAAACATTGGTGAGAATGGAAGATACAGTGGAGATTTGAGGAACTGTGGACACTCCTTGGGGAACAACCCTATAGACTCTTTTTTTGGCTCAATGAGATGTCTATTTTATTATCGAGTTACAAAAAATTAGCTTCCCCCTGTCCTTCGCCTAATCACGAAGCTGTACCAATAAGATAAGCGCCTCGCGCAGGTTAGTGATACCGAGCAGGGTCGGCTTCCCGGACTCAAGATAAATCGTATTTTCCAGAAGCGCGGTTTCCTGGTCTTTACTACGAAGGCTACCGCGCACGATCAAGTACGGCTCGCGCACATCCTGAAATTCCAGCGTGCAGCTATAATTCGGAGAGAGAGAAACCATCGCAGTGCCGGCCTCGCCTCGCTCAGGCAGCAGGTGAACAATTCCCTGCCCTACCTTCTCAAGTCCTTGAACACCCAGGAACTCCATGTCCTCCTTGCTCAAGCCGAATTGCTTAGCCAGGTCGGTTATATCTTCCTGGGGCTCCAATTCCTCCGGGGTTGGTATGAAGGTTGCTTCAAGTCGAGGCTCAACCGCTCCGGGAGATGCAAGGTAACGTATCGCTATTATAGCGAGCGCTTCTTCCGGTTTGTCAGAGGGTCTGATTTCCGGCACGCTGATCCGGTAATCATCAACAAAAGCAAACTCTGAGCGGGATTCTTCAAGGGTCATAACCTGTCTGGTGGTTGGAGTAATGGCCATGAGCTCCACGCTGTCGTCCAGTTCATCGCCCACGTCATTCTTATTGACCCGCACTACCCGCAAGCGAAGATCGCGAAATTTAAGCTCGCGTCCCACACGTAATTCGCTCGTTATACTTTTACTTGAGCTTCTGACCCCTTGCAGAAGTGTGACACTCAGGAGGAAGGGCTTAGCCGCTTCGGGTTTGTCTGTTTTTTCCAAAACCGCATCAATTTTTTCCAGTGTCTTCTCGAATTTCTCATGTGTCTTGGGAATTGCCGTGAGAATCAGGGCATTGGTTCTCTCATCTACAACGGAGTGCTCTATGGATTTCGCCACGAGCGTACCATGTTCTGGCACTTCGCCCTTCGTGATCCAGTATCGATCCGGTCCCTCCCTCACGAGAAAGTATGTATCCAGTTCGGGATCAATCAGTTCTTTTCCTGTTTTGGAGGTTATGGTTTTGAAATAATAAGCCCGGGTTTCAGTAGCGTAATCCTTTTTGAACTCTTCTTTGACCTTTTTGTTTTCTTCCTCGCGTTCCTTTCTTTTTTTCTCCTCCCTCAGATATTGATCGTAGTCTTTGTACCACAACTTAAGATGTGTGGGAGTTTTCCATTCCGTACCAAAACCTTTGCTTCTTTGGAAGTAATCAACAATGTCTTTCACAGACTTCTTACTAAAGCTAATTCCCCCGATTCCCGAGAAGTCTTTATTTTTGATATAGTCTATTGATTCCGGATGGGCGAGATATTCAACCCATTCTACAGTAAAGCCATAGCGCTCACCTAAGAATTTAAAGAATTCTTCATGGGTGGAATATCGTGGGTAATCCTCTTTATACCTGAAACTCTCGACGTACGCATCCCGCCCGCGAACTGATTCATCAACATCCGCACGAACTTCCAAATTCGCAGTCTTTGTCAGTTCATAAACCCCGTCAATGTATATATCATAACGTCCTACCGTTCTATTTGCCCGCCAGCTCAGGGGGATGGTTTCCCGTTCACCCGTCTCAGGATTTTCAACCGTTAATATATAATATTCGGAACCGTCAGGAAATGTTTCCTTCTTCTCTGAGACGCTGAATTTCCACTCGTTAAGGAAAACAGGACAGAGATGAGAGACGTAGAACTGCAGCTTTTGGGGGGCGGCTGTAACATTCTTTTTCTGGCTATACTTGCGGGCGAGTACACTCAGCGCCTTAGCTTGTCCAGTGATCTTGATATACACTTCATCAATGTAGAGATTGACTCCGACACTGCTTCCGGGTTTGCCAATATCAGAGTCCCGAAGCTTGAGATTTTTCATGCTGTTTTTGGGGCCAACAATGTCAACCGTGCCGTAAACCTGACGCTTTGCCTCTTCTGTTTCTGGAGCCACATCTTCTGGGGTAACATTCCACGTAACGGTGACCCCTAGGACGGCAACGGATCTGCCAGGAAAGAGCGATGCCTGCTCTTCTTCTTTTTCGGGCAAGGTCGCTGATGCCCTGCTTACTCCGGGGCGCGGGGGTGCTGGCCGCTGTTGTGGTCTTTGGGACAAGGCAACGTTCGCGATACTAAAGAGAATTACGACCAGAATCAGGGTGCATTTGAAAGTTTTCATGACAAACCTCCTTTTATTGTTGGCTTGAAGATTGAGCCAGACGAAATCCCGCGTCAACTACCCATAAGGCGCGGGCGTCGCTGTCTTTAAGCGTGGTTTCAATGATGAGCCGCCCGTTCTGTCGCGTCACGGAGCGCCGAGCGCCAAACTCCGCCAGCCTGCTTTTCACGGTCTCGCCTGGTTGTGGTAGCGATGGGCTTGGAAGATCTGCTTGTTTTTCTATCTCCACTGGCGGTTTTTCTGCTATCTCCGGAGCACCTATTTTGGCACTCACAGGCCATTGAGTACCGAGGAAAAATCCAACGATAAAAATCGCCGCAGCAGCCATGGCATATCTGAGAAAGGAGAGATACTTCGGTTTGGCTAGCACTTCAACAGGTTGCCTGGGTGAAATTTCTTGCACCTTATCTTGAGCCGTGACCATGCGGGGAATTTCCAACGCATCAACGCGGTCAATCCCCGGTGCTTCCTGCATCATCCACTCCCGCGCTGTATCGAGTGTCCGCCGCCATTCCTCCACTTCCTGGTGGAGCCTCGCATCAGATTCCATCAATCGCTCGAACGCCGCAGTTTCCTCCAGAGTCATTTCGCCATTCACGTACGCAGCAATTTGTTCTTCTCGCTCTGGCTGTTGTGGTACTTTGTTCATTTTTTCATCCTTCCATTTTTATTTCTCTAGCTTGGCTTCCTGTTTAAACCTCTGGTACACGCAGAGTTACGTCTCCCTGTTACACCCTTTTCATGTATGTTTGGTAAACCATGTCACAAATTCTTACGGCTCAATACCTCTCGAATTTTCTTGATAGCCCGATGGAGCTGCGAGCGAACCTGCTTTCCGGCGATCCCCAGCCGCTCGGCAATTTCTGCCGGCCGCATGCCCTCTTTCAGGCGCAGGGTCAGGATGGCCCGTTGCTGGGGTGAAAGCGCCACCATCGCCTGATCAACCAGCCGCAGCCGTTCTTCGGTTTCGAACGCCAAGCGAGGATTGTTTCTATCCTCAGGGGTAACGACATTCCGCAGTTCTTCCACTACCTGGAGTTCTACAGCCTTCCGCCTCTGGTGCTCTGCACGGCGTTGGTGACTATAAGCCTGGCGGGCTGTAATTGCTGCCAGCCAGGCGCGAAACGTACCGCGGCCCTCATAAGCGCCAAGTTTTTCAGCGACCGTCAGGAATACGTTCTGCGTCACATCGAGCGCATCATCCTCATGCATCGTGATCTTGTAGGCAATCGTGTACACGTATCGCCTGTAGCGCCTGAACAGCTGCGCAAAGGCCTCCTGATCTCCATTGAGCGCCGCTTCCACCAGGATGTTATCATCCAAGGGGTTACTCCCTGAAGTTTTGCTCTCTCTATACATTAGATGCACGTACAGAACAAAAGCTCACAAATCAATCGGGGAAATCTCTATTTTTGTGGATTATGGTGCCAGATAAGCACTCCTAATTATAGAAGTGTAAGGAATTGCAGCGAATGATTCAAGGTATATTCATGATAAAATACACAGGGCTGTCGGGGCACAGGATTGCCTGCTCACTCGCCCCGACGACACCACCACCTCCCCCCGCGCAGGACTTCGACCACCTACCACCTCACAATCTCCACACTAGCAGTAAAAAAGCCCCGCCAGTAGCGGTGCGATTTATCCGCCTCGGGAGGATTCATCGCACCTGTTGTAGCATAAATGCTACCGCTACAGGTATTATCGAACAGCCAATCAAAACCACGGAGACACTGAGGCACAGAGTAAAGACAAGAGCAATCTGAAAGAATTATCGTTTCTTCGATTAAGGGTGATCATAAAAAGATTTACTCTGTGAACATCTCCGTGCCTCTGTGCCTCTGTGGTAATCTGTAATCAACAGCCAAGCGAAACCACGGAGACACTGAGGCACAGAGTAAGGAACTGATGCTCGAGCTTTAAAATCTCTGTGTCTCGGCGTCTCTGTGGCAGTATTTTTGGGAGAAAATTTTTACAAGTTTGCCTTGATTTGCGAAATCAGACCTGATACGTTAGGCAAGAATGGTGCGCTATGCAAATTGCAAAAAATGAGGTTTTGCCTCAAATACGATTACAGTCAGACTGCTGGGTCGCGAATGATTTGCAACCACTCATAAATACCTGAAGAAAGTAAAACCGCAGATCCTCATTGAGACGATTCGCAAGACGCAGTGGAGTTTGTGAGCAAGGGAAGTTCTCTAATTGGCTTCGAGACCGGAGTTGTTGAAAAGTGCATATACGTTGCGTTTTCAATTCTGCAATTTCTTGGAACTGTTCGGCATGATCAAGGAGGGGTAACCATGAACAAAGACTCCGAAGGAAATAATAAAGCAAAAGAGAGTAGTAAAGAAAAAACATATGCTGATAGAATACTTATACCTTATCTTAAGTATCAATTCATACCGCGATATCTGCCTGCTATTGTATGGGGAGTAATTGTCTTTGGCCTTGGGTTATTCCTTTTTATACAAAACCAACAAGTGCCAAGCATATATGTTCGATTAGATAATAATGTGACGTCTCATGCCGAAATGCTTTATCAACAGCATCAGGCAATCGAAAACATCCAGAAGCAGCTCGATTTGCTTTCGCAAGTAGACACCTCTACCGGTGTTGGAGAAAAGGTGGCAACTCTCGATTACGAACTGAAGGCTGTGGAATCTCGATTAGAGACTCTTGAGCAGGCATTCGTAGACAATCCTTCAAAGGCTCTTTCAGTTCCTTTGCTTCGAATGGATCTTATAAATCTCAGAGAAAGCTATGAGCAGGACATCATCCAAATGGACAATAGCGTTGATCGCATATACAATCTTAGCTTATATCTCTTCGGAGCATTTGCTCTAGGCTTGTTATATCTTTTAATTCAAATGAGGGGAAGACCTAAAGATTAGATGCCTAGATTTGGAGTCTTGCCAATACCAAGTTAATACAGGCACAGAAGAAATAAGAATATTGGGGGGAGCGCAAGTATGATCGAAATCATCCTGTATTCGCTCCTAGCCGCCATCATCGGCTACGTGGTAGGCCGCCAGGTTGCCTGGGTTCGATGGAAAGAAGAACGGACGGTTGCTTTAGATGATGGGAATAGAAGCAAACGGGAGGATCTATTATGATCATCGAAAAGCATGCTAGCTCGGTCGCCGAAGTATTCGAGCGTATCAAAGAGATTCGTTGCGCATGGAATCCCAATGGAAAGAGTCAAGAAGAGGAGATTTGGTTTCGGGGTCAACCTAGACGCAAATTTAGACTACTCCCAGGTTTATACCGTGCTGACATTAAAAAATATAAGTATGATGAGCTCACATTGTTTGAAGCTTTCAAAGCTCTCGCTGCTCCCTTATATACACCCTTTGGCATGCCGAGGCCAAGTACCGATTGGGAGTGGTATTTTCTTGCCCAGCACTATCGGATGCCCACGAGGCTCTTAGACTGGACAGAGAACGCCTTGGCAGCAATCTACTTTGCCATTAGCGAGAAGTTTCTGGCTCTAAGTAAAGAGCGTATTAGGCAACTGCTCAACGCAGGGCTTAAGCCTCGAAAATATGATAAACACTCTCCCACTATTTGGATACTGGATGCGGGCACCCTTAACAAATGGTCTTGCGGCTTTGATGAGATTAACTCACCAACAAAAGATGATACCGACCCGTATCTTCCAGAGCCCATTAAAGAGGCCGCAAATGATGAAAACAAGCATCCCATTCCAATGCACCCACCCCGTGCGAATCCTAGAATAATTGCACAGCAAGGCATGTTCACCGTACACGGACATATGAGAATTCCTATAGATGAAATCGCGGCCCGCCACAACGGCAAGGGCGTACTGAGTTTGGCTTGCATAATCCTTGACCGCAATAACTTGGCGCCGATTTGGGATAGTCTCGACATCTCCGGTGTCGGACAACTCGCGCTCTTTCCGGAACTAGATAGTGTGTCCGAATATTTGAAGAGAGCCTATCAAGCCACTGGATAGTGGTTTTCCTTTTTACTACTCATCAATAGGAGAGGAGACCGCAAATGGTCAAGAAGGCCAAGAAGAAGAAAGCAACGGCAAAGAAGGAAAAGAAAAAAAGTATTCGCCCTCATAAAGTAAGAAAAATAAAGTAATATCGTTAGCCGCTCAACAATAAAGGGGGCCGGAGTAAGAAGGCATTGAAATAACTTTACGAGGTCCTGTGAAGCGGAGCGTTCGTTAAGAGCATACTGAGGGTCTACGGTTGAGCGCATAACTAGCACTTTATCAATTGAAATTGTCAGCTCGCTCTCTTTCCTAGACTTGACAGTGTCGCCTGACACGTAAAGCGATCTTATCAATTTACAGGCTAGTGTTTTGTTCTAATTCTTTTCCTAGGAGGTTGCAAATGGCAAAGAAAGCGGGGAAGAAGAAGAAGAAGGCGGCGGTGAAGAAAAAGCCAATCCGTCCCCATAGGCCAAAGCCGAAACCGATAAGGAACTGACGTCGCCAATGCGTCGGCCGTGTGACCATTGAGGATGATAGGAATGCTCTGCAACGAGCAAACTTAGCAATGCCAACGTGCGGGGACAAAAATTTATGAGAATAGACTGGAAAAGCTTGGTACTGGGAATAATAATCGGTGCGGTGCTTATGTTCTTAATACTATGCTTTTGTCGTGTTCCCATCCCGCTTCTCACACTTCCTACGATTGTCAGTCTATAAAGGGGCTAGAGTCAGGAGGTTTCCGAATAGCTTGACAACGTCTAACTTCGGCGATTCGATACTTCCTGAGAGAAGAGGATAGTCAGAAATGAATGGGTTCTCAAAAAAGGTTGGCCACTATATTTTATATTCCCTTCTATGGGCGTTGGGGACTGTACTTGCCGCAGTGGGGTTGCTCTTAATTGCGGCTGCCCGCTCTGGCCGTGCACCGTTTAGCGCAAGCAACATTAAGGAGGTTGAGCCATTCGTATTCTCTTCCTGTGTCGCTGCGGGCTTTGTGGGCCTGTTCAAATGGTATTATGAACGAATTGAGAAGAGAAGGAAAGGCAATAAAAGAGCCGATTCAGATAAACGACAGACCGTTCCGCGTGAAGTTCGAGACCGTGAATCGTAGTCAGATGAGCTTAACCGCTACGATGCCCTGGTAAGGCAGCGCGTATTCACGTCACTAGTAAGTGAACTGCGTATCTTCTTCGAGTACCTTATTCACTTTTTCGACGCATTCGTCCAGGGCATCTTGTGGGTTGACTTTTGATCGCATGACCAGCACCTTATCAATGGCAATGGTCAGCTCGCTGATCAGATCGCCCAGGCGTGGGTGTACCTGCTCCGTTGAGGTGATGCCATTCTCCAGGCAGTAAAGAATCCAGCCGCACTTTTCGTCAAATTCCTCCTCCGGCAGCCCGGGGATGCGCGTGTCGAGCCCGGTAATCTGGCGAAATCGCGGGTCGCGCAATGCAGACCACCGTGCGGGCGGCGCTACCCACAGCACACGCCAGTAGCTCAGCAGATTCTCGGTATTGTTCATGAATTTTATCAACTTCCACGCCTCGTCAGGATGCTTCGACTGCTTGCTGATTGCCCAGTAGCAGGAGGTGCCGATCGAGACGGCCCGCCGGTGCTGCGGCAGCGGTGCAACGCCAAAGCGCAGCTCAGGGGCATTACGCATGAGCGCAGGGATGCGCCACGTGCCGTCAATAAACATCGCAGTTTTGCCCATCTCGAAGAACTTGTCCGGCCCGATGGCTGTGCCGCCTCGCATATCGCCTGAGCGCGCCAGGTGAAACTCGTAGATCATTGACTTCCAGAGGCTGAGCGCCTCCGCGCCAGCGGAACTATTAACCAGGCATTGCCGCCCATCTTCACTCCGGATTTTTCCGCCAGCCTGCAGAAAATAGCTCAGAAATTCCATTGATGTCCACAT
>CAZVVA010000066.1:0-14975 GCA_964630455.1 uncultured Candidatus Sumerlaeota bacterium
CACCACGCGCCAGGGAATCCGCAAAACATGCGTTCCTGCGGGGTTCAGCGGCAAGGGGCCCAGACGTGCCAGATGCTCGACCAGCAAATTGAATAGCACCACGATGACAGTGCCGACCGTCACGGAAAAAATAATCGCACGTAACTCATAGATGCTTGCATAGCGTAGGATGCCTTTATAGAGGTGAAACAAGCCAAATAGAACAAGCCGCAGTGCGACTATGAACCCGACCAGGTTAAGGAATTGAGGCTTGTACTCTGGCAATACGTGAAAGTCAAAGCGCAGCTGATAAGCAACGCCAAACGCAACTGCAACGAGCAGCGCATCAATGGCCAGCAAGATTATTCTATGGATCTTACGACTCAGCATGATGTAGAATTCTTCCGTGCAGTACTCAGATTGACGCCTCAAGAGGCTAATATACGCTATTCCGGCGCGGCTTTCCCTCGACACTCGTCACACAGCCCATCGGGCAACGACGTGAAAAACACCTGATTACATTTTCGGCAGGTGTGCTTCCTATCGTATTTCTTTTCTTTCTGGTTCTGCAGGCCTTGAAATTCCCTGTAAAGAACCGTGATATTCTCCTTTAGACTGAATTCCAGAGCCGAAAACACGTTGGGGGCAATCAGATACGGATAGCTCTCCCGGAAGCGTTTCAGGCGCTCCAGCGCCGTATTATGATACCGGATGATCTCGGAAAACTCGTTCGTGACCAGCATCTCTTCGTATTCCATGTCGAACTGTGCTCCTTCTAGAATATTGTACTATCCGGCCAATTCCTTCTCGTAAACCCAGAAAATACGGTCAAGTCGCGAATTGCAGACCTTCGAGTAAAACCGCACCGGGCCAACCCAGGGAATAATGCTCTGAGTGTGACCCTGGCGGGCAATATCGCTGAGGCAAAGCTGACACAAAACACGTCCAATGCCCCGGCCGCGCGTCATCGGCAGCACACCCATCGGGCCAAACCACCCGGTGTTTCGATTATTCCCCTCATAGGCTGAAAATCCCACAACCTCTCCCTGGTGATAGCAGATATAAAGACTAATGGGACGGTTCCTGTAGCATTCCAGAACCTCGCCAACCCACGCGGGAAATTCAGCGCGTAAGAACTTCAGCACGTGCTCTTTGTCTGCAGAGTCAGCCTGCTTGATCTGAAATCCCTCATGCTCTAAGCGATCAATGTCCGCCGATACGTCGAATTGACCAGGCCGCACCTCGCAAATAAGATTCATATTCTCCCTGGCTCGCTGATAGCCATGTTTCTCAAAGAAACCATACGCTTCGGTATAACGGAAATCAACTCCGGGAGTCAGATAGTTCGCCACGCTGTCCATAGTTGAAATCTTTCTGGCTCCTTTCGCCCGAAGGCGATTCTCGATCTCCTGAAGCAGCAGCGAGCCAATACCTTGCTTTCGGAATGAGGGGTGCACGACCATCAGCCGGATCCATCCATGAGGAACACCAAGAGCTTCACCAAACACGCCTTGAACAAACCCTCGAATGCACCCGGAGTTCTCATCCACCAGCGACAGCCCAGGGTCGTAGTCTCTCGCCCCTAAGGTCTTCTCTTTAACCAACTCCGGGAAGAAGCGGTCGTGGGGCATCCCTACCTGGCAGATCTGCGTAATTGCCTCCAGATCTCCTGGCACTAGTTGGCGCAACACGCTTCCTATCCTTTCTCATAGTGCCAACTGACAGAGGAAAAAATGTCTTCTGGCCGCTCCGACACGTGATTGTCCGGCCTGCGAGGCAGGAAATCTCTCTAATCGGAAGGCAAAGAAGACTTGCAGTGTACATCTCATACTGCCGTTGCAAGAATCAAGAAAAATATACCCCCCCACAGGACGTCACTCACCATGCGTTGAACATGACCGAACTTTCGAAGCACTACGGTTAGCACAGGCGTGAAGAGAAGATGAAGAGATAATCAGAGGCAGACTCTCTTTGCCAGACCTTAAACTCCTCAATGAACTGAACACCAACCTTAATCATGTGCGCTTGGTTAGAACCAGACTAACATACCACTATCGTCTTACAGTAAGATTGGGATCTCGATTCTAGATATTACGAGACATAAAATTACGGAGGGTACGATCTACAGTCAGAACCCCTCTTGCCCATTGGGGCTCTATTGACTGCGCAATCAGCCCTCCGGTCTACATCCGTTAGTCTGTCCGCTCAGGATGAGCGCTAAAGGGCAGCAGTGTAACTGCTGCAGGAGCATTTACAATTCACAAACAGCCACTACAAATTTCTCGGTCTTCAGGAAACCCTATTCAATAAAGATAAATTCAACCCGCCGATTCTTCGTCCACGCTTCCTCGTTGTGCCCGGGAACTACGGACTCTTCCTCGCCCTTGGACAGCGTTGCCAGCCGATGCTCCACAATCCCTTTCTTGATCATGTAATCCTTGACCGACGTCGCCCGACGCCCACCCAGGGCAAAATTGTACTCTACCGTGCCCCGCTCGTCGCAGTGTCCCTCAAGCAACACATTGACTTCAGGATTGATAAGCAGGAACTCTACATTCTTATCCAACCCTGTGCGCTGGTCACTTCGAATGTTCGATTTGTCGTAATCAAAGTAAACCGTCTTCAGCATGCCGGCCATTTCGTGAAGACTTGGAAGTGGCCTAATGCGCCGCGCAGCTTCTTCACCTGTAACGGGGGGAGCCTGTTCAGGAACCTGGCCTTTTCTTTCCATGTCGCTGGTTACTTGCTCGGGCAGAGAGATGGGAACAGTGGAAACGCGTTCTTTCTTCCTCAGCACTCCGCAACTCAGCGACAACAACGAGATCAAGCCTACGATGAGCAGAGCTTTCACTGGATACGGGAACTTGTGCTTCATAGCATCCTCCTCAGAGTTTGATGGCAGGCCTGCGTGACAATGACGTTCTTTCCCACACTTTCCCAGAAAACGGTTTGTATTCTAGCTCTAACCGATGAATCTATGTCAAGAGCTAAATGCTGACTGTATTGCGTGCATCAAAACTCACCAACGCCGATTTTTCACTGGGGTCAACCTAACCTCTGCACTGAGAAAGCCTTTGCATAATACAAAAGAACTCACTTCTGCGCGGTAAGGCACGTTTCTCAAGCACAAAGGCCGCCAGCAATCACCCAGATATGGCCCACCACGCTGCCACATCTTGCCTCCTGCACCCCATCTCTCCTTTGAATTTACCTTGCCATACCAGACTGCCCATTGATAAACTTTTTTGAGTTCTGTATAGTCTTATTATAGAAAATTACGGTCAATTTCTGATACTGTACTTTTGCTTTTCAAGAGAACCAGCGCTCACTAATGTCGCACGCGATCTTTGCGCTAAAAATTGTCATTCGTTTTATAAGAAACCGGAGGTTTCTATAAAGCGAACGATTATTGGTACTGAGTCCGGGAGGGACGAGCATTGCAATGACAGCGCCTAAGCCCAATATGCTTCTCCTGCTCAGCATCTTCTGCGTGCTGGTTGCTCTTGCAGTATACAGGTTTGCGAGCGACCATGCCCGGCAGCCGAGTGCCGTATCGCCTGATACTGTCCCCGCTGTTTCAAAACCGGCGCCTGATGAAACTACAATGCTCGGCCTATTAGATGCACGAAGCGGACTGGTAACCCAGGTGCCTGCGATCCAGACAACGAGTCCAACGCTTGCACAATCCCTGAGCACACTTGCTGCCGCAAGTACTCAAACGATGCCTCGCCAACCAAGCACGCTCGAGACACCATTACTCGCCTCTATTGCTGGAACCATAACCGACGAGTCAAAAACCCCAGTGCCCGGCGCAGATGTCGCCGTCCTGAATATCTCCAACGATTCTGATCAACCCGTTGCCACAGTGTCAACCGGATCGGACGGTCAGTACATGGTGTCAAATCTTTCTGCCGGCTCTTACGAAATTCGTGTATTTCACCCCGATTACGCTTCAGCCTGTCTCACTAACATCGCGTTAAAAGACAGGCAGCAGCTCGAGGGTTTGGACTTTACACTGAACGAAGGTCTAAGCTTAGAAGGTAAAGTGGTTGATGCAAGGCAACAGCCAATAAAAGACGCCCGTGTATTTGTGGAAAAGACTATTTCGCGTCTGAATTTGTTTGGTGGAAAACCACTCTCTGCCTCCTACCGATACAGCAGCACGGCGTCGGGGCCTGACGGTGGTTTCGTCCTGGCTCACCTTGCCCCTGGGGCCAACTTGTTAAAGGCAGAAAAGCAAGGATTCGTCCCCGCAGCACAAAACATCACTCTGAATCCCCAAACGCCTCACCCTCCGATAACTATTTTACTTACGGCTGCCGCGACGATTGAGGGGAAGGTGGTCACCGAACAGAAGAAACCAATTCAGGACGCTAAGGTCTGGATACACTCATACACTGACACCCACAGTCATAAAACGTCCATTGAAAAGCCACTTGTTGTGCTGACCGATAGTGAAGGACATTTTGCACTCAAAGATGTGCGTCCGGAAGCCTGGTACGATCTTATTGCTGAAGCTCCGGGTTTTGCGCAAGGCATTTTCCCTGGCATCAGACCTAATAGTACTGACAACGTCCTCGTGCTGGAACATGGTGGGTCAATTACAGGCAAGATTACGTACTTTGATACGGGAGAACCGGTGGCAAATCTGCAAATACAATTACGGGGTAGCGGTGCAAAGTATGCCCTCAGCAAACGCGCTGCCAGCGACAGTGCGGGCATCTATGTCTTTGACAATCTGCCAGGCGATACATATTCGCTCACGGTTGTTTCCAAGCGGCTTACGGCTCCCGAAAAACACGGGGTAAAGGTTGAGCTCAGCAAGTCAGTCACAGGTATAGACTTTGAAGTCTATGAAGGACTGGCCATCAATGGTTCGGTTGTGGACGCCGTGACCAAGAAAGGCGTTGCCCAGGCTGTAGTGGTGGCACGCACACATGTTGGAAACAGGCTCAGGACAAGCCGGAATATGCAAACTACCACGGACGACATGGGCTACTTCGCGCTCAAGAATCTTCCGGCTGGAATCTATTACCTGACTGCCTCTGCGGAAGATTACGTGAGTATTACTTCCTACCGCCAGCAATACAAGGTGATCCTGGATCTAGATCAACCTACACCGCGCGTGATCCTCAAGCTCTATAGCGGCGGAAGCGTTGATGGTTACGTCTACACGTCAGCACGTCAGGCAGTGCCCTGCGCCATGGTGCAACTTTTTCAACCCCCGGGAACTCAAAATCGCATAAATACGCGTCAGCTCAAGACAGCCACTGACGTGAATGGGTATTTCAAGATTTCCGGCATTAACGTTGCCAAAACGCTTGAGCTCTATGCCAGTGCATACGCAGAGAATTTCGCAAAAGGGAAAAGCGAACATATCTTGCTGAGCGAGAAGCAGCCATCGGCTTCTGTCAACATCATCCTGAAACGAGGTGGCTCTATTGCGGGGAAAGTCACCAATTCCGACGGAACGCCAATAAGCCAGGTCCGACTCCAGCTCGATCATCGCGGCTTTGAAGGAGATCGCCATTCGGACCAGCCAGAGGCATGGACGATGTCTGACGGCCGGTACAGGTTTTTTTACGTTGCCGAGGGCCGTGTGAACATCAGGGCGTCCGCAGATGGCTACGTCACGCAGCGACATTCAGTGGAACTTGCCGAAGAGGAGCACCTGTCTGACGTCAACTTTACCCTTGCTCGCGGCCACCAGATTTCAGGCATGGTTATTGATGATAAAGGGAGTGCGCTGAAGGATGCCCGAGTGAGTGCCTACCCCCAGTACAGTGCCAAGGGAAGTGGATCAGCAACCGCGGATGCCACGGGGTACTATGCTATTACCAACATTGGGGAGGGAAAATTCACGGTAGCCGCCAGCGTAAGCAAGAAGACGGCGAGCGGAACGCATCCACATCGCATGCGCAAAAGAAATGTTGAGAGCGGTCGAGGGGATGTGGATTTCGTCTTCCCCATTAATGGGGCTATCAGCGGAAATGTCCTGGATAGCTCCACGCTTCTGCCCGTGCCCAATTTTGTGGTGAACGCCGATACAGCGGACGGCGGCGCTACCGGCAATTTTGTCATTCGCAATAGGTCTTTTCTGAATGACGACGGGGAATTTCTGCTTACCGATCTTCCTGACTGCTCTTATTACCGGCTGGAAATCATTTCTGATGCGTACGCCAAGAAACGCGTTGAGCCCATCTCGGTTTTCTCGCCCTCCGAGACCCAGATAGGTACCATTATGCTGGATCCGGGAGGAAGCATAAAAGCCAGGATTGTCTCCTCGGCAACGAATTTGCCAATTGG
Source organism: uncultured Candidatus Sumerlaeota bacterium (assembly GCA_964630455.1). Taxonomy (GTDB): domain Bacteria; phylum Sumerlaeota; class Sumerlaeia; order MWCT01; family JAUWMI01; genus JAUWMI01. The sequence continues at coordinate 6,286 of CAZVVA010000066.1, forward strand.
CGGCGTCCAGGGGAGATTGGATAAGGGACGGAAGAATACCGCAAGGTCAAGCAATGATGGGATGATCCGGTTTACCTCCCTTGTCCCTGATACTTACATCCTGACTTTGCGCCACAGCCATTATCTGACCACACACATTCACGGCATTCGCGTCTCTAAAGATGGGCCCACTGTGCTTGGCGACATTTTGATGGACCCGGGCGGAATTGTGGAGGGCACTGTGGTGGACGGTGATGGAAAGGCTATGGCCCGAGTAACTGTCACCGCCAGCTCGGGTAATGTGACTAAGAAAGCATCAACTGACACGGGGGGCCACTATATTATTGACGGTATTCCTGCCGGCTACGCTACGCTGACTGCAGAAAAAACTATTAGTGGCCAGAAAGTCTACTCTGTCGAGCAGGCATACGTCCTGGCTGACGAATCCATCACGGTCGATTTTATCCTGGACACCTCGCATACGCTTCGCGGAACCCTGTTCAGCTATGCCCTGGGATTACAGAATTTCCGCCTCAAGGTGTATCTTGTTGACAGCAATAATTTCATTAACAGGTCGCACCGCATTACGGCCAGCGTAGGGCAGAATGGCCAATACGTTATCGAGAATCTCACTCCGGGAACGTACTACCTGCTTGCCGAGGCAAAGGTAATTACGCCACCACCGGCGACACCACGGCGATTCATTGCCACGAGCGATTATGTCAACCTGGTGACGAAAGAAATTCGGAAGGACATCGAGTTTCTTAATGCTGAATTCAGCGGCATAGTAGTCGAAAATGGAAGCCAGCAACCAGTTGCAGGAGCGAAAGCCACCCTCGTCTCAACAACTGCGCCACGTACGAATTCTACGGAAATCCTCAAGGCACTGGAGTGGAGCGCCGAGTCGAATATGGCCGGCGAATTCCTTATTTATGGACTTCCGGACGGGACGTACGACCTGTATGCCAGTGCTCCCGGGTATGCGGAAAAGCGATACGACACGATAACCTTTGGCCGAAACCAGAAGTTCATGCAGTATCGCCTTGCACTAATCCCCTGAACTTGCTTGGCAGGCGCAACGTGCAGAACATTTTCGAGCATGGGCTAGCATTTTTATGGTACCGTACAAAAAATTTTCTGGTTGACCCCCAGAGAAAAAAAATCTAAATACAATCTTAGGACATCACATTTTAAGAGCCCCTAAAAAATGGATATTGTGAATGTTCCTCATGCTTAACTATTTTGCTATAGCCACGTGGCACGGGCTTCCAGCCCGTGAAGAATCATCCGCCTAGGCGGATGCCACGTCTTTTTTCAGCTCTAAAAAGTCTAAGATTGGAAAAAATCTCCATTTTGGTGGGTACTCTAAATATCCTACGACAAATTCCGATTATCTGGATCGGCTGCAAGGTTCTTCGCGGCCTGTGGTCATTTGAAAGGCCACTGTATTGGTGCGTGTGCGCTCCTGGATAAGGATTTCGAAGTGAAAAACAAGACTTCCTATATGGTGTTTGCGCGGAAATGGCGTCCCCAAACCTTCGCTGAGGTTGTCGGCCAACAGGCCATCAGCGATGCTCTGCGCAATGCCGTTGCCACCAATCGCATTGCCAATGCATATTTATTCTGCGGGCCGCGCGGTATTGGAAAAACCAGCATGGCACGCATACTTGCCAAGGCGATTAACTGTAAGAAGGGGATGACGCCCGAGCCTTGCGGCAAGTGCCATCACTGCAAACAAATTACCGCTGGCTCTGACATGGATGTGATTGAGATTGATGGGGCTTCCTATACCAAGATTGATGACGTACGGGAGCTGCAAGAGGGGATTGGACGCGCCGCATACGCAGCCCGCAAGAAGGTCTATATTATTGACGAAGTCCACATGCTATCGCAAAGTGCATTTAATGCGTTGCTAAAGACAATTGAAGAACCGCCGCCACACGTCGTCTTTGTTTTCGCAACCACCACGCCTGAGAAAATTCCCGAAACCATTCTATCGCGCTGCCAGCGCTTTGATTTCCAGCGTATCTCGCCTGACGAGATCAAACAACGCCTTGAGTACATACTGAATCACGAAACCGGTATTCAAGCCGACCCTGCTGAGCTTCCCAACATTCTGGAAACAATTAGTCGTAACGCCGACGGAAGCATGCGCGATGCTGAGGTTGCCCTTGACCAGCTCCTGGCCCTCGGCCAGGGCACCCTGAAGATGGAAAACGTCCAGCAGCTCTTCGGACTCGCGCAGATAGACCAGCTGATTCATACCCTCGATGCGATTGAGAAACGCGATACTAAAGCCCTGCTTCATCTCGTGGCTGAGCTCGTAAACAAAGGCCGGGACCTCGAGCGTTTTGTGAAGATCTTTACCCGATTTCTCCGCGATCTCCTGCTCATAAAAACTGAGGCTGAGGTAGAACTCGTTCAAATTCCCGCTGAATACGTTGACACACTGCGCACTCGCCTGGCTTCCCCCTCTCTCACCTCACTTATGAATACTCTGCACCATTTCTTTATGCTGGAAGAACAACTGAAAGGCGAGGTGCCTGCTCGCTTTCTCCTGGAATTCACCTTTATTAAGCTGACCGCCATTGCCCCGACCGCTGATCTGGACTCTGTCATCAGCCAGCTCAGCACTCTCGAACGGCGGATACTCCGCCAGCCTCAGGGCACAGCACCAACCCCATCAAATCCCACCGAAACCACTGATCTTGCCCACGCTGATTCGCAAGGCGAAGGCGTAGAAAACCACTATGATTTCAAGAAAATCATTACGTCTGCGCCACAGCATGAGAATCAGGAAGAGGCAGACGAGAACGCTGACTTACTGAGGGCTCCGGCCGAGCCCGAAGAAAACGACGCGGAACTCGCGGTTCCCCCACGCACGCCCGAGCCGATTATTGATCCAACAGACGTGCGGGCCGTATGGGCTGGCCTGGTTCGCGAAGCTGAACGATTGAAACCTATGCTTGCGACCCATCTACGCGATGCAAAACCTGTGAAGACGGCCGGCAGAATCCTGTACGTCAGCATTCCAAAGCACGGGCGGCACTCTTTAGCTAAGAAATTGCTCGAACGGCAGGAAAATCGCGAACTGCTCAAGAATTGCTTACAAAAAGTTACGGGGAAGCCGATGGATTTTAAAATACTCGCCGTAGAAGGCACGCCGCAGCCCGCTTCCTCGTCCCGCGAGAAAGAGCCCGACATTGAGATACCCCCGATAACGGATCTAGATGTTGACCGAACGAGCCCGAAAACGCTCGTGAGCGAAAAATCCCCTAAGAAGGCAGACGTAAAGGCCCTTATCAAAACTGATCCGGCATTGAAAGAAGCTGTTGAAAAAATCATCAAGCTATTCGACGGTACCCTGGTCAGCTTCGACGATAGACCGGTAAAGTGAGCACACGTCCTACGACTTCTGGCAATGGCCTGGTCGTCTGAGACGGGAATAAGCGGGAAAGGCATATTCGGAGCACAGATTTATCCGCCGTGTGTGGCGGAATTGCACAAGGAACACTTTGATCAAAAGGGGACTGAGCAAGGAGGGACCCCACATGTTTGATTTCAAGCAACTGCAGAAATTGCAAAAAGAAATGCAGGAAAAAATGGCCAAGATGCAGCAAGAATTGGAACAGAAGACAGTGGAAGCATCATCCGGCGGCGGTGTGGTAACCGTCACTATGAATGGGAATCAGCAAATTGTCGGCATTAAAATCCAGAAAGATGCCGTTGATCCGGACGACATTGAAATGCTTGAGGATTTGATTATGGCTGCAGTGAATTCCGCGCTTGAGAAGTCCAAAGCCATGAGCCAGGACAAGCTGTCCGGACTTACCGGTGGTCTGCGATTTCCCGGATTACCTATGTAGAGAGCACGACAAGGTCAGCGCCCGAGCGACGGCGTTGCAGACGTATAAACCCGCAGCACAACAAGGTGCTGCTTGCAAACAGCAGAGGCGAATGCGCACATTTTCTCCAGCCATTGAAACGCTTATCAGCGAGCTTATGAAGCTGCCCACGATTGGACGAAAAAGCGCCGAGCGTCTGGCATTTCACCTTTTGAAATCCAATCCCAAGCAAGCTGAGGCGCTGGCTAAGGCAATTCTGGACGTGAAGCATCGCATTATCTTCTGCTCGCAGTGCTTCAACGCCACGGAAACCGATCCTTGTGCTATCTGCGCAAACCCCGAGCGCGACCATACGGTCGTCTGTGTAGTCGAAGACCCGCTCAACGTGCTGGCGATTGAAAAGACCGGAATCTATAATGGTCTCTACCACGTTCTTCAGGGCCGGCTGTCGCCACTGCGCGGCGTCACGCCTGAGGATCTCCGCATCAAGGAACTTATAGCGCATATATCCGGCGCACAAATTAAAGAAGTCATCATTGCCACGAATCCTGATCTGGACGGCGATGCCACTGCCCTATATCTGTCAAAGGTGCTGAAGCCATTGTCAGTGACGATTTCACGTATCGGACTGGGAATTCCCATGGGCGGCTCTCTGGAATACGTTGATGAAGGCACACTGAAAAAGGCGCTGGAAGGCCGAAAACAACTTTGATTGAATTATAGGGCGCAGGTTTGAAACCTGCACCTACGATCTTCTCGTCGTCGAGGTAGAACCCCGTGTAGAAAGGAGAGTTTGTAATGAGCAAACTAATCTGGTATGGCCATAGTGCATTTCTTATTGAAACTGACACAGGCAATATCTTGCTAGACCCCTTCTTGTCAGGCAATCCAAAGGCCACCGTAAAACCAGATACTGTTCAGGCCGATTACATTCTTGTGACCCATGGTCATGGTGACCACCTCGGCGATGCCATTGAGATTGCCACGAACAATCAGGCCACAATCATAGCACCATTCGAACTGGCGACGTACTGCCAGAACAAAGGTACGAAAGCACATCCCATGCACATTGGCGGCGCGTATCAATTCCCATTTGGCCGTGTTAAGCTCACACAAGCGCTCCACGGCTCGGCTGCCCCGAGCGGCAAGGGGTTCATTTACACAGGCAACCCCTGCGGCTTCCTCATAACAGTGGACGACAAGACGATCTACTTTGCCGGCGACACTGGGCTGTTTTACGACATGAAATTGCTCGGTGAACTCGAGCAAATTGACGTCGCCCTGCTCCCCATTGGGGGCAATTTCACCATGGATGCTGCAGATGCCCTGAAGGCAGTGGAATTCCTCAAGCCCAAACTTACTATTCCGATGCATTATAGCACGTTTGACCTGATACAGGCAGATGCTGATGCTTTCGTTCGTGACTGCCAGCAGCAGGGATTCAAGGCGCGAGCACTGCAAGTTAATGAATCAATTGAATTATAACTGTAGGCGCGAATGGGCTGGATCACGAGATGGAGAGCAGAGGGACGCTAGTTAATCTGCCGAGCCAAGTACGCGGTTTTCAGTCACAACGTAGTCCATACAAACATCCCACGGTTCATGAGGGAGGGTCTTGACAACCTGCAATTCGTAGGCAATGCCAATCTTGACTGCAGAAGGGGCGATACTCTTTAGAAATTTATCGTAGTAGCCATAGCCAAGGCCAATTCGCCATCCCTGTTCGTCAAACACCACGCCAGGCACAATGTAAACATCAATAGTAGTCGGCTCAATGGGCCGGAGTGCCTCGCGCGAGGGTTCGAGTACCTTAAACGGCCCGACGTGCAAATCCCGCTCAAAATCCCGCAGCTCTGACGCAATCAGAATCTTTCGTATGTTATCCGCCTTTGGAACTGCAATGCGCTTGCCATTGGCCAGACAAAACTTCACAAACTCGATCGTGTCAACCTCACGATTGTACGAGACATACGTCATCACACAGCGCGCCCGGGCAATCACCGGCATAGCCAGAAGGCTCTTCAGAATCTGCCTGTTCCATTCTCGCGCAGACTCCTGCGCTATCTGACTTCGTAGCTGGAGATAGTCCTTTCGCAGCTCACGCTTGCTCAACTGCATCTGCCTGATCGTTCCCCCTGCATGTTCACATTGCGCTCCCTAGTAAACGTATTAATCGGAACTTCGCAAGAAAAATTTTTAAACTCCTTACACCGCGCGGTTTCATTCACGTAACGCATTATCCTCTGCAGCCTGGTGGCAATAGACATAATACGCGCGGCTGGCTTATATATTGACTTTCTTGCTCTATGGAAATAGATTCTTTCTAAGTTTGCCATTGAAGAGACTAAGAGCTGCAGGACTCCTTAGGAAGCGGAAAGGCCGCATCGGACGCGACATGCTCGTCTCCATTATCATAACGTCGCTCAATGGGGCGCAGGTGCTCCCCCAGTGTCTCCGTGCTGTGTTTCAAACCACGTATCCCGACTACGAAGTCATTGTTGTTGATAATGGCTCGACTGACCAAACGCAGGAGGTTGTACGATCAGCATTCCCACAAGTCCGCATCATCCGGAGCGACCATAATCGTGGATTTGCAGGTGGAAACAATCTCGGTCTTCTGGCCGCTCGCGGCGACATGCTCATTCTCCTCAACGATGATACTGAAGTTGAGGCCAACTGGCTGACCGCCCTGACGCAGGCTGCAACGCAGTACCCGAATTGCCGCATCTTGGGCTGTAAGCTCCTGTATCCCGACAAACGCACAATCCAGCACGCCGGGGGAATTATTCATGCTAACGGGCTGAGTGATCACCGGGGCTACGGCGAGGAGGATAGGGGCCAGTACAATGATATTGAACCACAGCCATACGTAACCGGAGCAGCTTTTGCCATCCGGCGAACGCTAATTGATCAGCTTGGATATCTGGATGAGGGCTATTATCCGATCTACTTTGAAGAGATTGACTATTGCGTGCGCGCTCGCCGTCTTGGCTATGCGTCTCTGTACGTTCCTGGGGCTGTTGTGTATCACGCGGAATCCAGAACCACACATCGCTGGAGCCCATCGTTTTTGTATAAATATCATAAGAACCGCATTCGGTTTTGCTTAAAGAACTTCGCCTGGCCTGAGTTGGCGCGCGCTGCGAAAAGCGAGGTGGGGTGGCTGGTGAAGCATCGTCCTCGCGAGACTTTCATCCCCCTGCTCGGGGCCTACGCGATCAATCTCGCGAAGCTGCCAGCAACCCTTGCTGCGCGATGGCGCAATTTCCGCCAGCTGAAGCGCCTCAGAGAAGAATACAACTGACCGTGTGTGAAGACGATCTTATTACGGCTGAAAAACAGGCATGCGCGGCGAAAGTCCCATGGATGTTCGCACGCGCGCCTCTTTCCATCGGATAACAGAGATGACGCGAATTCTTGCCATTGGAACAGGACCGCTGCTTGAGCCTGGCGTAGCTAAAATCAGCGGCCAATGCCTGCGCACGTGGCATTTTGTGAAACCATTGCTCGATGCCGGGCACAATGTCACACTGGTCACGCTCCCGATACCCGATAGAAACGCGCATGCACCGGATTCCTCCATAGTCAGCAAGCAGTACAGCAATTTCACCTATTCTGCCGTGCAAACTCATGATTCTCGCGAAATGCTTGTCCTGGTCAGGCGCTTTTTCCATGATTACGCACCAGATTGTATGCTCGGAATTAACACCTTCCCCTCGGTCATCGCTTGTCAAGTGTCGACGCATAAGCCCATCTGGGTGGACCTGAACGGCTACACCATGGCGGAGGGTCAGATGCGCGCGCGTCGCTATAACGATGACAAGGATTTGAAATTCTTCTGGACCCAAGAGCAGACCGTGGTACGGCGGGCAGATAAATTCTCCACCGTGTCCACGCCGCAGGCACATGCACTTATTGGTGAACTCGGGCTGATGGGCCGCCTCAATCGCTGGACCACCCAGTATGGTTTCGTTACGGTAATTCCGAACGCTGTAAATGAGATCTACCTGCGCGATCCTGACCCTGGAGAGCCGCGCCGTCTGCGCGGTGTGGTTGTTCCTTCAGACGCGTTTATTGTGCTATGGAGCGGCGGATACAACACCTGGACCGACGTTGAGATGCTTGCCACGGCGCTAACAAGAGCCATGGCCCAGAACCCGAATATTTACTACATATCAACCGGCGGCATGGTGGACGGCCACGACGAAATTACCTATCACCAGTTTCAGAAACGCATTGCGGAATCGCCCTATCGGGATCGTTTTCTGCTGCACGGTTGGATAGATGCCGCTCTCGTGCCTGCCTATTATCGCGAAAGCTCTCTGGGGCTTAATATTGATTCACGGAACTATGAAACCGTGTTTGGCGCACGCAATCGTCTTACAAATATGATGGCGGCGGGGCTCCCTGTGCTCACGACCCTTGGAACTGAAATCAGCAATGTAATCAAGAACCACCAATTAGGTCTCACTGTTGAGATAGGCAATGCAGAGCAGCTGGCATCCTTGCTGCTGGACGCCGCAAGGCGGCCTCAATGGCTCCGGGAGATCGCAGAAAGCGGACAAGCATTCGTCAGAGAGCACTATAGCTATACGCGCACCACACAGGAGGTTCAAGAGTGGGTCAACCATCCGCAGACAGCACCGGACACACAACGGAAAGTATTGCTGAGCGCGTCCAGCGAAAATCCGGCTCGCGTAGCCTTGAACGAGATCGAAAAGCACTACTCACTCTTGACGAGCATTAATCTTGACGAGTTCGAGCAGGCCACGCGCGACCTTGAGGCCATTCGGCAGAAACTACCCGTCAAACTCTATACGATGCTGAAACGCGGTGTAAAGCGAACGGAGCACATGTGAAATGTGC
>CAZVVA010000066.1:14985-17922 GCA_964630455.1 uncultured Candidatus Sumerlaeota bacterium
TCTCTGGAGAAAGCATCTTGAGATAGCAATCCAGATTGTGCTATTGATATAAGCAATCGCCGTCCAAAAGGTAATCTACTCTGGGGCAACAAGGCGAAATAGATTAAACTTGCGTTGCCGCCTCGGCCGTAGGGATGGCTAAAAAGAAAATCTGCCGGTAAAGAGTGAAGAGATCAGTACAAGAAAGGAAGGCGGAAACGCAACATTCCCATTGTGCAGGCGGGCAAGGACGCGGCATAAGGACATAATAGAAAGGAAGATGAGCGAAGCAATTTTTGTCGCTCACCCGGAGGGGACATAATGTCAAAACTCAAAGAAATCTTGCAGAGAAAAAATGAAAGAAAGGCCAGATTAGAGGATTCCTTACAATCAATACTAAGGCAACTGAAAGGCATAGGTGCATTAAAAATAATCCTTTTTGGCTCGCTTGTTAAAGGAGAGGTGGATGTACACAGTGATTTAGATCTGCTTGTAATTATGCCAACCGCAAAGAGCGGAAAAGAATGGATGAGGTTGATTTACGAGCAAGTAGAAAGACAAATTTCCTCTGACATAATTGTCTATAACAAGGAAGAATTCGAAGAGAAACTACCAACAAGTAGCTTCCTAAGAAACGTATTGAACGCGGGGAGGGTGATTTATGAAAAGACCTTATAGAGAAGAATCCTTGAGATGGTTGACGCAGGCGAAAGACGAATTCCAAGACGCAGATGATCTGAGAAAGAGGGGAAGATTCTACATTGCCCTTTTCCATTTTCAGCAGGCAGCCGAAAAGGCTTTTAAAGCGTATCTCTACGCGAAAGTTAAATCGGTTGAAGTATTTTATACCCACTCGATACATGACTTATCAAAGATGGCGCTTGAGATAGACCCTGACTTTAAAAAGGTGGTGTCTGCCAAAAAGCTTGATAGGTACTACATCCCAACACGCTATCCAAACAGCCTTCCAGGGGGTGTGCCTTCCCAGTATTTCGATGATCCTGAGGAAGCCAAGGAGGCAATGGAACTTACTAAAAGTGTCATTGAGCTGGTCGAAAAGAAAATCTAGGAGAAGGACCATGGACGTGTTTGAATGCATCAAGATACGCCGGAGCGTAAGAGACTATCTGGACAAGCCAATTCCCGGGGAACACCTGACTCGGCTGCTGAATGTCCTTCGGGCAGCCCCCTCTGCCGCTAACCGCCAGCCCTGGAAATTCATTGTAGTGACGGATCCAGAGAAACGCCGCGCCATGGTCGAACGCTGTGGCGGCCAGCGCTTTCTGGCCCAAGCCCCAGTGACCATCATCGGCTGTGGACTCACAGAGCAAGCATGGCATGGGATGGGTGGCAACAAGACAGCCAGCAGCGAGGATGTTGACCTGGCTATTGCCCTGGACCACCTGACACTGGCGGCTGCAGCACTCGGATTAGGCACATGCTGGGTAGGTGCGTTTGACGAAGCCTGCTTTAAGAAACTCTTCAATGTTCCGGCGAACGTGAAAATCGTGGCCCTGACACCACTCGGATACCCCAAAGACAAAGCAAGCTTTCGCCCCTTTGCCGAAGGTGCTCGCAAGGCACTGGATGAGATCATTTGCTATGATAGTTACCAAAAATAGTCAGAGCAGCCGCACACCCACACATTACATGACAATACGATTTACAGCACGAACATGCGAATCGAAGTGTCATCTACAATCAGAAAGAAGGGACAAAACCACGTGAAACGCTCACTTCTCAGCTCATGCGTTCTTGTTTTCTTTGCGCTGGCACAATGGCTTGGCAGCACAGAGGCAAGCGCTCCCTTTCTCTTCACGTCATTCCAACCCGCGTCCGACACCATTCTGGCGCGCAGCACGATCGGAACGTTGACTGAACAGGAATTCTGTATCTATCTTCTGCTGGGCACGGAAATCGCACACGATCTTTACATGCGATACCGCACAGAGCAGAACCCGGAAAAGAAGGCCGTGCTGGAGCAGAATATTCGCTCTGCCATCGAGGATTATTTCGTCATTCATGCCCTTGCGCAGCAGGCTCAAGCTGTGCAGCCGCCCTCAGCAACCGAGCAACGGCCTCTTCGAATGCAAAAATACCCCATATACGAATGGGTCTGGGTGGATCGCTATCTTCGAAACACCTTTACGGTTCGATCCGAAGATATCAAAAAATATTACAATAAACATCGCGAGGGTTTTCTGCGACCCGAGGAGATGACCGTGCACTACGTGTTTCTTGCCGTGCCAGAGGAAATAGCAGGGTTTGGCCGCGAAGATGCACGACGCCAATTGGAGGGTATTCGTGACTCAGTGTCCGCAGGCAAGGACTTCGCCGTCACGGCTCAGAAGACTCTCCCGGACATTCAGGTTTCAACCTGCACGCTACAGGAAGGAACGCGTTCTGCTCGTTTTCCTGAGACGTTTCAGCTCGAAGCATTCAAACTCCAGCCCGACGAGCTCAGTCCTGTTTTTGAAACAGCGGATGGGGCCTATCTTGTTGAGTGTGTCGAACGACGCAAAGAAACACCCATACCGCTCGAACAGGTTGCTGACCAGATTCGTAATCGGCTCACCCCGCAAATTCTGGCATATCAGTATCAGTATGAGATCAATAAGCTGCGCAAGCGATCCCATCCGAAAAATCGCGCGCGCTGGCTTAGAGAGCTGAAAGACGATAGCCCGGTGATCCAGGTTGGAAGATTCACACTGACCAAGGCCGATCTGATTGCTGAACATCCAGCTTGTGGAGAAAACGCCACGGCCTTAGAATTAAAACAAGCAGTTGAAGTATGCGAAGACCTGATCAACAAGGAGCTCATTGCCCAGGCCTGCGAGCGTCTCGAACTCGACACTGATAGACGCCTGGAGTTTGCGGACACGGTCTGCCGAGCAATGCTGGCCGCTGTCCGCGCTCGCGAGACTTATGTGGCCTCGAAGATGACGATCACGCCGGAAC
>CAZVVA010000067.1:0-17586 GCA_964630455.1 uncultured Candidatus Sumerlaeota bacterium
AGGTGGCGTTCTCACCACGGGCATAGATTGCTTCGCAGATGTAATCATTCACGAAAATGTGCACGTTGACCAGATTCGCCGGGCTGATCTCCTTGTCACTCACGAAGCCAAAGGCTGGTCGTGGAATACTACTCCGAATAATCATTATGATGCGTCACACAATGATCTCGATACCAATGATAACGATGTCCCGGATACCTGGGAACCGTATGATATTGAAGACGCCGCATTAGCGGCGGAAAATACCGCGGAAGATGCCTATAAGGCTCAAGATTGGGCGAATCCTGGCAAGCAATATTAAGGAAAACACATTGATTCCAATGAGGAAAAGTTTCTTGTTCAGACTTACTTTCGCAGTCCAGTGCGCTGGCATGGCAATGGTAATTGTTACGCTGGCCCTTCCTCGCACTGCTTTGCCATCCACAAAGGCGCTTGAAAACCTCCAGGCTCGTTTTGAGCAGGGAGTTCAAAGTGCCAGGCTCGTCCAGCAGCTTGAATCAATCGCACTGCCTCTCACTTCCGGTAACGCCGAGCTCCTGGTGGCGTCACTTCACAATCCAGACCCGCTCGTTCAGATCGTCGCAGCCCACAAATGTGCTGTGCTGGGAACAAAAGCGGATCTAGGCAAGGCGCTCATCAGCTCTCTGCGCTCTCTCAGTCAGGACGACAATCAGCATCCAAAGCTGCGCGCCATGTGTCTGCTGGCTGAGAAGCAGATCGAGCTAAAAGATGCACCAGTAGAAAAGAGCATCTCTGCCCTGGAAGAGTTGCTCGCACCCGATGAGGACTTTCAGCGCTCTGCACTCCGTCCCATGTATTATATCATGCAAGAGGGAAACATTCCCCCATGGCTCGAGTCCCTTTTCCCCGCATCGTTTGAAACGCAGAACAGCATCGGTATCTATTACGCACTCAAGCGTCAGTACAGCGGAAGCGATGCAGCGCAAGTGGCTTCGCTGATTGACATTCTGAAAACTCAGCACGATACGAACCCGGGCCGCTGCCTGGCAGCTATTGCGTGTCTTATTGACATTGGCCCGCAGGCCGTCACCGCACTGCTCGACCAAACTACACCTGTAAACGTAACTTCAGATAGCTTCTTTTTCTATTCCTATACGGTTGAAGTGTGTAAAGGCGTGAGCGACCCGCAGGCTTTGCAGCTGCTCCGCGCGATTGCCGACATGCCGCGGCGCAAAGACATCACTGGCGATGGCTGGATTCCTTTTAGTTATTTGCAGCATCGCGCACGGACCGCTGTCCAGTGGATTGAAAGTCAGACTCCTTATCTATATAAGTACCGGAATATATTCGGCTGGGAAAAACGCGAACGAGTGGGACAGTAAGTAGTAGACAGTAGACAGTAGACAGTAGGTAGTAGGCAGGAGACAGGGAAAAAGGAATCGTAAGAATGAGACAGGGCCGCACGCTACTGATTGTTTCTCTCGCTCTGGTGATGGTGTTCGTGGCTGGCACGCTCCATTTCGCCTCAGCCGCCATTACAGTAACAATCGTCAAACCCACTGCCAACCAGAAGTTTACGCTTCCTGCGGATGTCACCTTTAACGCGACAGCAGAAAGTAGCGAACACCCGGAAAAGAACGACAACATCATTATTATGTGGGAAGTGAGTGATTCGAAGGGCAGAATCCTGGCACAATTTACCTCGAAATCCGGCCAGGACGCCGTTATCCATATTGGCGGCCCGCCGCTTCCTTCCAATAATAGTTCCTTTGGCCTGAACGACGTTGTGGCGGTCGCAAGCGTCCAGCAATTTTCCGGCACCGGCTCTTATTATGGCGCCGGCGCTCTCGAAGTGGAGATCATCGAAGAGGGCGGGAATTTTCTTGGCTATATCCTCAACTGCTTTAATCCTGCGGAACAGGATATGGTCATTGGTACTGATACCAGCGGGGAACTCGGTTGCTCTTATAGTATTGCGGGCTATTGTGTTGACGCCTCAAAAGGTGTCCCATCCTTGGGCGTCGGCTTCGGCCCACCCTGGACCTCTGATTCTCAAAGCCACTGGGCATATTGGGTGCGTCAGGCCGTGACCTATGGGGTGCAGAATAGCTATAGTGAAGATGATATCCTTGATGCGGTGTGGGAGGTTACCGACCCTTATGGCACGACCATATACAGCGAGATCCTCATAAACATCGGCTACCCTGAAAACGGCCCAAGCAAGAATATCATTAGCTACGATTTCCCAACTGATACGCAGGGCTGGACCTTCGCGGCCCCACCTCCCTTCAACGCACCAACCTCCGGCTTTTTGTATGCACTCAACATTACCCCACAAGACAATACCTATAGCTTCGGCTTCTGGAATAGTCCTGCTACCAGCGGCTTCACGTATCAATCCAACTGCTACTACAGCGTGGGGGCCTTAATCACCAGCGACCTGACCGATTCCAGCCTTGTTCCGCAAATCCGCTTGCGCGTCAACAGCGTGGATGCCAAACAGGTAGACACGTATATTATCACCAGTATAGGTTCAGGTGAATCATCACCTGTGGGCTTTGGGATGTATCAATTTTATTTTATCCCTTCCCAGGACGTAATCGGCCAGGAGATGGTGATGGCGTTCGACGTGCTAAACTTCGATCCCAACGATGCAGTGAGCCCAACATTGGGCTTGAGTTCTATGAGTATTCAGAGACATGCCATTGAGGATCTTGGGACGGGTACTGTGTTGAGAACCTACTCCTTTGACGACTCTGCAGAGAACTGGGCCTTTTCTGGAGCGGCTGGCCCTTTTTCCGCCCCACTCAGCAATACCGGATTCTCGGGTTTGCTCGATCTCACCTCTACCACAAATACGAATACCTTCGGCTTCTGGGCCAGTCCCACAACAGATATCACCATCCAGGATTATACGCTTTATAGGGCACAATTTACCGTGGGTACCGACATCAGCGCCGGCACACAAGCGCCCACTGTCCGGCTCCGCGTCTATAGCGCCGATAATCAGATTGCTCATTGCCTGCAAAAACAGGCACTTACCCCGATGTCCTCCAGCGACTACGCCATCCTCTTCTATCCACCCACAACCGTAGCTGGCCAGGGCCTTGGCGTGGCATTTGACATCTTGAATTTCGATCCGAGTGCAGATCCTCAGGGACGCATCTCTCTCGATAGCGTCACAATTACATCTCATTAAACATATTTTCCGTAATACCCTACCAGCTTTCCCCGGCCCGACCAACCTCATCTCAGTGCATCCAGTTTTTCCTCCTTGAGCAGGTATTTTACATTGAAGATGATCATCCCCGCTGAGGGCGGCGAGAGCGCCGCGTCTATAGCCTGCTTGAACTCTGCAAAGGATAGCTGATCCGGTAAACTGCACGCCTGAATGATCGGAACCACTGGTTTCTCTGTCACTTTTGCCAAATACTCTGTTACTGCACCGATCCATTTGACATCTCTATTGCACATCCGGTGGTACACCATCGGCGAGAAGACATCCACGAAAGGCGCGAGCTTGCGATAGTCCTGTGCAATAATCACGTGGATCGCATCGTCAAGGTCCGACGGCATCCAGGGCACCCCGAATAATCCAACCAGCACCTCCGGACGCTCCGCTTTGATGACCTCCCGCGCTTTTCGCACAAACAACGTAATGCGATCGCACTTCCATTCCACGAATTTGTCGCGATGATGCTGCAGGATCCACTGCGCCCGCTCTTTGGCTGTCTTCATATCTGCCGGAATGGTGATCTCTGTATCTTTCTGGAACTGCTTGAGGCACACCGGACAAAAACAGGTCTGATCCAGCTTTGGCGCCTTCACCTCCCAATGGCAGGGGTACCTGATGAAATCCAACCATATGCCATCTACCTTCGTCTCGCGCACCATTGCCCGGAGTTCCTTCAGCTTTTCCTCCCACAACCAGGGCTGATTCGGACATACGCCGGCGTACCACTCAATCTTTTCCAACGGCTCGCCGGATGCCGTGATGGGTCGGCTCTCTGGATGCTGCTTCCAGTGCTTCTCACCAAAGAATATCGCAGCCTCGGCGTATACACGAATCCCGTTCTGATGACATGCCTCCACAAACCCAGCGTCCTCGTGCCCGCCAAACACAGCATTGATATCGTATGTCTTTAAAAACCTGACGATATCTTGATTCGTCTTCCCCTTGAACTGCTCGAGCTTCTTGGAAACCCCATACACTGCGCGCAGAGGCCCTGTTGTGCCCAATGGCCCCAGTTCTGTTCCTGCCATGACCACACCTCCTGAGAGAAAAACCAGAATGCCTCCAACCATACATTGCCAAAACTTCCGCCATGAACTCACTTTTCTCTCCCCCTTTCCCGTAATGCTTCCAGATTAATAGGGCTAAAGGTTTTACCTGTAACCTGTTTTCATTAGAGACTGCCACAGAGACACAGAGATGCTCAAAGACCGAAAAATTGTAAAATTAAAATTGCAAATATCAAATTCTAAATTTCCCTTTTGCAATTCAATAGTCTGTGCCTCGGTGGCTCATTTTCAACACCGGGCTCTGTTCCTAACAACGAATCAGCACCTTGCTTTCCTCGGGAGCGACTCTGAATGCCTTCTGAATCTCAGAAAGAGGAAACGTCCGACTGATCAGCGAGGGAATATCCGGACGATGCTCGAGAAGAAACGCAATTGCCTTGTCAAACGGGCCACACCGCGAGCCTTGAAGGCGAATCTCATTGACCACCAGCCTCGTCACGTCCAGTTGCTTCGCCGCTTCCCCTGGCGTGCTTTTGAGCGCAAGCACTCCGCGTGGCCGCACTAGCTCCATGGCCAACTCCACTCCTGCCGAGCTGCCTGTGGCCTCTACCACAACGTCTGCGCCAAGTCCGTGGCTTCGTTCCTTCACTGCAGCACTCCACTGCGCTGGGTCGTCGCCCTCTACTACCGCTATTCCGAACGGCGTGGCACGCGCTCGCTTTTGCTTACTGTGATCTATCCCAATCACCTCTGCTCCGCGTGCCTTTGCCACAATACTCACCAGTAGCCCCAATCGGCCAAGGCCCACTACCACAACCTGTGATCCCTTAACCAGTGGCGTGAGTTCAAATGTCTGCAATGCTGCTGCCAGCGGCTCTATAAACACCGCTTCAGTCGGACTGATCCCCTCAGGCAGCTCGTGCAAGTTCCGCACTGGTACAACGATACATTCTGCAAACGCACCTGCGGCGCCTATAATGCCCGTCACCGTACGTTCCTGGCAATGATGCGGCATATTGCGTGCACACGCCACGCATCGCGGCTGCCCATCGTACGAAATGCACGTATTATTGATCTCAGCCGTCACGCTTTTTCCTACCCAGGCGATGTGTTTCTGCGAGCCGACCTCGATCACATCGCCGCTGAATTCGTGCCCCAGGATCTGCGGCAACGGCACTTTGTACTTCCCCGAATAGACGGCCAGATCCGTGCCGCATATTCCGCAGTACGCCACCTCCACTAGCGCCTCTTCAGGCCCCACCAATAGAATCTCCCGCTTCTCAATCTCCAGTTGCTTTGGTGAGACCAGCACTGCTGCCTTGTGATGCATCGTCCACTCTACCTTTTACCCTGATTTGATTACCCTATTGACTTTCTCTCAGGCCTTTTTTAGCTTCTGTCATATTAGTCCCTGGTGTATTTTTCTAGTATGAATTGCACAGTTCTTTCCAAAACAGGGCTTAATTCGTGGAATTCGTTTTCATTCGTGGTAATTGCTTTTTATATGTACACGAATCTCACAAATAACTCCACTGGCGCAGCAATTGCATTGGCGAGATAGAAGTAAATGCCAATTGGGAAAAAAGCCAACACTATTAAATTAAAATAGTACGTAGGAATATAAAACTCCTTCGTGTCCGTGCACATCATGATGAACACTCCCAATTACCACCACCGTCTGCATCACTTCAAGATTTTTTGTCTTCTCCTTGTTTTGCTTCTCCTTTTTGCCTACAAGCTCTGTTTTTTCGGGCAGGTGCTTTGTGGCGGCGACCTTGTGAATCACTATGTTCCAGCTAAGCAGTTCTGGAAAACCTGCGCGGCTGGCGGCACGTACACCCCTCTCTGGAATCCTATGATCTTCTCCGGCCGTCCATTTCAGGCGGATATCCAGGTAGGTATGTTCTATCCTCCCAACTGGCTGTGTCTACTCATTCCCATTCCCGTAGCATTCACTCTGCTGACGCTCGCGCACCTGCTCTGGGGTGCGCTCGGCATGTACTGGTATTCGCGCCATACAATCAAAGACACATACCCCGCATTCATCGCTGCATTCATATTTATTTTCAGCAGTTTCTTCGTCTCACGCCTCTACAGCGGTGTCGTTCTCTTCATCTTCACTGCTGCCTGGCTTCCCCACGTCTTCTTTCTCAGTGAACGCTGGTATAAAACGCGCCGTTTCACTTACGTCCTCTGGCTCGGCATCATCCTGGCGCTCCAGCTCCTCGCGGGAAGCCCGCAAGTAGCACTCTATACCTGGTATGCGCTGGGGCTGGCTATTCTTTTTCAACTTATCTTTCCTCCAGCGCGTTCTGCAGCTGCGCAACCGGCACAAGCGCATGTAGGGACAGATTATAATCTGTCCCTACAGCACGGCGCCGCCGTACAAGAGACGCGCGCAGCAAGGGGTAGCCGCATATGTGCTACACCGCGTTTGAGACTTCTGGCAGGTTATTTCGCTGCCTTCCTCCTTGCTCTTACTATCAGCGCTGTACAAGTCCTCCCTACCTGGAAGTTCATTCGCCACTCCCACGAGCGCGCGCAGGCCGGTCAGTGGAGCTACATCATCAAAGATTCCCTGCCTCTGCGCATGCTCCCGACGTTCTGGTCTCCCGACTTCTATCTTAGCCCGACCGAAGAGGGTCTCTACTGGGGCTCGAGGGAAGGTTACTGGGAGGTAAACGGCTATATGGGCATGGCGGCAGTCCTGCTGGCCATTCTGGCGGTGATCTGCTGGCGACAAAGCAACGTGCCGGAGCTTGCCGCGCACGCCCGTCCCGAAAACTCTCGCCACCGCACACGCATCTTCCTCTGCATGCTCGTGATGGCGCTCATCGCCCTCGCCCTCGCATTTGGCGGCCATTCCCCCATTTTTCGCCTCTTCTATTGGGTAGCTCCCGGGTTCGATCGCTTTCGTGCTCCCGCGCGCACGCTCCTGCTCTATACTTTCGCCGTCTCGCTACTCGCCGGCTTCGGGCTTGAGATATTCTTCGCTGCCATGCGCAACGCAAATCGCAAACTCCGCATGCGCCTGAATTTCTTCATTCTGCTCCTCGCTCTGACCGTGGTTATCCTCTCGGCAATTGTCTTGATCAATCTTAAATCAATCCTTGGTCCTCAGATACTCTCCTATCTCAAATTCGGATCAACAATTGAAAACATCACCGAGCTCCTTGACATGTATATCTCGGCTAGTCGCAACGATCTTATTCGCTCCGCTGCTCTGGCTCTGGCCACTCTTGCAATTCTCTTCTGCTTCTTGAAATCACTCATCCCCAAAAGAACTTTCATAATCCTTTTCACTCTTACGCTGCTGCTCGATCTCTTCAGTTTCGGCATGAAGTTCGTAAATGCCGTTCCACTGCGCGACTTCTACCGCACATTCTATCCCCACACCGAGCTTGTCGCGTTTCTGAAGCAGCATGCCCCTGAAGCACGCACCGTTTTTACCGACGATGTGTTCTACTGGTATAACGACCAGAATCAACTTGAACTCTTCGCTAATCGCACAATGATGCATACTATGCTCAGCGCACGCGGCTATGATCCAATCTACCTGACTTCATACGCCGAGTTTATGAACACCATTAACGCAACGCAGCCGGGGGAGTCGCCTGGGGCTTTTCTTTTCCTTGAGAAAATTGCCAATCCCAAACTTCTTTCCCTGCTGAATGTCCGGCTCATCCTGACCTATACTGATCTCCAGTTCCCCGAGCTGCGCCTTCTCAAATTCTATCCGTTTAGCCTCCGCATCTACGAAAATCCCTCAGCAGCTGGCTGGGCGTTTCTCGCCACTGCTGTCTACACGGCTGATCTAAAAGAGTCACAGAGTCTTGCCCTGCTCGCCAATCCCGAATTCGACGCCCTCCACGTTGCTCTGACCGATCAACCCCCACCACTCCTCCCTGTCGCTTCGAGCGCAGCGCGCACAACTGAATCTGTGACCCTGGTTTCTTACCAGCCTGACCACCGCAGCTATCAGGCATTTGTAAATAATTCCAATATCCTTGTGTTTAGTGAAAACTTTTATCCGGGATGGGAAGTCTATATAGACGATCAGCCAGCTTCATTGGTGCGAGTAGATCATACGCTGTGCGGTGTCTTTATCACGCCGGGCTTGCACAATGTTACCATGGAGTTTCGACCTTTTACCTTTCGCCTTGGCGCTGGCATTAGCGCCTTTGCCGTACTCGCAGTCGTTATCAGCCTGGCAGGTATCGGACTCCGCCGCCGATACGCTAAACGAAAGAAATCGACACTATAGACCACCTTTGACCTGAGGAGAATAGGACTATGAGAAAATCTTTATGGATGGGCAGTCTGCTCGTGCTGCAGAGTGCAATTCTGGCGGCTGCACTATGTGCCGCTCAGCCCGAGCCGCAGCCGCTTACCAGCAAACCTGTGAGTGTCTCCCTTTTCAAGAATGGTATAGGCTTTTTTGAGCGCCAGGCGGAGGTCTCGCTCACCGACGGCTGGGCTATCATGCGTGACCTTCCTGAGGCCACCCTCGGCTCATTCTGGGTTGCTCCGGGTGCGCCTGATACCATCGTGCAAGAGCTGGTCGCAGCCCGAGAACCCGCTGTGCAGCAACTGCACGCCATCACTCTCGAGGAATTTCTCAAGGCTAACGTTGGAAAACGGATCGAATGCCTTGCACATGGCGAAAAAATATCTGGCACTCTCCTTAGTGTTCCTGAAGATCGCTCACCCGAGTCTTTGCCCGAGTTTACGTCATATTACCGTAGTCGCCCGCCGCCGCCAAAGTCACAGCCCGCTCAGCTGGTCACCCTGCGGACGCGCGATGGCATCGTTGCACTGCGCAAAGATGCCATACAGATGCTGACCATCCGCGGCGATACAAGCGACATCTTCACCGAGACCGAATTGCAAAATGTCCTGAAACTCCACTTGCGCTCTTCTGCTGCGCCTGCTCGTATCACCATATCTTACCTCCAGGGAGGCATCTCCTGGGTTCCTAGCTATGCCGTGCAACTCCTCGATGATACCAATGCAAAGATTACCATGAAGGCGGTTGTCATTAACGATGTCGAAGACCTTGAGGACGTAGATGTCTATTTCGTCACCGGATTTCCCCACTTTCTCTTCTCAGGCATCACTTTTCCGCTCTCGCCTGCGCAATCTCTTGACTTCTTTATCCGCTCCCTCCTTGAAGAACGCGAGCGTCGCTTTGGTCGAGCCGGCGGCCGCGCGCTCGTGACGCAACAGGTTCTCTATAACGTACCAGGCCAGGGACCCTCTCCCGGTGTCAGTCCGCAGGATCTAGCAGGCACCTTCCAGGAAGACCTCTTCTACTACGCCCGCAAACATATCTCCCTCAAAAAGGGCGAACGTGGCTACTATACGATTTTCTCAGAAACCGTGCCGTATTCGCATCTCTATGAATGGGACATTCCCGACACACTGAAAAGCGAACCCACCTCCTCGCGCTCGCAGGATGAAATTCCCAAGGAAATGGAAGAGGTCTGGCATTCCATAAAACTGAAAAATACTACGCAATTGCCCTGGACAACTGCCGCGGCTATCACACTCCAGAAGAACTATCCCCTCGGTCAGGACATGATTTCCTACACTTCTGTAGGAGCTGAATCAAACCTTAAAATTACTCTGGCTACAGACATCAAAGCCCGGAAAAAGGAATATGAAATCAACCGGATTCGCAAAGAGGAGCGTATTTTCGGCGGGTATTACGATCTCGTTACTGTCAAAGGCGAGCTCAAGGTAACCAACTACAAATCTAAAGACGTGACCCTGAAGATCACAAAACATTTAACCGGTGAAGTCCTGAACACCAGCCCGGAGGGCACCGTTACCATCGTCGCGGAAGGACTGAAGGCCGTTAATCCCAATTGTGTCATCGCCTGGGAATTACAGCTCAAACCTAAGAAAGAGCAGGAAATTTCCTATACCTATCAAGTCTATATTCGACGCTAAGGATGAAACGCGTTGGGGAGAAAATCGCAACTATGCAGAGAATGACCTACAGAACGTGGCATACTTTCTTCACCGCAATGATTCTTGCGTGCCTGCTTACCAGTGCTGCCTCGGCACAGCAGCCCTATTTCACTCCCGCTACATATAACAAAGCCAGCCTCTCACTCGTCTCCGATATCCCAATAGTTCATCTCTACGGCACGCCGGCTGAAATGGGCGACCAGCACGGCCAGCTCCTGGCTTCTCAAATTCAAACGTTGACGACTGACTATGTTGACAAATGGCTTCAGGCAGGTGGCCCATTGCCTGCGAAGCAGCTTATGCTCCAGCTTGCGCGCGTTATGGAATCTGCCATCCCACAGCCTCTTCGGGAGGAAATGCACGCCCTCAGTCGTGCTGCCAGGGTTCCCTATGATGACATCCTGCTGACCAACACGATCTTTGATATCAAGAAATCCTTCCAGTGTTCCACGATGGTCGCCTATGGCAGCGCCACCCACAATGGGCAGCTCCTCTTCGCGCGTAATCTCGACTTCGCATCGCTCGATGTTGCCCATCACTACGGGGTTGTTTTTGTTTACCACCCCAAGGATGGGCATGAATTCGTCTCCGTCGGATTTCCCGGACTCGTCGGTGTTCTATCGGGAATGAACGACGCAGGATTGGCCGAAGCCATTATGGAAGTACGCGGCTATGGATCTTCTCTCAAAGCTGCTCCCTACGCGATGATTTTCCGTCAGGTGTTGCAAGAATGTGCCACTACGTCCGAGGCGATCACGCTGCTTCGACGCACTTCCCACTCAACTGGCAACAATCTCATGCTCGCAGACGCTTATGGCAATGCGCGCGTGGCCGAGCTCACACCCACAACTATCGGCCTGCGCAGGCCCGATCACCATCTGCTCTTCGCCACCAACCACTTCCGCTCTCCACCTCTCTGGCAGAACATTGACTGCTCCCGCTACCGCACCATGCAGTCGTTTGCCCTTTCGCACTATGGACGACTCGACGTACCGGCCATGCAGCGTCTGCTCTTGCAGGTAGCCAGGCTAGATAGAACACTTCAGAGCATGGTCTTCATACCTGAGACGCGGGAACTGTATATCGCCATGGGCATCCTTCCGGCGGCTGCAGGCTCTTTCGTTCACCTCGCCCCATCACACTGGCGCTTCAATCTTCCTGGACATCCTGAAAAGCAATAGTCCTCACACCATTCCGCCATGTCGTGACATGCAGCCGTGCTGTTTCACTGGCAAGAATGTTGCCTGTCGCGCCTCAACAGCCCGGAGGCTCCTTGCACATGACAGGCCGATGTGAGGACTCGATCTCGTTCACTCAGCAGATATAAAAACTCAAGCACGCGGCGTATGGAAACAACGCCTTATTCGGGTTTCGTTTGTCACTTAGTTGCAATGTTGCCCAGTTCCCACGCCACGCGCTCCGTCGCTTTAGCCAGCCGTTCAATCGCCTTTGCAATGTTATTATTCGCGGCCACGACCTCGCGCATTGCTTGCGAAACATCTGAAGTTTCCTGCACATTCACGGCCATCTGTTTGGCCCGCTGCTGCTCATCGGGTGCGTATGCGTTCTCCACCACACTCATCTGCGGCCGTAGTACGAAAACGAAAAGCAGCGCCGCAATAAGCGTCAGGAGCACGTTCGTGTACATTCGGGTGTCCAGCTTCATCTGCGCCCCCCCCTTCGACTTTTTGTCGCGTAGAGTTCTCTGCACACTTCTTAGCGAAGATAATATGTCAGACTCTCGATCTCAATTGCCAGGTCCACATAGTGTACCTTCACGTCATCAGGAACAACCAGTCGCGTCGGCACAAAATTCAATATCGCGTTTATCCCAGCTTTGACCACACGGTCTGCGATCTCCTGCGCTGCCTCGGCTGGCACCGCCAAGATCGCGATGTCGATCGCCCGTACCTTAATCTTCTCTTCAATCTCGCACACGTTGAATATCTCAATGTTGTTCTTAACACTTCCCACCTTGCGTTTGTCATTATCAAACGCTGCCACAATCCTGAATCCTTGCCTGGCAAATCCCCCATATGAAAGCAAGGCCAATCCAAGATTGCCTACACCAATTAATCCTACTCGCACCTCCCGATCCGTGCCCAGAATCCGCTTGATACTCTTGCGCAACTCGGCCACATAGTAGCCAACCCCACGCACTCCAAACTGGCCGAAGTACGCCAGATCTTTACGCACCTGCGCCGGATTTAAACCCAGCTTCTCTCCAAGCTCCATTGATGAAATCTTCTCCACGCTCCTCATCTCCATTGCCTGGAGAACACGCGAATACAGTGACAGGCGTTTAATAACCGCCTTCGGAATTTTCCTACCCCCGGAACTTCTATCAAACATAGCTATGTAATCCTCCGCTCAGAAGTCGTAAATATGAGACCCCAAACCATGTCACCAGCACCGCTAGAAAACCTACGATTGCTGCTAATGCTGTCTTCCGACCCCGCCAGCCTTGTTGAATCCGCAAATGCAGAAAAATCGTATAGATAAACCATGTGATCAGCGACCACGTCTCCTTCGGATCCCAACCCCATGCGCGGTTCCACGCTGTATTCGCCCACACTGCGCCCGAGAATATGCCAAACGTCAACAACGGCCACCCGATCTGTATAGCACGATAATTAAGCAAATCCAACGTCTCCTTTTTCGGCAGCCATTGCAAGACCTTTGCTGACCGCACTAGCGGCTGCCCCTCTTCGACCTCACCGGTCATGTCTTTCACCAGGTAGATCAGACTGAACATAAACGACAGCATAAAGGCCGAGTAGGATATCATGACTGTCATCACGTGGTACGTCAACCACGACGAGTTTAACACAGCCCGCAGCGGCTCTATTCGCGTCATATGGATTGGGAAAAAGCTCACGATTACCATCACTACAAGCCCGAATCCCGCTGCACTCAGCCCGATAAATCCCCTCCGATAAATCAACTCCAAAATCCCCCCCAGGAGTATCAACCCCCAGATCGCAAATACGATTGATTCGTACATGTTCGACAGCGGGGCACGCTCTGCCAGCAGTAGCCGAATTACCAGCCCCCCGGTATGAATAAAAAATCCCAAACCCAGCACCACCATGGCCCAGACGTACACACTCCGCCTCTGCGTCCCAAGATGCAGTCCGAAAAGACCCAGGCCCACCAAATACGCCATGTACGTCCATCGAAATGGATTGACACGTGTGTTGAAGTAATGCAACCCACGCCGCCACTGCGCGGGATACTGCTCTTCGGCCTCAACCGTTGCCAGAAAGTGCTCCATGCTCGGCTTCAGATTCTCCGTTCGCCCTTCGGCAAATGCACTAACCAACTCACGATTCAGCATGCTCGACGCGGTGGCAACCTCCGGCGCCAGTCCTTCTGTATCCAGGGGCGTCTTCCACTCACCCGATGGGTCTTCACCGTTCGGGAGAATCAGAAACGTCTCTGGCAGATGTACTAATGTATGCGCCCGGTTTAGTAATATGTTCAGCGCCCGCAGCGTTCGTGGCTCAGCCGTTCTGGAACGCTCCCGTATCCGCTCCATCATTTCCCGATCGAATAGTTCAGCAGCAGAAATCAGTTTGCCCTGCTCTTCCTGCAACCCTAAAAGTCCATACAATCCTAGGTCTCCAATTGGCAGCACCCGAGCCTCGCGCCACTTCTCCGGCTCGTAAAGTATCGAGAGAATTGTATACGCTGAATCCTGTCCTTTCACCTTCATTCGCCCGAGAATTTTAAATAATTGAAGCCGCGCATACGATAACAACGTTTCCTCCATCCCGTCATACTGCACCGCCAGCTTCGGCAGGCCACTCTCCAGGATAGCCTGTTCCAGCGCCTTATTCTGCGGGTAGGCGCTCTCACCTTTCCGCAAAGGTTGTTCCCTGCTGGCGCCGTAAGCTGCAGCCCAGAGTAGCAGCCCGCAAATCCCAAAGCACATAACTTTTCTTACATATTGGTTTGCTCGCATGCGCAGATTTTTCACCCTAGCTCTCTTCTCGGTGTTGCAAGCGCTGCACTATCCGCTGATATTCTTTCACTGGCCCCTCAGACTTTCCTCGCACTGAAAGTGCCAGATACAGCCGATTCTCATCTGCATCGTAGTATCCCCAGAGCTGTCGGTAAGTCATGAAAAATGCTAGAAGTGGTCCCAGTACGATAAGGATGCATCCCGCAAAGGTTATCGGGGTACTCGGATCCTTGGCCACACCCAGAATCGTATCATATCCCATTGTCGGCCCACGGTAGCGCACCAGAAATGGGCCTCTCCCTTCCGAATCCGCACTTCCAATTCCAGCGGAAGACACCACTTCGCTCCCTGTTAGTGTCCCAGTTGTCATCTCATCCTCTGCATAGGGCTCGTCCAGACTTAGCTTCTCTCCAATACGTAGCCAGTAGCTGTCTATCTCCTCGCCTGTTTTCCGGCTCACTCGTATGTTCACCTCAAACGCGGACTCTGACTCACTAGGAGCCTCCTCCGCTGAAGATCGGTAATCTACAAACTCAAAGTCGTAATTTCCCCGCTTCGCCGTGCTCATCTGGTGAAACTCCGGCCGATAAAAAAACCAGTTCTCATCAATCCTTTTATCTCCCTCATGATACCCAATCAAGACCGCCGGATTATTCCACTCATCGGATGCGGAAAATACCTCCCGGTCTGCTCCGATCCGAAAATCCGACACTAGCCGCTCCACAATAAATGAAGCCCGTTCCCTTGGTCTCTCAAGTCGGCCCTGCGCGACCATTCGCCCGTTCTGACTCAGCTCCCATCGGCTCCCATCCGCCAATCCCTCGGTCTCAAACCAATATGGCGTTTTCGCCACAGCCACCGGTGTGCGTGGACTTACATCTACCAGCGCCACCCGCTTCTGCGTCCGAGCGTCCACAATCTCCACCACAGTACGTTCCACATGTCTGTTCGGCGCAAAGCTTGTTTGATGAAATTTGTAGCCCTTGTATTGGAATCGCCGCGCCATAGTGATTATCCCGAGCACCCGCGTATCCCCATCCTGAACCTCTACCTGGCTCGAATAAGAGCGCGGCACCTCGCTGTGCGGAAACTTCTCCTCATCAAAATCCAGACAGCGTAACTGAAATCCCAGCGGTACCTTCCGAAAGTTCTTCTCATTCAGGGGCTGAGTACGATCGCGTCGCACGTAATAATACTCAACCGTCTCCGATTCTGGAATAATTACCTGCCCCTCAAAAACCGCATACCCCAGACGATCTCCAAACATCCGCACCAATCCACCCACCAGAACCAGAACCACACCCAGGTGGACCACCGGCGCACCCAACCGTCCCAGCAATCCCTTCTGCGCATGAACTGCATTCCCCTCCACGCGGCAGGTTGTATAATGGCGCCGCAACTCTTGCAGCGCAGGTTCCAGCCCATCATCCAGGGCAATCTGTCTCCCACTTTTCTGTCTGAGATAAAACCCTTTACCCCTCTGGTAGCTTGCCCGGCCCCACAACTTGATTGCCCACACCGTGCGATCCCAAGAACAGAGCACGAGGTTTACCACCAGTACGCCCAGCAACGCCGTATACCACCATGTGTTGAAGACGTGCTCCCGTGCGCCCTCCACACCTATGATCGGATTGGAACTCAGCAGCGAACCCCAGATCGAGGCAATCGTCAGCACAACAAGGAGGACAATGCCAAGTAGCACTGAGGAGAATAATTTAATAATCGGATGCTTCTTCACTCACACTCCTACCTGCCGCCCCTCATTTGTAATATCGAGGCCCTGAACCCCAGATAGGAGGCGCGACACACGCTTCTTCCAAGTAATGCAACTTTGTAGGCAAAAAAAATTCCCGCAACTGATAAATTAATATATTCCCCTCGCTTACTACGCTCAGAGTTTAACTCCTTACTCGAAGCTCATTCTCCGCTCTACACCGACAGCGTCACTTTCACCGTTGTCCCCTTTCCTTCCTCACTCTTCACCTCTATCGCGCCATCCAGACTCTGCAAGATACCATACGTTACCGACAGCCCAAGTCCGGTTCCTCGTTCGCCTTTCTTCGTAGTGAAAAAAGGATCGAAAATCTTCCCTATATGTTCCTGCGAAATCCCGCATCCTGTGTCCGTAATCACTATAGCTATTTTCCGCCGCACTTTCTCCTTTTCCTCCTGGCTCACTGTGTACGTCCTGATGCGCAACTCTCCTCCGCTTTCCATCGCATCCTCTGCATTGCGCAACAGGTTCAAGAACACCTGGCGAATGAGATCCGGAGACGCCTCAGGTTGCGGGAGATTAGGCTGAAGTTCCAGGTAGACCTGAATTTTATTCTCCTCAAATCCTTTGTCCATCAACTTCATCAGCTGAACAATCTCATCGTTAATATCAACTGGCACATTAGATTGATCCGTGGGCTTGTAGAAATTCAGCAGGCTCTTCACAATTCGCGCAATTCGATCCGACTCCTCCTTAATTATCTCGAGATGCTCCAACACCACCGGCCCCTTTTCCTCCGTCCGTCCTTTCAGTTGATCCGCCAGATCCCTCAGGTAGTTGTTTATGATTGCCAGCGGATTGTTAATCTCATGTGCAAGATTCGCTGCCAGTTGCCCTGTCGCCGCAAACTTCTCCGTCTGCACCAGCTTGATCTGCGCTCGTTCCAGATCATACGTCCGTTCCCGCACCTTCACCTCCAGCTCCTCGGCAAACTTGCGAATCCGCGTATACAGCCGGCTATGCTCTATCGCTACCGCCAGCGGCTCAGCCACCTGCAACAGCAACTCCTGCTCTTTCGCTCTATAGTAGCCCCTACGCCTATTGCTCAGATTAAACGTGCCAATGATCCCTGAGTGGGAGATAAGAGGCACAATGATGAACGATTTCATTTCCGCCTTGATGAGCATCTCATCTTCAATAGCGTCCTGCTCCTCAGCAATGTCGTGCTTGATCAGCGGCTCCTTGCTCAAGATTACGCGCCCGATGTTCGTGCCCTCCAGCGGAAGACGGTCGCCCTGCTGCCATCCAACGCGCACCGTCGGGACAACGAATTCAAACTTCACTCCGCTCCCATCCTCATCCAGCAACGTTATGCTCGCCCGGTCGTAGTCAACCAACTTGCGAATCTCGCGCGCAATGATCTCATAAATCCGTTCCAGATCAAACGCGGCATTAATCGCCCGGCTGATTTCATTAATCAGCGCAATATGATGTGCCTTCTCGTCAATCTCCACTATCTTGCCTGCCAGATCATAATACGTCTGCTTCAACTTCTCAGCCATATTGTTCACGCTCTCTGCCAGCACCTGTATTTCATCGTTAGTCCGAATCTGCACCCGGCTGTCTAAATCCCCACTTGCTATTTTCTCCACTCCCCGACGCAGTATCCTTATCGGCTTGACAATTCGACTCGAGAGCAGCAGTCCTAGCACGCACATCAACACCACAAGTC
>CAZVVA010000068.1:0-17564 GCA_964630455.1 uncultured Candidatus Sumerlaeota bacterium
GGCTTCGTCTTTACCCGCTACAGGGCCGAGGATTTACTTCGCACCGTGGAGCGTGCCGTTGCCATGTATCGCGAGGATGCTTCGGGCTGGCAAAAGCTCGTGCAAGCCGCTATGCGGAAAGATTTTTCCTGGGACGCCTCAGCCAGAAAGTACGGAAAATTATACGAATCGCTGGTTAAGGAATCATCGAATGCTGACCGATAGAGTAAGGGCGTTCAATTGAACGCCCCTACAATCAGTGCATGGTGTTGTACATCTTCAGACTGATGCTTTCTGAAAGGATTCTCAGAAAGCATTTTTTGGAGAGCAGCTCGAGCACATGCGCATTATCTTTCGGCGGGAACATAGCTGTCGGCATATACACGATAGTCGATCATTGGGAAGATATTATTTTTCAATTCGAGCTTGTAGATGAAAGACTCGTCAATACGGTTCTCTTTAATCATATGGTAAATTTCCGAGACGTTGCGCACATGTTCTTTCGTGCGACGGATTGCGTAGTCCACCATTGTCTTAGTTTTCATTATAAATGCCCAGTCGCTACTCTGTGCCAGCAGCAGTTCGCGCGCTGCCTGGTTCAGGGCACGCCGTTGCAGACCTTCTGCATGATGATATGTATTAGCTAGCTCGATCATGCGCTCGGCCGCTTTATGGAGGTGACGATATATCCAGTCGTTGCTTCCTTCCAGCCATACGCCGCAATAGCCCTTATCACCCCAGCTCGACAGGCAGGGTGTCACG
Source organism: uncultured Candidatus Sumerlaeota bacterium (assembly GCA_964630455.1). Classification (GTDB taxonomy): domain Bacteria; phylum Sumerlaeota; class Sumerlaeia; order MWCT01; family JAUWMI01; genus JAUWMI01. Next base: position 742 of record CAZVVA010000068.1, read on the forward strand.
ACCTGATTCTTGGGGTGCTGGCGCAGATATTCCGATGGCGTTATCAGCTCGATTGTCTTCTGATCATAGTGAATTTTTCTGAATAGAAAATTCAAAAAGTCCGGCCCTTCATACCACCAGTGACCGAACAGCTCAGCGTCGTAGGGTGATACTACGATGGGCGGGCGATCCATCAGCCGGGCGAGGTGTTCGATCTGTTGCACGCGATTAAACATGAAATTGCCGGCATGAACTGCCGCTACTTCCAGGGCCTCGCGGTGATCGTAGGGGGTTTTGTCGGACAGCGCAACCTTCTTGCCCGAAATCTTATAATACTTTACCCCTGTGCTGATGCGCATCCCACTCTCGTGAATGTAGGGTTTGATGTAGTTGAAGTCCGCATCGAAGCCAATATCGCGATAGAATTCACGGTAGCGATAATCTCCCGGGTACCCTAATTCCGCACTCCATACCGAGTGCGACGATTCTGGATCGCGTCCAAACACAGCGACACCCGATGGACAATATACAGGTGCAAATATGCCGTAGCGCGGCATGTTGTCGGCAAAAAGCAGACCGTGTGTATCAACAAAGGAATAGCGAATTCCGCATTCGCGTAGAATTTCATCAAGACCGGGATAGTAGCCACACTCGGCGTTCCAGATGCCCCTGGATGGTTGACCAAAGATTCGCACATGGTGCTCCACGGCAGCCGCTACCTGTGCCCGGATGGCATTTCGATGCAGATTCAGCAGTGGCAGGAAGCCGTGCGTGGCCCCGCACGTGACTAACTCGACAACGCCAACCTCCTGGAATTTGCGCAATGCCTCGTTGAGTTTGCAATGGTACTGATCTACATACGTCCGATGGCACTGCTTGAATTTGTGCAAGTACATCTTGGCCACGTCGTGAAGCGGAGGCTGGGATGCCGTGCGTGCAACCTCCTTGTGGGCCAGCTCGATAAGCTTTTCCAGGTGACGGCGATAGCGCCTCTGGAGAAGACCGTCGTCCAGCATGCTGACCAGTGGTGGCGTCACGGAGAGGGTCAGACGAAAGTCCACGCCGTCCCGCAGAAGCCCATCGAATATCTGGATCAGGGGAAGGTACGTCTCCGTAATTGCCTCGTAAAGCCAGTCCTCTTCAAGTGAGTCCTCATATTCAGGGTGCCGCACAAAAGGGAGATGTGCGTGGAGAACAATGCATAAATATCCTTTTGCCATCGCTTATCCTTTTGCTGAGTATGGATACTCTGCCTGGGATCCTCTCTGAATCACAGAAAGCAGAAGGTCCCGACGTTACTCTATCGGATATGGGCCAGGCGTTTGGGGACGCAGGGGACCGGTTCCCCTGAAATGGCCGATGTCCCCCGGTGTGTTTTTCCGCTTACTTGCGCTTCGCGGGTGGCGGCTGCGGCGGTCGAACGAGCTGTTCGCTGGCAACTACGCCCTTCGTAATGGTTTCCCTGATCCGCTCATAAATGCGCCGGATAGCTTCCTCTGAGCCCCGTAGCTCCCGAACCAGATAGCCCCCCGACATGCGATAGATCTCGTGAAACTCGACGCCTGAGAGATCAAGCCACTCTTCTTCCCGCTGCCACGCTGCATCCGTTCGCGGCGTCGTCACAACGTTTGACCGGGTAATGGTTATGTAATCCCCCTCCTCTGAGTAGACGCCGAGGTCAATGCAGTAACTACGGGCGGGCTCTGGAATTTTCAGGTACCAGCTGACCGCCGTGTCATTTATAGGTATATCGAAAAAGCTGATGGGATTTGTGCCGTCAAACTTGATTCCGCTAACGTCATAGACGCGAAATGCCATGTCGCGATTATGCTTACCCTTGATCAGGCCAAGCTCGGCACGCCGTTCCGGACTGATCTCCCAGTAAATAAAGACCCATTCGGGATCCCGAACCAGGCAGACAATCTTTGTTTCGCCGTACTCTCCGGGTAGCTCTGGTACTTCTGGAACAGGATACGCTGGCGCTGCAGCGGGGGGTGCCAGTGGCTCGATCTGGTATTTTGCCATCTCCACTTTGGTCACCGCAGCTGGTGGACCTTCAGGTGGCCGAGCCGGTTTTGCAATTGGCTCTTTTGGCGCACGTGGTTTGGGTCTAACGGCAGCGCGCTTCCTAACCAACGGTTTCCGGGCACCCTTTTTAGCAGCTGGCGCACGCTTTTTTGCGGGTTTCTTTGCTGCTCTCTTGCGCCCAGCTCTCTTTGCCCCTGCTTTCTTACTATCCTTGGTTGGGCGAGTCTTCCTTTTCGCCTTAGATTGCGATGCCTTCACAGTCTTTTCAATAATCTTTGCAACTTTGTCTTTTTTCTTGCCTGTTTTGGCCGCAGCAGTTTTTTTGCCTTTGCCCTTGGTTTTCGACGATTTCCTTTTCATCGAACCAATCCCTTCACATAAAGAATTCTGGCCGATTTCCCACGGCTTGCTAAAAACTCTCTTTTTTTATCGTCCAAGGTGGCTAGAATAGCAATGAAAAAATTCACACATGATGGATCTCTCTGACAACATCCAGTAGGGGAGACCACTTGATTTTTTCCCTTTACAACTGTCCAGTTGCCATCATAGGTTGAGTTTCAAGTTTGCTCGCCTACCATATCGAGGGAAATGGCTACTAAGTAATAGTAGCGACTTGAATTTCGTGGGTGTTGCACAGCCCGTACGAAGGAGAGTGAGAGAATGAATATGCGGAAACATGTCAGTCTGTGGGGCGCAGCTGCCCTCATCGCGTTGGCGTGTCTGGTGTTGGCTGGCGGGCCTAAACAAACCACCTTTACTTCGGTTGCGCCAACACCTGAGAAACGGATAACAAATTTTGAAAAGAGCAGACAGGATCCAACGTACAAGTATGTGATTCAATGGTTCGATGCAACGGCCAATTTCGAGCGGCTCAGTACGCGCCAGGGCGTCAGGCGTATTCTGGATAAGTGCAAGGCGGCTGGCATTGATGCCGTTGCCGTTGGGGTCCGTCCCCTCAGCGGGCATACCATGTATCGTAGTCGCTTTGCTCCTAGCTTAACCGAATGGAAAGGATTCAAGTATCCGCCCGACTACGATCTCCTTCAGACGATCATCGAAGAAGCGCACCAACGTGACATTGACGTTCACGCTCTGGTCATGTTTGCAAGTGAAGGACACAAGAGTTTCGACATCGGCCCAGTCTATACAACTCATCCTGAGTGGACGAGCATGGTTTATGACATTGATATTGGCAATAACGAAACCAGTCCACGTATTAAACCTATTACCCAGCTCAAACGCGGCGCCCTAAATGCCTCTATCTGGGCCGCATTCTGTAATCCGATTCTGCCAGATCTGCAAGAATACGAGCTCAAGGTGGTCGAGGAGGTACTGCACCGATACCAGAAGATTGACGCTTTCGTTGTAGATCGCGTCCGCTACAATGGATTAAATTCCGACTTCTCGTCCTATTCGCGAGGTCAGTTTGAAGCCCACATTGGCAAGCGGATTGAACACTGGCCAGAAGATATTTTCAAACTGGAACTGGTGGATGGAAAGCTGAAGCGCACGAATGGCCGCTACTTCAAGGAGTGGTGTGCGTGGCGTGCGCGAAACATCCAGCGGTATATGGAACGTATTGTTGAACTGGTGCGGCACATTCGCCCCGGCATTCCCTTTGGCGACTACGTGGGAAGCTGGTATCCAACATACTATGAGTATGGGGTGAACTGGGCAAGGCGCCGGTATGTGCCGACAGCCGACTGGGCAGCTGAATGGTACAGCCCGGGATACGAGAAAACTGGATATGCCGAAGATCTGGATTACCTCGCAGTAGGATGCTATTTTCCTTACTTGACGAAGGAGGAAGCTGAGCAGGCGGGCGCACCTTGGTGGAACAGCGTCGAAGGCGGCTGTGAGATAGCTAAAGAGGTCACCAGGGGCGTTGTCCCGATCTATGCCTCTGTCTATGCTGCAGATTGGCGCCAACAACCGCAGCGTTTTGCCGAAGCGTTACGGCTGGGTCTTCGTTCGACTAAGGGGCTAAAGATTTTCGACCTCAGTCAGATCGAAGAGTATGACTACTGGGACGAGATTACCGCTGCACTGAAGGAATGGAGGTAATGGCTTGACGATCTGTATGCTGAGGAGTACGTCTCATTGTATCGTCCTCTGGATAAGGAGGGATGATCTATGAAGACTTTAATGGAAGGGAGAACACTAATGCCACAGAGCATACGGTTAATGTTAGTGAGTGCGGTTCTGATTGCTCTCATCGGAGCGACCACAGGCTTCGCAGACGTGGGAGCACAGAAAGTCTCGCTCAAATTCCATCCAACGGTCGGTCAGACAACAACGTATGAAACCACAACTATTTCGGAGATCGAGACTAAAGGGATGCCGGGTCTCCCCGCCGCTGGGCAGAAGCAAACGATGACCCAGGTGGTGGAGCAAACCCAGACGGTGAAGGCTCAACAGCCAAACGGCAACTATCTGATTGAGCTTAGTTTCGGGCAGGGGAGCATGCAGATTGGCGACAGGGCTCCGGTGACAAGCGGTGAGCTTGCGGTTGCGGGTAAGGCCTTCACCATGGAAATGAGCCCGGAAGGTAAGCTTCTTAACATCCAGGGATTGGGCGATGTCAGGCCTGAGGTGAAGGGGAGTGTCCAGAATATGATCCAACAGGCTGGCGGATCGTTCGTATTTTCCCAACGCGACGTGGCGGTGGGCGAAACATGGCAGCGCACCATAGAGACTGTGTTGCCTCTCGGCACTACTGGTGGCAAGGTGGAGCAGAAAATGATATGCGATTATACGCTGCTCGGTGTGGAATCAATGGAGGGCGTTCCGGCAGCAAAAATCTCAATGAAGATGAAGATCGAACAGAAAAGCACTCCGGAATCCAAGCAAATGCAGGTGCAGGCCACTGGTACTGGTGAGGGCATCCTTTACTACGATTATCAGAACTCGAAAGTTCTCAGCTCAAACCTCACGACCACCATCAACATGTCAACCACGATAAATCCACCGCCGGGGAGAAGCCATTCGCCCATCAGCAGCCAACAGCATGTGGTTACCAGGACGACCATGAAGATCAAGAAATAGACTGGCGGTTCCTATTCGGTTGCTGGCGAATGGCGCGCGGTTCCCATGTAAGGGCAAAAGCCTCCTGGCGCACGTTTCTCACTGACCTTGCCTCTATTGTGTCCCCTAGCTGAAAAAATAGGATGACCTTTTCAAATTCCCCATCCGTTGAATTGCAGAGAGCATTTTGACTCTTCAATAGAGATCCCAATCTTTCATGCTTGGTCATTATGCAATATATTCATCAGCCTCAATGGTGAAATTAGAACCATCGCCGCTTGCTTTTGAGGAGCTGTCCATATTGAAGTGAGCGTCTTAAGACGTAATGGAACGAGGTAACGACTCTTTTTCATTTTAAACTCCTCAAAACATGAGATTTCTTTGATTAGGGGACGCTGAGGGATTCGACGGTTACAGTATCGAGCAACAATGCGCCATTTGGTGCATCCAGGGGATCAAAGTTCAGCATGTCAAATGCCGCAAGAATGGCGCCGGCCTCTGTTTCCACCAGCGATTGAGGGGGATAGAAATAGAGGTCGTAGGTATACCCTGAAGAGGTCGGGCTCATCTCCGCTCCGGTGACTGAACTGATGACCTTGGCAATGCTCGCCTGAAAATCCTCGCTAGATGCGCGTAATCGAAGCTGTGGCACCTCATCCTGGATCGTAACGTCTGTGCTCACCGTGAAGCGCAGCCGATAGAGTTTGCCTGCCTCCACTTGCACCTCTTCCGAAGGCCCACTCCAGAACCCAAAGGTGCTTGTATTATCCTGTGCAATGAGCCAAAGCGCACCGCCACTGGTATCACTTGCCGGCGCAGTAAAAAAAGGTGCAACACTGCCAAACTGCCAGCCCTCGGCATCCGATTCGAAATTCCAGGTCTTTAGCACCGTCGGCGTTCCTAACGTGCTCAGAGGAATTGCATCCACCACCACTCCATCCAGCATGAGAGAGGCATCGGGCGCGTCCGCTGGATCAAAATTCAGGATATCAAATGAGAGAATCAAATCGTCTTGATCTTCAGGTTTCCCCACACAGCTTTCTGGAGGGAGAAAATACATCTCATACGTTCTTCCATCCAGAGTTGGCGCATACGAGCTGTCCCCTGCGCTACTCACCTCCAGCATATCCGCCTGCTGAAGATTCTGGCTATTCACGCGCAGCCGCATATGTGGCACCGCATGGGGATCAGTAACGTCTGTCGCAACTGTCCAGCTCGTTCGGTACAAGCAGTCTGCTATCACTGTGACCGCATCCGGCTGGCTTGTCCAGTAACCGTAGGTATTGGTGTTATCCTGCGCAGTAAGTATGATGTGTCCCAGGAGATAATAGTAATTTGGTGGTGTGAAGTAGGCAGAAAGCGTGACCGAAGTCCATTCTTCATCAGTCAGCTCGAAATTGTAATTCTTTACTAAAACTGCTCCGGCGTATTCATCCGCTCCGATGTCGAAGTCCGAGCCATCGCCACGTAGTTCAGAAGTGCCATCATATGGCCTAAGGTCGCCTTCGAAATCTTTTGTTAAATCCTCCACATAGCCACCTGCATCAATGCAGGGAGACGTTGGCAAAAGGTGAAGGTTTCCATTAGCAGGGTCGACCAGTTGCGGATCTTCAGAAATATTCCCTGTGCCTCCATCAGTCCAATCCTGAATGCAAGAATAGGAAGGCGTGCGGCAACCATGAAGCTGAGCACCCTGAGATGCGCTATTTCCCCAGATAATGCAATTTCTTATGGCCGCCGAGCAGAAGGCAATCCCGCCGCCAAATTCATTGGAAAAATTGCCATAGATAGCATTGTTTTGAATAATCCCGTTGGACTCAAAGATCCCGCCCCCAAGACTATGGCTTCCATTAGCGCGATTATTCGCTATGATATTGTTCTGGATAGTACCATCGCACCACGCAAGCCCGCCGCCGTCACTATACGTTTCTGTAACCGAATTGCCAGAGATAGTATTGCTCTCTATGGTGCCGTCGCACCTTGAGATCCCGCCGCCCGAGAAAGAAGCTGTGTTGTCAAAGATAATATTGTTTTGAATGGTTCCGTCACAATCATATAGCCCGCCACCATAAGAAGCCGAGTTGTCCGATATGGTGTTATTCTGGATGGTACCAGGACACAAGTACAGCCCGCCGCCTGTATGAGCGTAGTTGCCTGATATGGTATTATAGTTGATAGTGCCTCCGCACCAATAGATTGCGCCGCCAGATACGTAAGCCGAGTTTCCTAAAATTTTGTTGTTCTCAACTGTAGCCAGTGCTCCACTGCCACATATTCCTCCACCAATGGGTGAGGATCCATTGCGAATGGTGAGACCTTTAATAACGCAGGTCTCTCTTTCTGTGCCGGTAAAGAATATGACAGAGGATGAAGCCCCTCCATCAATCACGGTGCGGGTAACGATATCATGGGCAAGGGGATCGGTACTTTTCAGAATTACGTTCTTAGCCAGAGAATGAAGATTCTCATAATAGGTACCAGGGGACACAGTTATTTCTTCTAAGGGGAAAGCAAAGAATAGGCCTTGCTGAATAGAGGGAAATTGAGCAGGTATGGAAATTCCCGAAGCTGTATTATAGAGGACAGGGCTTGTTCCCCGAAGCACTTCTATGCCATCATGTAAACCATCACCATCTGTATCGGGGCTACTGGAAGTGCTGCCCTGAGTAGCCTCATCACTATCCGCTAAAAGGTCTCCGTCACTGTCAGGCGAGCTACCATACTCATCACTTCCCATATCTACAGAATTTCCAGCTAGTCGGCATTCTCCATCTATATCCGCAATATAGTCGCCAAATAGATAATGTGTATGCCCGCCGTCAATGCAGGGGGAATCAGGCTGCAGGTGAAAGTTTCCGTTCAACGGATCAACAAATCTTGGGCCAGCTGAAATATTTCCTCTGCCTCCGCCTGCCCAACCTTCGATACAGCTGTAAAGAGGAGTACTACAGTTATAGAGCTGAGCGCCGGTAGACGCAGAGTTTGCCCAGATGATGCAGTTAACAATAGACCCCTGGCAAAAGGAGAGACCCCCACCAGACTCAGCCGAATTACCGTAAATAGTATTATTCTGGATGGTGCGGTAACATCCAGACATTCCCCCACCATTTTTAGAAGCCGAATTGCAGGCGATGATATTGTTCTGGATGGTCCCTTGACAGCCATAAAGCCCGCCACCATAACCATACCCACCAGTAGCGGAGTTGCCGAAGATGATATTGTTCCCTATGGTGCCGTCGCATCCATAAAACGCCCCACCTAAACCGACAGCCGAGTTGTCAAAGATGGCATTTTTCAGGATAGTGCCATTGCAATCGTAGAGCCCGCCACCCCAGGAAGCCGATTTGTTGCTAGAAATGGAATTGTTCGAAATAACCCCGTCGCACCAGGCAAGTCCGCCACCGTTAGCCCTTGCCAAGTTGTTAGAGATGGTATTGTTGTTGATGGGGCCGTCGCAATCGTAGAGTGCACCGCCCCGGGAAGCTGAATTTCCCGAGATGAGGTTGTTGCAGATCGTGCCTTCACATTCCGACAGCGCGCCCCCATAGCCGTACCCAGCTGAATTGCCGGAGATGGTATTATTCTGGATAGTGCCATTGCAGTACGCAAACCCGCCACCATAACCAGACGTTCCAGTAAGTGAGTTGCTGGAGATTATATTATTCTGGATTGTCCCGGAGCAGCTATATAATCCTCCTCCTTGTCTGGCCGAGTTATACAGAATTTTGTTGCTCTTGATTAGAGCCTTTGTTCCATTGCCATATATTCCTCCCCCATAATATGCCTCTCCATTGCGAATAGTAAGCCCTTGAACAATGCAGGATTCCTCTTCCTTCCCTTCAAAGCTAATAACAGGGTATGACGTGCTTCCATCTATGATGGTAGTATTGACTATGTGCTCATCAATGGGATCGGTGCTCTGCAGGATTATGTTCTTCCCCATAAAATACAAATTTTCATAATAGATGCCAGGTGAAATAGTAACCACTTCCAAAGGGAACGCCAAAAGGAGCGCTTGCTGGATGGAGGAGTAATCAGCTGGAACGGAAATTCCTGGCGGGGAGTTCAACATAATTGGGCTTGTTCCCCGCAGCACTTCAAGACCGTCCGGTAAGCCGTCGCCGTCGGTATCCGAATTCTTTGGATCACTGCCTTGAGTACCCTCATCACTATCCGCCAAAAGATCACCATCGCTGTCTATAGAACTACCGTATTCATCGCAGCCCATGTCTACCGAGCTTCCTGTGAGCCGACATTCTCCGTCTATATCTACAAGGTATTCCCCAAACAGATAATCTGCATTTCCAGCGTCAATACAAGGCGAGTCCGCCTGAAGATGGTAATTTGCATTAGGGCCGTCAACAAACCTAGGGTCGTTTGCTATATTACCCCTGCCCCCGCCGGGCCAATCTTGAATGCAGCTGTATGAAGGGTTATTGCATGTATCAAGCTGGCTACCGGTATCGGCTGAATTTCCCCAAATAATGCAGTTAATGATAGGGCCCATGCATCCATAAAGCCCGCCGCCCCAACTTTCATTTATTGCGGTAGCTGAGTTATCCGAAATAGTATTATTCCGGATAGCACCATTGCATCTATAAAGCCCACCACCACAGCCAAAATCTCCGCCAACCGAGTTACCCGAGATGATATTGTTCTGTATAGTGCCGTTGCATTCATAGAGTCCGCCACCATGGTGCATTCCGTAACTGTTCTCGCTAGTGGCCCAGTTACCGGAAATGATATTGTTCTGTATGATTCCGTCGCACCAGGCAAGCCCACCACCATCACGACCTGTTGTGTTGCTGTGGATGCTATTGAACTGTATGGTGCCGTCACAATCATAAAGGGCTCCACCAATATAAGCAGTATTGCTGGATATTATATTGTTCTGTATAGTGCCGTTGCACTGGTAAAGCCCGCCGCCCCGGCTACCTGAATTCTCCATAATTCTATTGTGCTCTAATGTGGCTAAGGTTTTATTTCCATGTATTCCTGCACCATAGCGTGACGACCCATTGCGAATGGTCAGGCCTTTGATGATGCAATTATTGGTCTCCGAGCCCGTAAAAAATATGGTCGAATACAAGCCACCCCCATCAATACTAGTGCTGCTCACGATATCATCGTTGCGTGGATCGCTACTACTTAAAGTTACGTTCTTGCCTAGCAAATGAAGATTCTCATAGTAGGCACTAGGAGACACAACGACTTCCTCACAGGGAAAAGCAAAAAAAAGCGCCTGCTGGATAGAGGGATAATGGGCAGGAACCGAAATCCCTGTTGGAGTATCGGCTAACGTCGGATTAGTGCCGCGAAGCAGTTCTATGCCATCTTGTAATCCATCGCTATCAGTGTCCGGGTTATTTGCGGCTGTACTATGAACGCTCTCATCACTATCTGCAAGCAGGTCACCATCACTGTCCCGGATACTTTCACACTCATCGCTCCCCATATCCAGCGAATTACCCGCTATTCGGCATTCGCCATCTATATCAGAAATATACTGCCCAAATAAGTAGTATATATAGCCTGTATCAATACAAGGGGAATCAGGAACCAGATGATAGTTTTCATTCAAGGGATCTGCAAACTTCGGATCAGCTGAGATATTTCCCCTTCCGCCTCTGGTCCAATCTTGAACGCAACTATAAAAAGGGGTGCTTGAGTAAGCAATCTGGCTGTTCCAAGGGGCTGAGTTATCCCAGATGATGCAGTTGATAATGATTCCGTAACTGTAGTAAATCCCCCCACCATAATATAATGCTGTGTTCCCTGCGATCGTATTATTTAGGATTGTGCCGTTGCAATAGTGGAGCCCGCCGCCATAAGAGGAGGCCGAATTACCGCATATGGTATTGTTCAGAATGCTGCCGCCACATTCATAAACCCCGCCACCAGCTCTTGCCGTGTTGCCGGAAATGATATTGTTTCGAATGGTGCCGTTGCATTTGTAAATCCCACCACCCCGCCTATAGGGGTAGGAACCATAAGTACTATTGCCTATTATATTATTATTCTCAATGGTAGCCATCGAGCCATCGCCACAAATGCCACCGCCTTGTGTGGCGTAACCATTGGTTATGATAAAGCCAGAGAGGACGCAGGTGGTGAGTTCTGAGCCCGAGAAGGTAACCACTGAGCCCGCGTTATTTCCATTGATGACAGTACTTGCTACCACGGAAGGATTCGTCGGCTCAGTAGAACGGAGGGTGATATTTTTGCCGCCAAAATTGATATTCTCCACGTAAGTTCCGGGAGAAACGATGATCTCATCGCCATTAGTAGAAGCATTAATCGCCGTCTGGATATTTGCGTAATCTCCGGGCACGGTAATCACCGCGGCATAGGATAGAAAGGAGAAAAGCAGTAATTGGATAAGGCATAATAGCGCTAGAGTCTTAATGCGTGAAGGATGGAGACGAGCCATTTTCATATTTAGTTTGCTCCTTTCAAATTGGAGACGCTATCGAAATGTGCGCCTAAGGCGCACTAACCTCTACGACACCACGTGCACGAAGGCAGTAAGGGCGGATGCGCCGCGGCGGACGGGTCGGCCCCCTGCATTCTGAATTTCTAATACCCCTAAGGCACATGTTCGTCGTGCCGTAGTGGTTTGATATTTCTTCTTGTTATGTTATCTTTCTTAAGCAGCGTTGGAAAGCCGCCGGAACTGAACTCCGGACGCGGGCCTGCTCAAAGGAGTAAGGGCCACGCCCCGAGAAATTCCCCCCTCCTGCTGCACGTGTGCCGCCTACACGCGAGCGAGCGTGGCCCACTTATTATCCCTGTTTGCTATGATTGTTTCGCATCCGTGTCGCTCTAAAGAAGGGCAGTTCACGACTTGTGCGCCTCAGGCGTAACTGCCCCTACTTTTTAATCCCGCTCAGATATCTGCTGCGTTTCTACGGCAAAAGAGGCGCATCAAAGGTATCAATACGCACGTCGTGCAGCCGCAGGGTTGCAAATGCGGCATCAGCCGGATTGAAATTCAGCAGGTCGAACGCGATGCCAAGCCCGTCCTGCGCGCTCCCTGCAGCGCTCTGCGGCGGATAAAGGTACGTGACGTACTCTTTTGCCGATGGAGCCGGTGCCACTGCCCCATTGCCTGCACTCACAATGTCCAGAACCGCAGAGGCCTCCAGATTCTCTGTACTCACGCGCAGCCGCACCTGCGGCACAAGAGCAGAGTCTGTTACGTCAGTGCTCACGCTGCAGCGTACGCGGTAGAGCTTGCCAGCTTCTATCGTCACATCTGCGGGATCACTGGCCCAGTAGCCGAACGTATTTGTATTACTCGTTGCGATCAGGCTGAGCGTCCCGGTACAAACATCTGACATGGGCGCCGCGAATGGGAGCACCGTGCCACTAAAGCACCATCCTTCCAGGCCTGTCTCAAAGTCATACGCTGCTACGCTTTCCTGCCCCCATAGCATGCTAAGCGGAATTCGGCTGATCGTTACGCTTTCGAGGCTGACCATTGCCTCTGCCTCATCCAGCGGGTCGAAGTTTAGCAGGTCGAAAGCCAGGCGAGCAAACTCGCCATCCATACCGGGTTGCGGCACGACGCAGAGGTCATAATTGCGGCCTTCCGGAGTAGGTGAAAATGCCCCATCACCACTGCTGCTCACCACCAGGCAGTCTGTCTGTTGCAAATTCTCCGCTGTCATGCGCAGTCGAATCTGCGGCACTCGGCTCGAATCAGACACGTCTGTCAACATTCGAAACCGTACGAGACACAGGTCGTTTGCGTAGTAACGAATCGAAGCGGTCGGGCTATTCCAGAAGCCGAAAGTGTTGGTATTAGTGGTTGAGAGGAGCGAAATGACGCCATCAGCGGCAACCGGTTGAGGCGAAGAGAATAAAATCGGCGCACCGCCAGAACCCCAATTCTCTTCTCCTGTTTCGAATGAGTAATTCCACTGTGTCCCGATCTCATCGGCTCCGATGTCAACTCCTGAGCCCTGCGGCCTGGCATCTTCCTCGAAGTCACTAGCGGGTGCGGTTGCCAGCAGCCCCACATCCTCACATGGTGAGTCCGTCCCAAGATGGAAGTCCTCGCTGCTCATGTTTACAAATCCCGGATCCGCATACAAATTGCCACCGCGCGGATTGCCATTGTTATCCACGAGCATGTTGATTTCGTCAGCACCACTGTAGGTAATCGTCCCTTCATCTCGATAGTCGCCGAGCGAGTTGGTAAAGAAGCAATTCGACTGAAGGCTTGCAGGGTCGCTCGCCGGATCCAGTTCAAACACGCCGTACCCGCCATTGAAGGCAAGAATATTGTTGGTCAGCGTTGGTGTGGCGCTCAAACTCAGGGAGACGCCTGCATTGTAGTTGGCTATAATCGTATTGTTGACCACTGCAGGCGACAGATTATTCATCAACCTGATTCCGCAATTGCGGTTGCCGTAAATCATATTATTTATTATCGCGGGAGTGGCACCGTTGTAACAGTGGATGCCATCCCAGCTGTTGTTCCGGATAATGTTCGCACTAATCTCCGCACCTGAATCTGTTTGACAGGAAATACCGGATCGCATGTTTCCATCGAAAATGTTGTGGTGGATTGTCGGCTGTGAACCGGTCTCACAGAGAATTCCCTCTGCGGTGCTCCTCACTATGTAGTTGTCCTGCACGTTCCCATCAGAGGCATCCTCGAACCACATTCCTCGGCCGTTATCTTTCAGGTGATTACTGAGAATACGTGGCGATGACCCGGAGATACAGTGGATGCCAGCACCGGCATTTGCGACCAGCATGTTGTGGACAATCATCGGGGTAGATTCATTTTCGCACAGGATTCCATCCCCACCGCTTTGCTCAACCACGCAATCCTGAATCAACGGGGAAGCATGGTAGAGCATAATCCCGTGGAGCTCGTTGTTGATGAGCCTGTTGGAGAGTAGCGGGGGATCAGTATGCGAACAGAATATTCCTTTAAAGGTGGTTCCCTCGATTGTATTCCGCTGGATCAAAGGCATCTGGTCTCGCTTGCAGTAGATTGCCATGTCGCCTCCGATGAAGTGCAATTCTTCAACTGTGGTTCCGGTTTCAGGGTAGAGGATGGTGAACTCTTCGTGGCCATAGACCCGTGCGTCCTCGCCATGGAGCAGAATGTTGTGGTTCAGGATAAGATTGCTCTCAATGTAATTTCCCGGATGGACAATGATCTTCACCTCGTTGCTTCCTTGTGGGGAGTAGGAGGTAGCGTTCGGATACGCGCCTATATCAACCCAGCCTTCCCCTGCGTCAATACAGAGCGAGCCTTGGGCCAGACGGTAGTCGAAGCTGATGGTGGCATCAGTAATGGTCGAGAATGGGGCCTCGCGGGTGCCCAGCTCCGTTCCCGTAAAGTTGGCATCAACGTGAATCGCATTGGTTCGGTTAAACGGCCCCCACATGACAAATTGCGGGTCAACCGAAATGTTGTCAGCGCATCGGCCATCCTCGTTGTCAACCAGCGTGTTGATCTCATCCGCACCAGTATACTCAGTGGTTCCTTCGTCGAGATAATCAGCAATGCCATTCTGCCAGAAGCAGTTGAATGTCACTAGCGTGGGATCGGCGGTCTCAGTTAGCTCAGCCAGCCCATAGATGGTGCTCGAGCTGATGATGTTGTTCGTAATAATTGGCGCCGCCATATCACCGCAGACAATTCCGCTCTCCTTATTTTCAACAATCACGTTGTTGAGCAGATCAGGCTGAGCCCAATTGCGCACCACGACACCGTTTTGTATATTATTGGCGATAATCGTCTGCTTAATCAGCGGCTGGGCAGAGTCAATAATAGTAACGCCATTGCGCAGGTTTCCCCAAACAATGTTGTGGTTGGCGATCACGGGTTGAGCATAATCTTTAACCAGAATGCCGCCGCCGTTGTTTCCAGTAATTGTATTTCTGCTGCAATACGGCGTGCTGTACCTGGCAACAATCAGCCCTTCACCCCAGTTCCAGCAGAGATGGTTGCCCTCAATCGCGGCTGAAGAATTATCCTCGGCTCGCAGGCCCCCACGGAAATTCCACACGATCCGGTTATCTTTAATCGCCGGCAACGCCCATCTGGTCACGCACACGCCGTAGTTAAGGTTTTCCGTGATAAGGTTATCCAGGACAATGGCAGTCGTTCTGTCAGTTGCAAACACGCCCGATTCATTGTTAGCGCGGATGATATTTCGTTCGGCAATGAAGTATGACTCTTCGATGGCCGCAATGCCGTTTTCATTATTCTCCGCAATGTAGTTCCCTATGATGATTGGATCACAAAGTGGGGGCCGAGGCGGACGTTCAGGCTCTGGCACTTCAGGTGGTAGCGAGAGGGCCCAGGTGCGGCATAAGATCCCGTTGCGCCGATTCTGGGTAATATGATTGTCCAGGATCATCAGCAATACAGCACCGCATTGAATCCCATCAACCTGGTTTGCAGTAATGGTGTTCGACGTCACCTCTCCAGTCGTAACATCAAGGTAAATCCCATTGGCTCCGTTATTCCGCACAGTATTATTCAGGCACGTGATGTACTCAGTTGCTCCTTGGATACCTTCTTTGCCGTTGTTCTCAAACACGCAATTTTCCACTACGGAGTACGTAGACCAGAAGCGAATACCTGACCCCAAATTGCTCGTAACGGTGCAACTGGTAATTTCGGCCAACGCATTCACGAGGATAATGCCATCTTGACCGTTTTCTCCGATCCAACAATTGTGAACGCGAAGCAAGCTTTCCTTGTAACGCACTTGTAGTAGCATAGCGATTCCCGCTTCAACATTCTGCTTAACAATGCAATTCCCAACGGTGCACGTGAAGGAAAGGACTGGGAGTTGACCGTCAATGGTTATTCCTTCCAGGCCACCAGTAATGGTAAATCCGTCAATATGTGCATTGTATCTGAGCTTAACCGCGGGCTTGGTGTCATCTGGTGCAGCTATTACGGAGGTTCCATCCCGAAACTCACGTGGGAATAAAAGGTTTGTAATACCGCCACAAAGATACTGCCCAGCCTCGGTAAATTTGACATTCTCCGCATAGGTTCCTTCCGCCACCCAAATAATTTTTTTTGCTCCGGGATTAATCCCTGCTCGAAAAAGCGCATGGTTGATTGTCCTGAAGGGGTGGAGGGCGGTACCCGAATTCGTGTCATCGCCCCAGGTTGCAACGAACCACTCCTGTACATCTGGTTGTGCACTGGCATTCTGGCTCAGGCCATGAAGTGCCAGCTGTGCCATCAGCAGGGCGACAATAGCGATTATTTGTGTCCTCTTTCTCATAATAACACCTCCCCTCTTCGATTTCTTTCAGCCACAGCCCAGAGATTGCCTTAATTAGCAGGTCAAACTAACCCTCTACACCATGCAAGACAGCTATCTTGTTAACACAAAACTCGTGCCAAATCGGCAAATAAAGCTTCAATTACGTAAGATATGTAAAATCAGGTATATACGACCGTTTCGGCATACTTCATATCTGATGTACCGGAGCGCACACTGTAGAATAGTCTACAATATTGTAGAATGGTGTAGAATATTCTCCATTTTCCCTCATTCCCTTGTCCCAACACGAGCCCTGTAGGGCGTTCAATTGAACGCCCCTACTTACCAGAAAGGATACTATGTCAGGCTAGAGAGGCATACGAGGCTAGCGTAAGGGGGAGATTTTTGGATCCGGCCGTATAGGAGAGCGGTTTTGTTTACCTTAAGAGGAGCAATCGCAGTCTAGCATTTTGAAAAACTCATCTTAGGGGATATGATGCAGACGAGCTATCTTTTGGGAGGCACTGAATACATTCTGAC
>CAZVVA010000069.1:0-3152 GCA_964630455.1 uncultured Candidatus Sumerlaeota bacterium
GGCCCAAGACTATTATGGACTTTGTATGCGCACCCAATTATCTTCTCTGTCAGACTATCAATATCCATCAGTCAACATCTTCTATAATCATGTAAATCTTGTTAATCATGTCCAAATATTTTTTTAGACAAGATTTACAGGATTAACAAGATTAAAAACTATTTGTCTCTGCCCTGGCAGCTGAAGCGTCTATTTTTTCTTTTCCTCTGTATACGGTTCAAATCGCAAAGGTAACTTCGTGTAGTCGCCGTCCAGGCCTACTCCTTTTTCAGACAGCAGTTCGTATTGTGGGTGTTCGCGTTCCCGCACCCAGATGGAATTTTCGGCCGCCGATGGCCCGGGGTAAGTATCATTGCCTTGTGTATCAAGGAAGATGCCGATGTTTAGAAAGTCTTCCCGCAATGTGCCGAGCTCGCTATTATTGTACGCGCCGAGGGTAAGAGTTCCTGTCGAGTTGTATGAGTCATCCCCATGGAGATCAAAGCATAGACCAATGGAGTTACTGTTAGCGGTACCCAGGCTCAAATTCGGCGCATGATACGTGTCATTCCCTGTCTTATCAATCAGCATGCCAAGCGAAAAGTCGTGGCCTAGCCCTTGAGACGCATTTAGCCGCGCAATGTACGTATCGTTGCCCCCTTCGTCCAGCAAGACTCCAACGCCAGTGTGAACTCCGGCACCTTGCGTATACCATGCTCCAAAGTAGCGATCATCTCCGTTTGAATCTAATAGAATGCCGACCCCTGACCAATAAGCACACCCCTGGGCAAACACACCTGCCGAGTACTGGTCGTCCCCTTCTAAATCGTAAAGTACGCCGACGCCCCCGGGGAGTGAATGCCCATCTGACAGGTCGCCCCTCAAGCCGCCGCCAAATCCCTGGCTCATGCTTCGGTTGTGTTTGCGCGCTTGCACGGAGGGGAAAAGAATGTGTTCGTCGTCGCAGAAGTAAATGTCGTCGCCCGCAAGATCAACAAGCAATCCATAGCCCTTTGTTGAGCCGTGGGCTTGAGAAGCCAGGAAGCTCGAATAAATATCATTGCCTCCCCGGTCGAATAGCAAACCCAGCCCATACTGGGCAAAACCCTGTGCCGTGGTTCGGCCAATGTATTTGTCATTCCCGCCGTAGTCGATCAGCACACCCACACCGAAGCTGGCACTACCTTGCGTAGAATTAATGCACCGATACAGATCATCGCCTTCGAAATCCAGCAGGAAGCCATAGCCGAAATATCCGGAGCCAAATGCAGGGACATCGTGATCGCCAGCATTATAGCGGTCGTTGCCCTTGAAATCAAGAAGCACGGAGAAGGGATGATCCAAGTCTTTATTCCCACCTCCTTTGGAGTAAGTGTCGTTTCCGCCGAAGTCGAGGATGAGCAAATAGTTTTCTGCTTCATTGTAGACGCTATCACTTCCACTATCAATTACAATGCGGCCCAATGGCGTTACGTAGGAGAAGTGGAACTCCGGCTTGTCCGCCCCGGTGGACTTGTTCGCCTTGGCGGACTTGTCCGCCTTGGCGGATTCCGGGTCGAAGTTCTTCAGCGTTTCCACGGATTTGTCAATTGCGTCCGCCAGTTCCAGGGCCCCGGTATACAGGAAGCGATAATCCACATGACCGATCGCTTCCAGGAAATCGTATTTCAGCTCTTCCTGCGTTTCTCGGTGGAAGACCAGGTAATTGATGCGTGGTGCAATGCGCTCGTAGATCGGCCGGGGTAAACGTCGAAACGCACGGGTATGCCATCTCGATGCAGAAGCCATGCTGAAGACGATGCGTGCTGCTTCAGTGGCCACGGGTTGCGGGAGCGCTGCTATTTGCCGGCGCAGGCCCTGGCGGTCAAACAGAGGTATGCGGCTACCGGTTGTGTGAAAGAGTTCTTCGAGAGCCGTGTAAAAGGCATCAGGTTGCGTGGCCTTTTTATCAATATTCTTCATCGGATTGTAATGAAATCCGCGGCGAACCCCTTCGTCAACTTTGCCCGACATATACATCAGCGTATCGCGAAGAGAATCCTGGTACTTATGAAAGTTCCGCTTAAAATGCCCAAGAAAGTAAGGAATCTTGAGGGGATAATGCATGTAGGCGTCAAACACGCCAAGACGATAGCGCTGGCGGCCAGCAAGCGGTGCATCCCAGGGCATGAATCCGACTCGCTCGCGCGTCATACTAACTTTTTGCAAAGCAATATCCAGTGGATCATCGCTCTGAGCGACTTCTGCTTCCGCCCATGAGACCACGCAGCAGTAGGTGAGTATAAGCCAGATGAGTCGTTGAGTCATCGCGCACCCTCTCTTGGAATGGTATGTTTCACGATTGCTGCTCACCATGTCCTGGCGTTTCAGTCCGAACTGTACGCCAGAATCTAATGAGCTGAGGGAACTCTGATTTTGTATTTTCTCAAACGGTAAATAAGGGTCTGGCGAGTAATGCCAAGGAGTTTTGCAGCTTTTGTCTGATTATACTGGCCCTGTTCCAAAGCTCGCACTAGCAGAGCCTTCTCCAGTTCTTCAAGGGCAATACCCTCTTCCGGAATGCTGAGATTGAAGGGAAGCGTGGTGGATGGCGCATGGGCAAAATCCGCAGGCAGATCCGCAAGAGTGATCACGTTCGTCTGGCTTTCTCGCATCAAAATAATCCGTTCAAAGAAGTTCTCCAGTTCGCGCACGTTTCCCGGCCACGGAGCCGATTGAAGGGTTCTGAGTACCTCAGGGCTGACTGTCAGGTGGTCGGCCCGAAATTTTTTCATAAAGTGCTGAACAAGCAGCGGAATATCCTCGGGTCGCTCGCGGAGTGGCGGGAGAAGCAGGGGAACCACGTTCAGCCGGTAATAGAGATCTTCTCTAAATTCGCCCTGCTTGAGTTTTTGCTCCAGGTTGGTATGCGTGGCAGCGATAACCCGCACGTCCACAGGAACCGGCCGGGTTGAGCCTACTCGCTCAATCTCTTTCTCCTGAAGTACGCGCAACAGCTTGCTCTGAAGCGCGGGCGACATATCGCCGATCTCATCCAGAAAGATCGTGCCCTTATGTGCCGTCTCAAATTTCCCTTCGTGGTCGGCAATTGCACCGGTGAAGGCACCTTTTTCATGGCCGAACAGCTCGCTCTCAAGCAGCTCACTTGGGATGGCAGAGCAATTGACCGGCAC
>CAZVVA010000069.1:3162-17542 GCA_964630455.1 uncultured Candidatus Sumerlaeota bacterium
AGAAAAGATCGCTGCGAAACGCACCGCGAGCCACCATTTGTTCCAGATTGCGGTGGGTGACCGCCACCAGCCTGAAATCGCTGGCAACCTCCCGCCGGCTGCCGATGGGCCGAACCCGTCGCACTTCCAGCACCCGCAGAAAGGCCTTCTGAAGCGCCGGGGACAGCTCGCCCACTTCATCCAACAGCAAGGTGCCCTGATCGGCCTGCATCACAAGACCTTGTTTATCCCCGTCGGCCCCGGTGAAGGCACCTTTGACATGGCCAAACAGCTCGCTCTCAAGCAGCTCACTTGGGATGGCAGAGCAATTGACCGGCACAAAGCGCTCGTTTCTTCGCTTTCCGTTATAGTGGAGCGCCTTTGCCACCAGTTCTTTCCCTGTCCCGCTCTCGCCACGAATAAGCACAGTGGCATCGGAATCTTTGATTCGGGCCATTTGTCTGAAGATGGCCTGCATTTTGGCGCTGGTACCAATAATGTTCTCAAACCGGAACTTTTCTTCCAGTTGCTGATGCAAGGCAATGTTCTCTTCCATCAGTTCCTGATAGTCGAGTGCCTTTTTGACCACCAGGTTGAGCTCTTCCCGGTTGAACGGCTTGGTGATGTAGTCGTATGCACCGGTCTTCATGGCTTCGACTGCGTTCTCAATGGTACCATACGCAGTGATAACAATAACCAGGACCGAAGGCGAGCGCCGCTTCAACTCGTGGAGCAGCGCCGTGCCGTCCATACCTGGCATACGAACATCAGTGACAACCAGATGGAATGGGGCGGCACTAAAGTGTTTCAGCGCCTCTTCGCCGTTGCCGGCTACTACAACTTCGTAACCTTGCCGGGTGAGATTATACTCAATCACTCGGCGGAGATTTACATCGTCATCAACAAGCAAAATTCTTTTCATGACACTCGTTCGATGGATGACCTTGCGGAACCTAACGTGTAACGCAAAAGTTTTCGGCTCCGCCCTGGGACCTCTCAAGCATCCCTGCGTGCAGCCGACTCATGCTTAAAGTTGCATTCGATAATGTCTTTGCTCTTTCGTTCAGTACAATGAGGGACGGCAGAGGAGCGGCAACCCGTATCATAGGCGCAATGAGAAAAACTGCTGCACGATGTCCCTGAATGTCAACTCATTGACAGACTTACATATAGGAACGAGCACATGGGCTTTGCAAGAGTTTTTTGCCCGACTGGTGGCTTAAAGCCTTGCGCTCACTGCATGCAGATTGGAGATTGAAGTCCTTCTCGCATTTTCGGGCTGGAGTGAGGCGTTCGTTCAATTCATTATTGACTTTTCGACACTCTTACTCATAACTACAGATCAGATTCTCTGCAGCAGCGAGCTGTTGAACGATACCATACAGTGGGTAGACGCTCGTTCATCTGGCAGGAGGACGAAATTGAGTTTCTTGCGCGTGCAGATTCAGCGGGAACCCGGATGTGAGGACCTACCTCTACCGGAGTATCACACGGCTCAGTCGGCTGGTCTTGACCTTTACGCCGCGGTCGAGAAGGAAACTGAGCTTGCGCCAGGGGAAGTCAAGCTGATTTCCACGGGTATTCGTCTGGCAATTCCAGCGGGCTACGAGGCGCAAATTCGGCCTCGTAGCGGACTCGCCTTGCATAACCGGATTGGTATCTTGAACTCACCTGGCACGATTGACGCCGATTACCGCGGAGTAGTTGGTGTGATCCTGGCGAACTTTGCCCAGCAGCCCTTTGTTGTGAAGCGTGGCGATCGCATCGCGCAAATGGTCTTCAGCAAAGTCGAGCGTGTGGCTCTTGAGGAGGTGCGCAAGATCAAAGCCACAGAACGAGGAGATGGTGGCTTCGGCCATACGGGCACAGGGCCACCTAAATGATTGATCGCCACGTGCTATTGTCGCTACTGAGGCAAGAAGAACGCGCGTGTTTTTTATGTGCCTCTGGCACATTAAAACCATTTTTCCGTGGTTTGGATAGCCGGATAGGAAGATGGTCCAAAATTGCACAAAGGCTTTCGACCAATTGGATTTTGGCGCGGACAGCACTCCGTGTGTAGATGCTCTTCTTCTGGCGGAATTTGTTACGCTCGCACCGGGGGAGCGTATAGTTGATCTGGGTACCGGTAGTGGCGTGGTTGCCATTTGTCTTGCATCCCGCGAAGACGTGCAGGTGATAGGTGTTGAAATCCAATCTTCCGTGCTTGCCCAAGCTGAAAAGAATCTCCAGAGGAATCAGGCACGTCTGAAAGGGCGGGTTGGCCTGTTGGAAGGCGACATTCGCCAGATTGATGCGGTGCTTCCACGTGGCGAATTTAATATCGTGGTCTCCAATCCTCCCTACTATCAGCGAGGAGCCGGCCGGCTGCCACCGAGCAAAGAAAAGGCAGTGGCGCGTCATGAGATTAATGTACAGTTAGACGAAATCGTCAGCGCAGCAGCTCAACTGCTGTGCACGCGGGGTGCATTTTATCTAATCCATGTTCCGTCTCGTCTGGATGAGCTGCTAATAGCTTGCGCAAAGGCAACATTGGTGCCCAAAACGCTCTGTCCGGTGTACTCGAAGAAAGACGCTGCTGCCGAGCGCATCCTGTTCAAAGCAGTCAAGCAGGGCAACCCGGGTTTCGAGATTCTGCCACCCAAAGTACTGTAACAATCCCAAAATGATTAGCCTAATGGCACGACCCTTGCGAATACAATTCCGTCATGCTATTTATCACACCATAGGTAGGGTCGGGACGGCGAGGCGTCCTACTGGGTGAGGAGGCTAATCTCAAAGCCACTACTTTTTGCCAGAAACGGCCTTCGATTTGCCACACTATAGAAGAAATCGTTGCTAGAATTTCAAATACAATAGAAGCTCTTACTCAAGCTCTATTACAATTTCACTTAAGATCTTTCTAGCTCTCCAATCTACGTCCTGTCTTGTTTTCGCATAAATGATACCTATGTCAGCCAATGCACGGGCTTTTTCAAAGGTATAGCGTATTGTTTTTGCCGTTTCCAGAGCCTGAAGTAATAGTTCGAACACTTTCCCATTTTGTTCAGTTTCAGCATATTTGTCAGCTATCTCAATCAACGCTATGACTTTGCAATGAGGCTCGGCTATTGCATTTGCTGCCTGCTGAGCCTGGGATAATATTTCATAGGCTTTGTCTGTTTGTCCCATCTCATCACACTTGTCAGCTATCTTAATCAAGATCCTGACCTTACTTAGATATGCACGCTTTATGTTTTTTATGCTTTGTGCGAACTGAAGGGCCCGGTCGGATTGTCCTGCCTCTAGGTAGGCACCCGCTATCGCGGCTAATGCTCTGGCTTTGGCTTCGGAATCCCTGATTGTGTTCAAGATTTGAAAGGCCTGTGATAATAGCTCCGATGCTTTATCAGTATGTCCGTCTTTTGCATATTGAGCGACCCCTTTAGCGATCATGGCAATTGCAGAAGCTTTAGAATCTTTTCTCATTGATCGGGCTATTTGGAGTGCTTGTCCAAAGAGTTCAGCTTCTACACAATTCTTTAATACGTCAAACAATCTACTGTGATCTCCAGCTGCCTTTTGAGCTGCTTGAGAGAATATCTTAGAGGCCATCTGTTTGTCCTCGGCTTGTGCATAAGCTAGGGCTATTACCCGCAGCGTCCAGACTTTGAAATAGTCTTTATCGGCTTCGAGAAGCGCTTTGGATAAGATTTCTAAAGCTTTTTCCTGCTCTCCTATTTTTGCATATTGCGCCGCCACCTCCGCCATCGTCCGGGCTTTCAGTTTCTCTAAGCCTTGAGCAATCGCGAGAGCATGCGAGAGTATCTGAGAGGCATTCTCTTTTTGTCCAATATCAGCAAACTTGTCGGCGATTGTGATGAGTGTATTGACTTTGTGAGCTGAATCCGACATCTTTTCGGCCTCAAGAAGAACTTGACCGCAATACTCTCCTTTCTTGTCCTTTTTAACAATCCCTCTCAATATGGCGTCTTTGTAGAGGACACTATCAAATGTTTGGGCTATCTGAAGTGCCTGGTCAAATTGCCCGGCTTGCGAATAAGCGTGAGCGATCGTAAGCATTGGTCTGGATCCGGCAAATTCTTGTTCTATTGTTTTCGCTATCTCAAGTGCCTGATCGATTTCTCCGGCTGTTGCATATTTTTCAACTATTACTCTTAATCGAACAGATCTTGCCCTTGCTTTTTTTATTGTCTTTGCTGCCTGAAGCGCTTCGGAAATTATTTCAAGGGCTTTCTCTTTAAGGCCGGCTTCCAAACATTTTTCAACTATTTTTTCCAATAGAACAGTTCTATAAACGGCTTTCCTTTCTGAGAGAGCAACAAAAACAGCGCAGGATAGAGGACTATTTTTAGCCTCGGGTTTTAGTTCTTCAAAGCGCCTAATAGTTTCTGAAGTTCGATCAGAACCGGTGCATCCAAGGTTAATAATTAGTACCAGACAGCCAATAATGTAGAACATTGATTTTTTCATTGTAGTAAATGTGGTATCCGGGGTACGAGTTCTTGAAATTCGGGCGAAACAGATATATTATGAGCCGCCCTAGACAAAGCAAGAGCTTGGGGTTTTTGCGCCAAGGGATCCTCGCTCCCGGAAGACTAGCGAAAGAACCGGGCCTTCCAGCGCTATATGAGGTGAGTCTTCTCGCAGCATGTCCCCAGGTGTTTTCCAGCTCTTGGAAGTATTCTTTCTATTTAAACAGTGTTGATACGCGCGCCGTGTTGTCAAGGGAATTTGAACGTCTCTGGAAAGCGGACATTGCGGCAGCGGAACAAAACCATTGAAAGAGTGACAAAGACCTGCTCACAGAGAATATTCTGTGCTCGATGTAGGCGAAGAACTTACTCCTGAGATTTCAAGAATCAAGACTTGACTGCCTGATTAGTTGCCCCCAAAACGCTCTCTCCGGTGTACACGAAGAAAGGCGCTGCTGCAGAGCGCATCCTGTTCAAGGCAGTCAAGCAGGGAAGACCGGGCTTCGAAATTTTGCCACCGAAAGTACTGTAATGCATATGAACATTAAGGCCAAGGCCGAACGTCTCTCGGCCTGGAATGCTGTCAGACAGGCGACAGGAAACCAAAATTTTCTTGACAATTAGATGCTTTTTTTCTTGCAAATTATCCAGAAGTTGCAATAGCGTATGTATGTTTCTATTTAATTTCCTGTTAATGAGCAGCTATTGGGGCGATGTGGGAGAAAACGTAAGGAGCGCTTTGGAGAGCCTATGATGATCTTGCTTAAAGAGTATCGTCATCACACCTCGCATGAAGAGGCAACAGTTTGGTGCGATTGCGGGAATGCGCATGTGGTAGAGAGGATGGTAGGGACTGAGAAAGTGTTTCGCTGCAATTCCTGTGCAAACGAGACGACGTGGGAGAAATTGCGCAGCGATGCAACGGACAGCTGGCTACACGGCAAGTGGGCTGTGAAGTATGAAAAACGCCGGGAAAAGCGGGTTACCATATACTGCCCCGTACAGCTTCGCGTTCAAACCTCTTCCGCAGTCGCTCCTCTCGTGATCCTCAATGGCATTGTGAAAAACATGAGTGAAACGGGCTTGGCTATTGTGGTTAGCGACTTTGATGAGAAGTACCAGGAAATATTTGATACGGAGATCTGCGATGTGACCGTGCATTTTGAGGTCTCGTCCAAAGATATTCTCCCAACGAGCGTGAAAGCGCAAATTGTGCATATAGAGTTTAACAAGCTCGAGCTGCCTGCCTGTCGTATGGGCCTCATGTTTTTGAATCTGCATCGGAAGGAAAAAGAGCAGATTCGCAATTTCATCCTGAGCTCCCGTTGCTAGGCCTACCGCCTGCACATCTTCTCAATGCAGGGTATGTTCTTCCGACCGGGATGTCCTCTCAAAAAAATGTAATCTTCTCTGGAGTACTGAGTACTATATTAATGTACCGGCTTTGCATGTGTTGATTTGCGCCAAAGATCAGTTAGGCGCGCAAAATTCCAGAGGTTGTGCTCCTACCGCCGAAACAGGAATACAACGTAAGGCTTCATTCGCTCATACCATGCGGGAAGCCAGGTGCCTCCGATTGCGATGACCAGAGGAGGATAACAGCTTGACTTTTCTTGCCTTCCCAGTTAAAAGTCCTCAAAATCTGTCTGCGATTTAGCTGCAATCTTTCACCCAGATTACCTAACGAGAAAGTAAATTGACGATGATCGAAGTTTATTATCCGCATAAGGATATTGAGGAAAAATGGCAAGCCCACTGGGAAGCCACCCGGCAATTTGAAACCGCCCACCCTACCACGCGTCCCAAGTATTACGTGCTTGAAATGTTTCCGTATCCCAGCGGGAAGCTCCATATGGGACACCTGCGCGTATATTGTATTGGGGATACTCTGGCGCGATTCAAGCGGATACACGGCCTTAACGTTTTGCATCCGATGGGCTACGACGCGTTTGGTCTTCCTGCTGAGAATGCAGCAAAAAAGAGCCAAATTCACCCGCGTGTCTGGACGGAACAATGCATCGAGAGTATGAAACAGCAGCAGCGACGCCTGGGGCTGAGCTACGATTGGACTCGCGAGGTCATTACCTGTCGACCGGACTACTACATCTGGAATCAGTGGCTCTTTTTGCAGTTCTACAAACGCGGGCTTGCCTACAAGAAGCGGGCGCCGATCAACTGGTGCGAACAATGCCAGACCGTACTTGCCAATGAACAGGTCATTAGCGGGAAATGCTGGCGCTGTGAAGAGCGGGTTACAGTGCGAAACCTCGAGCAGTGGTTTCTCAAGATTACAGCCTATGCAGATCGCTTGCTAGAGGATCTTAATCGGCTGGAGAAATGGCCGGAACATGTCAAGACCATGCAGCGCAACTGGATTGGCCGTAGTGATGGGGTCATGGTGGAATTCCAGATTGCGGATTCCGGCACGTCCTTGCCAATCTTTACCACGCGCCCTGATACGCTCTTTGGCGTAACATTCATGGTTTTTGCTCCCGAGCACCCTCTGGTGATGGAACTGGTACAAGGTACAGCTTATGAACAGGAAGTAAAGCGGCTCGTTGATCGCGTAGTGCTGGAGGATCGGTTCACGCGCACCGCAGAAGATCGCCAGAAAGAGGGGATGTTCATCGGCCGAAAAGCCATTAATCCTGTGAATGGCGAAGAGATTCCCATCTACATTGCCAATTTTGTTCTTATGGAGTATGGCACCGGATGCATCATGGCGGTGCCTGCACATGATCAACGCGACTTTGAATTCGCACGGCTCATGAATATCCCCATTCGGGTAGTCATTCAGCCGCCGGGTGAAACGCTTGACCCGGACCATATGGAATCAGCATACGTGGAGCCGGGAGTGATGGTGAACTCAGGCCAGTACAACGGAAAGGAGTCCGTCCGCGCTCAGCAGGCCATAGCGGATGATCTTGTTTCCCGCGGTCTGGGGAAGCGCACGGTGCAATACAAGCTACGCGACTGGCTTATCAGCCGCCAGCGCTACTGGGGCACGCCAATTCCCATGGTCTATTGTTCACAGTGTAAATCTGTTCCAGTGCGTGAACAAGACCTGCCGGTTGTTTTGCCAGAAGAGATACAGTTCAGCGGGAGCGGAAACCCGTTGGCCAAGAGTCGCGACTATGTCGAGACAAAGTGCCCTGAGTGCGGCGGGCCGGCCCGACGCGAAACGGATACGATGGACACCTTTTTCGATTCCTCCTGGTACTTCTTGCGTTACTGTGACCCGCACAATAAGGTTGTTCCGTTTGATGGCAAATTAGCGAATTATTGGATGGAGGTTGATCAATACATCGGTGGGGTGGAACATGCAATTCTCCACCTGCTATACTCGCGATTTTTCTGTAAGGCCCTTCACGATCTTGGCCTAATAGATTTCGACGAGCCTTTTGAACAATTGCTGGCTCAAGGGATGGTGACAAAAGACGGGAAAAAGATGTCGAAGTCGTTTGGGAATGTGGTTGATCCCGATGATATTATTGAGAGCTATGGAGCCGACACAGCGCGGCTGTTTATTCTGTTCGCCTCACCGCCAGAGAAGGAACTGGAGTGGAGTGACCAGGGCGTCGAGGGCTGTTATCGGTTTGTCAATCGGGTGTGGCGGTTTGTGCAGTCAAACCTGAACGTGATTCAGGAGGGAGCAGTAGCGGCCTCCCAGCATTCGCCGATCCCAGGGTCAAGTTCTGCTGACCGAGAGCTCTATCGGCTAGTCCATAGGACTGTAAAGCGTGTGAGCGTCGACATCGGAGACAGGTTTCATTTCAATACGGCCATTGCGGCGATCATGGAAATGGTCAACGGTCTTTATGGGTATGCCTTGCGCGATGACGCAGATTCTAAGGCGCTGCTATGGTACAGCATCCAGCGTCTCCTTATACTGCTCTCACCGTTTGCCCCGCATCTCTGCGAGGAGCTCTGGTCCGCGATCGGTAGCCCTCACTCCATTTCGGCAGAACCGTGGCCGTCTTATGACGAGCAAGCCATCGCAGCCGAAAAGATGCTGATCGTGGTTCAGGTGAATGGAAAGGTGCGCGGCAAAGTTTCAGTGGCAGCTGGTTCAACGGAAGAGCAGGTCAACCAAGCGGCCTTCCAGGATGAACGGGTGCTCAAGCACCTTGAAGGCCGAACTATTGAGCGTGTGATCTACGTGCCAGGAAAATTAATCAACATCGTACTGTGAGCGGCCGTGCGGCAATCGTTGTCAGTGCAGCAGCGGCGTTGCGCAGTTTTTCTCAGCCAGAGGAGGAGCAATGCTTTCTGGAATGACACGTCAGGAGCAGAAGATTCTGCTCCTGTTGATCCTGGTCATTACTGTTGGTATGGGTATCCATTACGTTGGCAGCCGCCCGGGCCGGCATGGTGTGTGGGTGGAGTCAGGGGCGCCCGGGTCTGGGAAAGTTAGCAAGGCAATGTCAGGGGGTGGCAATGCAAATGAGGCAGAGCAAAGCCAGGCGCCAATGCCCCTGCCGGAGGCGCAGCGCAGCTACGTCGAGGGCCGTCTTGATATTAATCAAGCAACGCTTGAGCAGCTTGATCAGCTCCCTGGCATTGGTCCCAAGAAAGCACAACTCATTATTGAGTATCGAGAGGCAAATAAGGGTTTCAGAGCCGTAGAGGAGTTATTTAACATTTCGAGTATCGGGGAGAAAACATATTCCGGGTTGAAGGGATACGTATGCGTGGGTGGGCCACAGGAAGGTCACCCGGCTCCCAGTACAGCTCAATTGCCAGCGCCTTCTGCTTCCTTGATGCTGACAGGCACAGCAAGCGAAGGGCAGCAAAAAGAGCCCCAAGCCGTCTTTATCCTGGAAGATTCTCTCGCGAGAGTAAATATCAACACAGCCTCGTCTGAAAAGTTAAAGAGCCTCGATGGAATTGGCGATGCACTGGCGGGGCGAATCATACAGTATCGCCAGGAGCACGGGCCGTTTCGTTCCCCACAAGATATCATGAAGGTTGAAGGAATTGGCCCGGTTCGTTACGAAGCGAATAAGCATCGCATTGTGGTGAAGTAGCAAAGTCCGAGAAGGACTGCTTTTGGTGCAGGAAGAGGAAGGATCTCGCCTGGATCCGGGAGCAGGCCATGAGTGGTAATGCGCGATGGAGTCTCAGAATACAGCTGCCATGTCAACGCGAAGGATGCTTTCCACGTCAAATAAAATAGGGGGGATAATGTAAGTTATTTTGTTTGACAGATTGTGTGCTGATATATTAATAAGTTAAATGTGTTCAATGGGGAAATTGGCGGATTAAGGATTTCTCGCCACAATTTTCCGAGAGCAAAAGGAGGGATTCCGATGAGACGATTTTCACTGCTTTTTGTAGGACTGTTTGCGACCCTTGCTTGGGCTTTTACATCAGTTACACTGGCTCAGTTAAATCCTTTTGATACAGGTGGAGCGGAACGGCCTCTTCTCGATGCAAGCCCAACGGGCGGTCTGGACGCGAGTACCTATACGGGAAGAGCGCGGGCGGCTGCTGAACCGGCACCGGCTGCCGGGCCTTCACCATTCTCTCGTATGGATGTTGATTTTGTAGATCCAGATGCATTGGCTGGCGCTAGGCCAGCTGCGGCTGGAGCAGCAGCACCAGGTCCACCAGCTCCGTGGGTTGCTGCGTCGGCGCCCGGCCAAGGGCCGACACCTACGCCAACACCAGTAATGGTAATGGTTATCGGTGGCCAGCGTGTGAGGTGTGTAGTGTGTGGCACATTACTCGAAGATGTGAGGAGGGCGCAGGTGCCAGAGATAGTTGCCAAAACGCAATTCCATGATGATGGCACCCACGGCGACGCAGAAGCCGGCGATGGAGAATATACGAATATCACTGAGCATAATGACGAGTTCTTAGGGCCTGAATGTAACGCCCTTAAGCAGCGATTGCTTTCGCTGCTGCACTATTGCGAAGAAACGGATTCTCTGCAATTCTTCCGTCTTTATGCCACTACCACAGAGCCCATTTCCCAGATCACCAAGAGCCGCTACGAAGAACAAGAACGTGACGCTAAGCTCAAAGAATGGAATGAGCGGTTCCTGCGCATGTTTCGCAAGAATCCCGATGATCCAACGAGTGGATTCTATCCGCTGTACGTGCCGATACCACCTAAACCGCCAGAGGCACCGATGCCACCGGGATTTAATCCCATTCTGGCAGAACAGCTGCGTGAGGAAGAAAGACGACAGCAGCAGCAGCAGCAGCAGCAGGTTACGGCTGACCGCTGGGGCGGCGCTCGAGGAGGAGAGACTATGGGTGGTCCTGCGGGTAGCGGCGCGAGTAGCGCCTATTTTCGGTAAGCAGGGGCCGGATAGAACATCACGATGAAAACTCAAGTCATTGCTGCAAATCTGGAGGGCTTCAAGAATCTGCTTCAGCTGTGGGTTTCGTTTAGGAAGTACTTTCAGCGTTCTTTCACGAGCGAGCCAATTTCGCGCCAGGAAGAGCAGGATTTTCTCGAGCTCAAGAGTACACTTGCCAAGAGCTATCGGGCACTCGCACAGCGCTCAAATGAACTTTTCTATTACGGTGGCGATAAGATTCTCGAGATTCTACGCCAATCAATTTCCGTGGGGCACTTGCGCGCGTTGCCTATAGGCGACAAACGGATGCTCTATACAAGCTGGCATACTGTCTTCGTTTACTTGAGTCGCACCGTTGGTGCGTATCGTTTTCTTGCCGAAGGATTCGTACCCCTGCTACGAGAAAAAAAGGAAGGCATGGTCTCGGTAGCAAAGATCAAGGCCATGGCTGGTACTGGAGGCGATAGGGTGGGGGAAAAGTTGAAAGGGGGGCAAGGATCCTTTGAATTTCTCGCCTCCAAGAATCTATGGATCATACTCGGTATTGTTGCTGTTATAGTGGTGGTGGCAGGTATCTTCTTTGTGGTGTCAGAGCTATAGGCTTTATTGAATTCTGGGCCTGCTTGTGGGGGCGGGGAAAAGGGAAGCCCGAGAGGAGATTCTTTAGGCGGCGTTGGGCGAGGAGATGAACAGGAAACCAAAGCGGAGGACATGTCCATGGGGCGGCTGATGCGAATCAGAGTAGTTCTCTACATGGCGGTATTAGTCTGTTCGTTGTCGTTGATTGCAGGGTGCGCAAAGCAACGGACCAAGCTGCTGCTAAAAAAGGCAAACAATCGCCTCCAGGAGGCGCAGAAACACGAGGCAGAAAAGTATGCAGCAAATCTTTTAGAGCAGTCGCGGACAAACGTTAACGCTGCTAATCAGCAGCTCAACGCACGGCAGTATGGGAACGCCTTGGAGCGGGCAAAAACAGCCGTAAGCCTGGCAGAGCGGACACTCACTCAATCCAAGACCCAGCGTGCGAATGTGAAGATCAACGATGCCAAGGCAGCGATTGATGTTACTGACCTGAATGAGGGGAGTAAGGAAGACCCTGAGCGCTATGAGAAAATCCAGGAGATTTATACAAAGGCCAAAGAGCGCCTGGCCAAGGACAAATGGGATAAAGTTATTGAGCTGTCCGAGGAGGTGATCAGTGAGGTTGATCTCCTCTTGAGACGGCTGCGTAATTCTGCGGAGCGCAAGATGCAGGAAGCTAAGAATGCTCTTTCCGAAATGCGTACCCAGGAAGTTCCCAAGTATGCCCCTGAATACATCATCGAGGTTACAGACTACATAACCACCATTGAAAACATGATTAGTGTCAGGCGCGATTATCTTGGTGCCATCAGTCAGTCTGATCGTGCCGTGGTCAAGGCTGAAGAGGGAATTCTCAGGACCAAAGAGAAGAAATCACAGGAACAAATCTCGATGATCGAATCCGATCTGTCCATTGCGATCATCAAGGGGGCGGAAATCTACGCGCCCGACAAGTTGAAGTCGTGTGTCGAGACGTTTGAAGCCATGATTCAGGATTATTTTGAGGGGAAATACGATACTGTCTTGGATACCGCGGAAGTCCTGAAGCCCCAGGTGAAGGTTCTCATCTATATCACGCGGCAGAAGTCGGCCAATGCAAAGATTGAAGCTGTGGAGATGGCGATTTCTGCTCTGGTAGAGGGCGGGGCAAAGGAGTATCTCCCGGGTCGGGTTGAGGTTGTTGAGGAAATGCTTGCTGATGCCCGGGCAAAATTTGATAGAGAGCTGTTTGAAGATACGGAAACCGTTTGTCAAGAAGCGTTGCGCGAAAACGAGAAGATTGAAACGGCGTTTAACGAGCTGGCGCTGGATGCGTTGCGCTCTGCAGGTGAGGCTTTGGATATTGCGAAAAGAGTCTTTGATAAAATGGAGACCATATTCATTATTAACCTGCGCGACGCCATGACGCCTATGGAGAGGGAATTCGAGAATAGCAAGGAGCTGATGAAGGAAAATTTGAACGGGATTTTGCAAAATGCCCGCTTGTCACATGGAATTGCAAAGGTTCGTCAGGAAGAGAAGCAATACAAGAGGGCAATTCTTATGGCTGGCGACGTGAAGAAAA
The DNA here is from genome assembly GCA_964630455.1 of uncultured Candidatus Sumerlaeota bacterium. GTDB lineage: Bacteria > Sumerlaeota > Sumerlaeia > MWCT01 > JAUWMI01 > JAUWMI01. Next base: position 16,071 of record CAZVVA010000069.1, read on the forward strand.
GCGCCGAGTATGTGCTCTCGGAAACCTATCATGTTGTGGCTCATAACGCGATCACCGAGCTGGCAGTGCAGATTACGCGCTACGAGCGAGACGGTGCTCGTGAGTACGCGCCTGAGGAGCTGGATAAGACCAAGAAACTGCTTGAAGATACAAAGGCGCTGCTGGACGACAATAGGTACAAGGATGCTGCGCACAAGGCCTCGGAAACACGCGCACAGCTGGAGGTGACAGTTCAGGAGTTGTCAAAGAAAGCCGTGGCGAATATTGAAGAGGCGCGGCGAATTATCCAACAGGCGCCCGAGTATCAGACAGACAAGTATAAAGCTACTGAGTTGAACGAGGCCATGGAGCTTCTAGCCGAGGCTGAGCGGGCACTTACTGTCGAAAAGTTAAAGCCAGCTCTGGAAACTGCTTTCCAGGCAGCAAGAGTGGCCTCTGCAGCTTCGCTCGATGCGAGCCGCCTCTGGGCCCAGGATGAAATTCAGCGAGCAAAGGAGAAAATCAGGCAGGCAGAGGAGGCTGGCGCGTCCACATACGCCGCTTCGCTGCTTGAAGAGGCGCGTAAGCTCCACCTGACCGCACAGAATCTCTTTGCCAGTGCGGATTCCGTCACTGCAAGAAGTACTGCACTTCAGGCATTTAAGGGAGCCAGCGAGGCCCTTTATAAGAAGGTCAGGGACGCGGAGACCGCAATTAATGACGCCAAGACATACGACGGATGGAAGTATAATTACGAATTGCTGGCCAAGGCTATTATGCATGGAAAAATCGCGCGTGAATCGCTCGACAGACGCGACTACATATCCTCACATGCATTTGCCGACAGAGCCCGGATCGAAGCCGAGCAGGTCATTGTGGACGCAAAGAAGCTGGATTATGCTGTGCGCATGCAGTTCGTCAAAGATACCCTGAATGTTGCCTTGCATTCCGGTGCCAACTATTTCCGCGTGGACGATGCCAAAGAGATGCTCAAACGGATCGCGAGTGTGGAAACCCAATTTACGGTGGAGAAGTATGACTATGTGGACAGGGAGCTCTCAGAAATTGAGGCCCACTTGAGCCATCTAATCGAGAATACGCCTGTGATGATCGCTGACCTCGTGGAAGCCAAGCGCAACCACCTTCACGAGATTATTGCGACGAAAGAAATGGAGAATTTTGATCCTGAGGTCGTTGAGAAGGCTGAGCGATATTTAACCTTTGCAATGGAAGATTTTGATAAGGAAAAGTATTCGTCGTCGTATCGTTATCTCCGCAAGGGCATCGCCCTGATCAATGATGTTGCTGTGCAACGCGAAGAAGAAGTCTATCGGCGCGAGGTGGCAGAAATCCTGGATACGCTCTCGACGGCAATACGAGGATTCAGTCAGGTACTCCGGTTGGGTCCGGACATGCTGATGCGTCTGGCGTTCGGCCCGGAAGGCCAGAGTCAATATATAAGCATTGCCGGTGGTGAGGCACCCATTAAGTTC
>CAZVVA010000070.1:0-17503 GCA_964630455.1 uncultured Candidatus Sumerlaeota bacterium
GGCTGTCCAGTCGGCTGAGGTAAAGAGGCCCGAGGCGGAGCCGTGGTAGGCGAAGGCACCTCCCACACCCACGTATAAGCGCGCCCCGACGATGACATCGGCGTAGCCGTCGCCGTTCACATCACCTGCCGTGCCCACTGAGTAGCCGAAGTAGCCGTTGGTATTGTTGCTCTCCACGGTCCAGTCGGCTGACGTAGAGACGCTCGAGGCGGAGCCGTGATAGACGAAGGCACGGCCCTCGTTTTCTTCGCCGTTGTCGTAGTAGCGCGCCCCGATGATAACATCTGCGTAGCCGTCGCCGTTCACATCCCCTGCCGCGCCTGCCGAGTTGCCGAACTGAGCGCTGGCCTGGTTGCTCTCGTCTGTCCAGTCGGCTGAGGTAGAGAGGCCAGAGGCGGAGCCATGATAGACGAAGGCCCGCCCCTCGTTCGTCTGGCCGTTGTCGTAGTATGGCGCCCCGACGATGACATCTGCGTAGCCATCGCCGTTAACATCCCCTGCTGTGCCCACTGAGTAGCCAAAGTCGGCGCTGACCTGGTCGCCCTCGGCGGTCCAGTCGGCTGAGGTAGAGAGGCCAGAGGCAGAGCCGTGGTAGACGAAGGCACGCCCCTCGTTCGCTTCGCCATTGTTGTAGAGCCATGCTCCGACGATGACATCTGCGTAGCCGTCGCCATTAACATCCCCTGCCGTGCCCACCGAGTAGCCGAACTCGGCGTAGTCCTGGTTGCTCTCGGCGGTCCAGTCGGCTGAGGTAGAGAGGCCAGAAGCGGAGCCGTGGTAGACGAAGGCACGCCCCTCGTTTGTTTGCCCGTTGTCATAGACATGCGCCCCGACGATGACATCTGCGTAGCTGTCGCCGTTAACATTCCCTGCCGTGCCCACCGAGTTGCCGAACTCGGCGCCAGCCTGGTCGCCTTCGTCGGTCCAGTCAGCATTAGCCGGGGTGCCGTTGTCACCCAGTCCTGTTGCCGAGCCATACCAGAGAAAGGCAGCTCCTTCGTCTGTCTGGCCGTTGTCGTATTTCCACGCCCCAATGATAATGTCAGAGTAGCCGTCGCCGTTGACATCCCCGGCCGTGGAGACGCGCGTGCCGAAATAGGCTTCGACCTGGTTGCTCTCTGCCATCCAATCAGTCCAGCCATTATCCCCCAGTCCAGTCGGCGAGCCGTACCAGAAGAAGGCAGCCCCTTCGTCGGTTTCACCGTTATCGTAGTAGCACGCCCCAACGATGACATCTGCGTAGCCGTCGCCGTTCACATCACCTGCTGTGCCTACCGAGTTGCCGAACTCGGCCTCGGCCTGGTTACTCTCTTTCATCCAGGCCGGGGTCGTGCTGAGCCCAGACGACGAGCCGTGATAGACGAAGGCACGCCCCTCATCCGTTTCGCCGTTGTCGTAGTAGCACGCCCCGACGATGACATCTGCGTAGCCGTCGGCGTTCACATCCCCTGCCGTGCCCACCGAGTTGCCGAAGTAGGCATCAGCCTGGTTGCTCTCCGCAGTCCAGTCAGCCGTAGTGGAAAGGCCGAGTTTTACCTTGCCCACAATGACAGGATCTATGCATAGGGGATAGACTGCCCCAGCTTCATCAATGGTAATGTATAATTGGTCGCCAGTAAGAGAAATCTTTGCGGGGAACTCACGACCATTGGCATCTATGATTTGAAGACCGCCGTATCGAACCACGGTCTCGTCTTTGTACAGAAACTCAACTGCTGAACGATCGTCCGCTACCTGTGCAGACAGATCGCCGCTGATCCTGGCCTCCAGCACCAGTGGACCAGAACCTTTTGGCTGGTGCGTGATGAAAAAACTCTGCTTAATTCCATCTGCACGGTTCTCATAGCGCTCTATCAAAGGCCCACGGTGATACTCGATACGATTCTTTGCCGTGGTGAGCGTTGGCTTCGCCAAAGTCTTCATTTCACCTTTGCGGCCAAAACCGCTCAGCTGATAGCCCCAGACCCAGGAAGGATCCGTTTCTGTGCGGCGTACTACTTTCATTCCTTCTGGATAGAAATAAGCCCTGAGGTTCTGGGCGCGGTTTGCCATATGATAGCCAGATTTTCCACCCGGTATGATACACTGCTCCTGATAGCTTACTTCATATTCCATCTGGTGGATATTCTGCTGCACTGTCTGCCACCAATCTGACTGCTCCAATGTGTTAACGTCAACTGCACTGGTCTGCTCACCATAACTTGAAAGACAGAACAGTAGAACCGCTGCAATGATTAATAAGAATGCTAGTACCGAACCATTTCCAGGACGAACTGCGCGCCAAATAGTGTAACCCATCATAATAATACCTCCTCCGGCAGTATTGTCTGAAAACATAAAGACTGGGCAGCAATAGGCATTGCTGCCTGATTGGCTGGACAAATGAAGAAGTTATCCGACCTCTTCATGATTTTGCCTCTGTTACTTCAACCTTCTATGTATAACTTCCGGAAGGCTAATTGTCAAATAGAATCTTATCTTCTCGGCCTCCATTTAGGCTGGAAGTCGCGCGCGCAGAGTATACTAAGCGGCGCGAATTTTCGCTGAAAGGAGGAGGCGAAAATCTTTGTGGGGCAATTCATGAATTGCCCCCACTTACAAGAATTGTCCAGCCAAGGCGGATCAGGGTGAGGCTGGCGGTGAGAGAGTTTCGATTATTGTGCGGTCGAGGATCAGGCTTGCGGTTGGGGCGTCGTCCGGTGAAAAATTGAGCATGTCAAAGGAGATGAGTAAGTCTTCACCGACGCAGTTCGCTGGAGGCAAGAAGTAGAGCCGCTCGTCTGAAAATCAAAAAGCAGGTAAAAGATGTAATGTTCGTCTTTTACCTGACATGATCGCTGTATCCAGCCAAGTAGGGGTGCGCCACGGCGTACCCCTACTCAGTACTCCGCGGTTCGTTTGATTGAGGTCTATGGAATCTCAAGATAATCAATCGCGACGCTGTCTATGTTGATGGTCCCACCTTTCGACGGGTCGAAGTCAAGCACGTCAATCGCCACTATGAAGCCATCCTCCGTCGTTGACAATGGCCATGCGGACAGGATCGGTGTCTCCCAGTACAAGTCGTAGTCAGTACCACTAACTGTCGGCATTGCGCCTGGGCCTGTGCCTTGGCTGTTCAGCTCCATGGTCGCTGTCATCTGGCCGTCTTCGTTCTGGCAACGCAGTCTGACCTGTGGCATGTCGTTTCGCGCCACGTCACTAACGCACCTCAGGGTGTATGTGGCCCGATAGAGCTCATTTTCAACATAAGTAAGCTCATTTGCCGTCCCGCTTGACTGCCACCATCCAAAATTGCTCGAGTTAGCAAGGGTGGACGAAATCGTGAGCGTGTCTGTGCCAACGCTGGACGTAACTGGACCAAAGCCAACGTTTGTCAAGAATGCCCAGTTGGAAAAGTCAGTTGAAGAGCTATACGTCTTGACCGCTGTGGTAGTAGTTGGACGTGCGAACCGCTCCACGATAACCTCATCCACATAGTGCGTACCGTACTGCCCTGCGCTGAAGTCAAGCATGTCAAAGGCCACACCCAGGTGGCCGCTCAAGACAGGCGCAAAGTAGCAGCTGTATGTAGTCGTGGTTGGGTCAGTTGGCAAGGAGTAGCTCTGCGGGTCTGATGCATTCACGACGTGCGATGCGGACTCGAGAGCTAGATCCTGGAACCATCGCATGCGGAACTGCGGATTCTGAGCAGCCACAGCTTGATTTGAGGAGACCAGGAACCTTGCCCTGTATACGTTATCCGCCAGGTAAGCAATATGTGTCGGCGGGCTTTGCCAGAATCCCGCGCGATTCGTTGCATCACTTGCAGAACTGATGCCTAACCGACCACCAGTATAGCTGGAGGATGTCGGGTAGAAGTACGGCGGAGCATTTAGCCCCAGGAATGTCCAGCCTTCAATGTTTGTATCAAACGTATATTCCTTGACGAGTGTGGTTGGTGTCGCTGTTGGCGTCGGTGTCGGCGTAGGCGTCCCTGTCGGAGTGGGTGTTGGGGTAGTAGTCGCCGTTGGGGTTGGAGTAGGCGTTTCGGTGGGAGTCGGCGTTGGAGTTGATGTCGGTGTTGGCGTCGCAGTTGGAGGCGGTGGAAATGGTGTAGGGGTAACGGTCGGTGTTGGCGTGGGTGTTGGAGTGGGCGTCGGCGTCGGAGTTGGGATGAGTGAAAAGCTTGCCACAATATTCTTTGGCGAAATCATATTCACAGTTTCTGGATTACTAGAGCCGGAGAGGTCACCGCTCCAGTCGTCAAATTCATAACCGGAAGCAGGAATAGCAAGAACAGTTACCACAGCCCCATCGTCATACCAGTCGGTAGCTGGCGTAATACCATCGTTAAGGGTAACCGAGCCGCCTTCAGAGGGATTTGCTAAGGCATCGAGATAATATTGTGTCTTCCATTGCCATGTAATCGTGGAAGGCTGGTCAATAGTAAAGGTTAGGGTTGTTGAGGTACCAGAATCGGGAACTGAACCTGCCCCTGTCCACCCTGTGCAGACATATCTAGTTCCTGTTGGTCCAGAGACAGTTGGATTGGTTATGTACGCCGTTACAAGTGACCCGGTAGTTATGTAATTAGTTCCTGCAGGAGGCACCGGAGTGTCGTAATCCGAATAGACATATAAATCTACCAGACTGGATGAAGAATATGTAATATACTCACTCCATTTTTCCGACGTAGTATTGACCACCTCATTGCCAAGACTAGTGGGGAACGCTCCGTAAAGGTAGTTCACATAAAATCCATCGCCGGGGCTGCCTGCAGTATAACTCGGAACATCCGAGGTGCTGTCGGTCTGAAATGCAAGCCAGTATGTACCTGGGGGAAGATATAGAGAGGACGGCGTTCCGGATGGAATTGCAACAGTAAGCCACGCGTTAGTTGCCGTGTTGGTCGTTGATCCCGATTCCCAAAGCAGGGTTTTGGTCGTATCGTCGTCATAGATCGCCAGGCGGATATTTCCGTCATTCTTATGTGAATAATAGCGAACATCAATGACCCACGCTTCGTGTGCTAAATCCATCTTCGTGGCCTTTATGTAATTTTTTTGAGAGTAAGCGACCTTTATCACACTGGCGGTCGCGGTATCGGTTCCGAAATAAGCGTAGCCTGTGGAGGTGTCTATTACGGCGGTACGAAGGGCCTTCTCACTAGCACCCAGTGCTATCGCCCCTATACGTGTTGGAGGATTTGATCCGCTTCCCAACTTGATTTTTACCACGTTCCCGGGCGTGCTATAGGTTCCGCAATAGGCATATCCAGCCGAAGGGTCTATGACGGCACTATTAATAAGATAATTCTCACCTGAATTGAGTGTTACCGCGCCCACCCGCGTTGGGGGATTTGACCCGCTTCCCAATGCTACCTTTACCACTTCGCCGGGCGAGTCCCAGGTTCCAAAATAGGCGTATCCTGCGGCAGGGTCGATGACCGCACTTTCGAGATAATCCTCTCCAGAATTCAGTGTTACCCTGCCCACACGTGTCGGCGGATTTGACCCGCTGCCCAGTGCCACCTTTACCACTTTGCCTGTCGAGGTATCGCAGCCGAAATATGCGTATCCTGCGGCACGGTCTATTACGGCACAATTTAGGTCGTTCTCTCCGGAATTCAGTGTTACTGCGCCTACCCGCGTTGGGGGATTTGACCCACTTCCTAATGCTACTTTTACCACTTGATGCGGCGAGAAACCGCTTGTTCCGAAATATGCGTATCCTGCGGCAGGGTCTATTACGGCACTCATGAGAATATCTTCTCCAGAGTTCAGTGTAAGCGCGCCCACCCGAGTTGGCGGATCTGACCCGCTGCCCAGTGCTACTTTTACCACTTTACCAGGCGAGGACCAGGTTCCGAAATAGGCATATCCTGCCGAGGGGTCTATGGCGGCGCATAAAAGACCACCTTCTCCGGAATTCAGTGATATTGCGGCCACCCGAGTTGGGGGCTCTGTTCCGCTGCCCAGCGCCACCTTTATCACTCTGCCGGGGTCATCACGGGTGCCAAAATATCCGTATCCTGCGGAGGTATCTATTACCGCACAGCCGAGGTCCTGCTCTGTGGGATGCATTGTTACCGCGCCCACACGTGTCGGCCAACTTGACCCGCTCCCCAAGGCCACCTTCACCACTCTGCCGGGTGAGGTGCCGGCTTCGAAATAAGCATATCCTGCGGAGGTGTCTATTACGGCGCACGAGGGATTATGTTCTCCCGAATTCAGGGTCAGTGTACCCACAAGAGTCGGGGGATTTGACCCGCTGCCCAGGGCCACCTTTACCACTTCGCCGGGCGCTTCAAGGGTGCCGAAATAGGCATACCCTGCGGAGGTGTCTATTACGGCGCTAAGGAGCTGATTCGCGATGCTGGTAAGGTTCAGTGCGCCGACGCGAGTTGGCGGATTAGACCCGCTTCCCAAGGACACCTTTACTACATAGCCCCAAGTGGTACTGGTGCCGAAATAGGCGTATCCTGCGGAGGTGTCTATGACGGCGCTGACAAGCTTATCCTCTAAGTAATTAAATGTTACTGCGCCGACGCGAGTCGGCGAATTTGAACCGCTTCCCAGTGCCACCTTTACCACTATGCCGGGCCAGGTATTGGTGCCGAAATAAGCATACCCTGCGGATGGGTCTATGACGGCACTCATGAGCTTATCTTCTCCAGAATTAAGTGTTACCGCGCCGACGCGAGCTGGCAGATTTGACCCGGTTCCCAGCGCTACCTTAACCACTCTGCCAGGCGTGGTTTCAGTTCCGAAATAAGCATATCCTGCGGAGGTGTCTATTACGCCGCTCCGGAGAATATCCTCTCCTGAATTCAGTGTAACTGCGCCGACACGAGTCGGGGGACTTGATCCGCTTCCCAGCGTGACCTTTACCACTCTGCCGGGCGTGGTACCGGTTCCGAAATATGCATAACCCGCGGAGGTGTCGATGACGGCGCTCCGGAGATAGTCTTCTCCGGGATTCAGTGTTAGCGACGCTACCCGTGTCGGGGGATTCGATCCGCTACCCAGCGCAACCTTTATCACCTTGCCGGGCGCGCCAAATGTTCCGAAATAGGCGTAGCCGGCAGCTGTGTCTGCCACAGCACACGCAAGAGACGACTCACTAAGAAGATCTGCACCAATTCTTTTCAATCCATAAGATGGATAATTTGTGGTGCCGGGTGTGCTGTGTCCTGCTACCGGGTCGGAGAACGAGAGCGAGGCGTCCTCAAAGATGTGACCGGTTGTATCAGTCACACGAAGAGTGATGTTGTAGACCTTTTCCTCGAGATCGTGCCCGATCCATTCTGCTGTATAGAGTCCCATATTGCCGAGGGCATCGCCCTCACCAGTGTTGACCGAGGCAGGTTTGAGGATGACAGTTTCAATACTGCCAATATCCGCTACGACCTCCCTTATGCCTGCCTGCGCCTTAACAACAGCGCTGATAGTCAGTTTTTCGCCATTCTTACACAAGCGCGAGGACAGGGTTGGGATAATGTGGATGCGCCCATCGCCCGAACCGATTTTCTCACCCGCCTGTACTGCGGCTGGCGCAACCGCCGATTGGATTGCTACGTTTTCATTCCCCGCGAAACCAACTGCGGCAAAGCAAAAGAGCGGTACCACGATAACACATAATGCAACAACTGTGACTTCTTGCAGATAAGAAAATAATACTGCGTTACGAAAGCGTCTCGTTCCCATCTGCTCATCTCCTTGCATAATATATTTGTTTTAATGTTTTGTTTTTGTTCCTTATTCTTAAGAGAGAGATTCCTATATCATCGTTTGTTCGGGTAATGGGCATTACCTCCTGCTTAGCTATGGGATTGACAATGAAGTTACTCTGGTACTTAGTGCTAATTTATGGCCTTTTGGTACAACTGCCTGCTTAACCAACAAAAAGCTAATTGTCAAGCCGACTCTTTAGTCTGCTGGTCATCAATTAGGATTGGCACTCGCACTGGTGGAGAGAAGAAACGGTGGGAATTTTTGGTGAGAGGAAAAAAGGAAGCATTGCTTATTGATCTTCGCACAGATAATGACACAATCTAATGGAATTGTAGCGGTGCGACCCGTCCGCCTCTGGTGGATTTATCCCATCCGCCTAGGCGAACATAAATGCGACCGCTACGCTGAATTTTCCAACTGACCCATTATCTACGCGAGAAGCAATAAAATGTGAACTTTTTCTGTTGCTTTCACGTCTAAACTAATATTAGGGTTATAAATAAGAAGTGCCTGCTTTTTTACAAACTACCCTTAGAGAGGAAGATGATGCGAAAAAATAGGAAGTGGGCCAGTGGTTGGCGATGGACTGTCCTTGCTTCAATACTTTCAATAATTGTGATATTAATGGCCTGTGGCAAAGAGGAGTCCCCGCGTACAATTCAGAAACAGCAAGTATCAAAGACTCTCGCAGTTCCAATCTCAGCTACCCAAACGCCGATAGAGACAGTGGCGCCGGGTGCGTTTAAAACTCCGGCCGAGGAAGTGGTGCACATATCCGTGCCATTGGCCGAGGACACCCTGACCACTGGGCCGCGTCTGATTGTTTTTGGCCGTGTGACTTTGCAGGATGGCTCTCCTGCCACGAGTGCCACACTTCAGCTCGTTAAACTAATAATAGACAGGAAAGGAAGTGGATTTGTTGAGGAGGAGGCTGCAAAAACCGTCTCGGACGACAACGGGCATTATCGGTTGGTCGCTCAAGACCACCCGTACTTCTTGCTCAACGCATCGCGCAAAGGCAGTGCAAGGGTAAGCACTTACATAGTAGATCAAGAAGCGGCACGGGCCGGCGAAAGGCAAACAGGAACCCGGGAGGTAAGACACGATATAGCTTTGCCGTCGGCGGCTTATATCCGAGGACTTGTCATAGATGAAGCGGAGCAGCCAGTCACCGATATTAAGGTAATGGCACTCTCATTCAGAGGAGAAGGTCGTGAGCAAAGAATCACCAGAAGTGAAACCAAGACTGACACAGACGGTCGCTTTTCCATCGAAGACACCCCACCTGGTGAGGTGACGCTGGAGGTTCACTCGCCTCGCCACGTTCCCCTGAGCCAAAAGGTCACTGCACCGGTTGAGGATTTGGTTCTCCGGCTGACATCTGAGGGCGCATCACTGGAAGGAAATGTTTATCTATTATCTTCTGGAGAAGCGGTTTCCGATGCCACGGTCAAGGCACACCTCGTACCCAGTGGCCCTCAACCATCTCTTATTCCTAAAGTAGCCAAAACAGACCAGTTCGGCGCATTCAGTATAGAACAGCTTGCCGCAGGCTCTTATGTGATAGAAGCGCTGAAAGATGACCTTTTTCTGGTTCCACCCAAAGATCCTCGCGATCGTCAAATCGCTCTTGCCGAGAAAGAAGTAAAGAGCGGGATTGAACTGTTTCTCTACAAAGGGCATACGATTAATGGGAAAGTGACAGAAAAGAACACGGGGGAGCCTTTAGAAGGAGTTAAGGTTTCGTCTGCCTGGGGGCGTGATATAGAAAAGTTTACCGACGTAACTGGTCCGGAGGGGGAATACCTCCTGGAGGGATTGACCCCACCTCAGATCGCCCTCAAGGCCGAGAAAAAGGGATATGCGTTGGTCTCACGGCAGCCTCACGACCCGTATATTCGGATTCAGCTAGCGCCAGATAATCTGGAAATCACACAAAATATTGAAATGATGCGGGCTGTTACTATCTCAGGCGTGGTAAAAACAGCTGATGACCTTCCGGTGACCGACGCCAAAGTGGTGCTTTATACCTCTCGTAATTGGTCACAGCGTGATCAGTTCACGCCGGTTGATGAGTCAGGGGAGTTCACGCTTGATGCGGAACCGTTCCTTCCGTGCAGGGTCAAGGCGGAAGCGCCGGGTTACGCTGCCTCCTTCTCCGATCAGGTGACGGTTCAGGATACTCCTGTCAAAGGCGTAGATATAATTATGAGGCAAAGCGCTTCGATTACAGGAACCGTGGTAGACCCGGAGAATCAACCTGTGGAGGGGGCTACAGTTCGGGCCAGACTCATGTTATGGATTGGACCGTATGGGAGAACCGAAAATCTTGGAGATACGGCCTCCGACTCCAGAGGGAATTTCACAATGTCCGATTTACCGCCTGAAGAAATCCGGCTGTTCGCCAGAAAAGAGGGCTTCGCTTCAAGTAAGGAGGAGAAAATTACCCCGAGCCCAGGTGAGCTAAGATCCGGCGTAAAGCTTGTTTTGCGCCAATCGCAATTTCTCGCAGGGAGAATCAGCAACGCCGAGGGTGAGCCTCTAGAAAGAGTGAATATTAGCGTCTACGCCAGCGGCTCAGGCGAGAGTAGCTCTGGACATAGCCAAACCGATGCCGAAGGACGCTATCGGATTGAGGGGCTGGCGGATTTGCCTCACAACGTGAGCCTCCATCATCCTGACTACGGGAGTGAATCCCATCAAAATATTGAGGTGGGGCGTGACGATGCTGATTTCGTCCTCGGCGCTAAGGCAAAGGTGACCTTGATCGGCCGCGTTGTAGATTGGAAGAGCGGGGAGCCCATAGCGGATTTTACCGTATCCTCCCGCACCGGCGCCCGGCCTGTAAAGGATCCCGAGGTGCCGGGTCAGTTCAAAGCTGAAAAGCTCCAGCCTGGGATGAGCTACAGTTTCCTTATTGAAGTCCCAGGCTACAGTAGCCTCGACACTGGTTATATTGCAATGCCGGAAGACAAAGATGTACTTCAGAAAACTTTCAAGTTGGGTCCTGGGGGTTCAATTATTGGAAGGGTCATAATACGCGAAGCCAAAGAACCATTGTCCGGGGTACGCGTGAACCTGCAGGGTACTGGCAGAGATTGGCCACCTAGCCAGTACCCGCCTGAGGCGATAACCACAACAGGAGAGGATGGGCGTTTTCAATTTGAGAGTGCATCTCAGGGAGAAAATACAGTGGCGTTTAATCCTCCGGAACCATTTGTGGCACAAACCAGGACGATCGAAGTTGAGCACGGCGCTGTGGCAGACCTTGGCGACGTGGAAATCGGTGGGGGAGGAATTATCAAGGGCAGCGTGGTGCAACTTCCGGACGAGAACCCTGTACCTGCGATTGCCGTTGAACTCCAGCCACAGATGACCAATATAAAAAAGAAGACAATAACCAATGATGATGGAGCTTTTGAATTCAAAACCTTGAGCAATGGGATGTATGCACTCCGGGTTCCGGAGTACGAGGTGTCACACTTCGTCCGGCTAGGTGAGGATGAGACCCAGGAGTACATCTTGCGCATCGGTGCAGCAACTCTCAAAGGTCAGGTGTTGCAAAAGGGTGAACCCCTGATTGCCCGCATTAGCTTGCGCCAGACTAACCTTGACCAGTGGAAATCCGCTGCTGCCGGCCAGGACGGCACCTTCGAGGTAAAAAACATGGCACCCGGGCGTTGGAGGGTGAGTATCTATTCTATGCAGGATCAAAGACGAAGAATCGAAGAACAGATCGATATCGCACCGCAAAGCGTGACGGAAAAAGTATTCGAATTTCCCGCAGGGCGAATTGTAGGGATGGTTGTTGATGCTAATGAAGCTGCGGTAGCCAATGCGAAAGTTTCGGCGCGCCGTTCCCGCGCTGCTGATGATGAAGATGGCTACCAGCCTCGCACATGGACTGTGACCTCCCAGGAGGACGGCTCCTTTGCGATCGAGGATCTCTTTCCCGACTCGTACGGGGTTTCTGCAAGCAAAGAAGAGCTGGGCATCGCCCTGGTCGAAAATATTCAGGTGCCTCGCAATGCTGATTCGGAGCTCGTAACTTTAAGGCTTGGTGCAGTGCAGGGAGGGACGCTGGTTTCCGTCGTGCTGAATCTGACCAATGGTGAACCCGTTCCGGAGGCATGGTGCCATCTTGCGACATCATCCGGGGTGCGATTCGATCACGGACAGAAGCGCGACGACGAGGGGGTCATGCGTATCAATAACATCCCCCCGGGGACTTACAACGTCCAGGTGAGTTCTTATGGCTTTGAGGTGAAAGAGCACACGGTAGAGATCAAGGCTGGGGAAACAGTAGAGCTGATGGACGTACTCTACGAAGCAGGAGCATTGCGTTGGGCGCTCATGGACAAAAGCGGAGCTCCGCTGGCGAATGTTGACTGTCGCATGGTGCCGAATGATCCCAACTCCATTGAAAAAATCCGCGAGGGGAAAACAGATGCCAACGGTTTATGGATAGTACGTGGCCTCTACCCAGGGGAATATACGGTAACCTCCACTGTGTCTGACGGACGGGAAGTGTCGGAAGTCGTCCTCATTAAGGAGCACGATCTCACGCAGAAAGAGGTTGTCGTGGATTGAAAATGACTGAGCCGCCAATTTAGATCTGTGTATTTGCGATTGAACTCTGCGTCAGCAATTCTGACCCTTGTATCTCACATCGCTAAGCGAGGGACAAGGTGGTCTCGTGGGATCAATCATGCAGGACGTCCGCAAGGGAGCAATGGTTGGTGATGCAATAGTGGGCAAATTTCCCCCGAATCAGGCGCTTACGAAAGTTGGTGTACTTTTCACCGAACCAGATATTGCCAAACGTCTGTTCCCGCACGTTGTCCATTTTCTCGTCGCTATAGCAACAGGGAAACACGTCACCCAGTGCAGTTATGAAGGCCTGATCAAAGCCCACTGAACACCAGTTGCCTGGACAGAAGGGCTTATTTTTGCGGACATAAGTCTCCTCAGCCTGCAATTGTGGCAGGACTACTGCAATATTGCACGGAACATGTGAATCTCGAGCACACGCTGTTAGAGCGTCGTGCGCCTGGCGAAGTTCATCCGGGGATAACTCGAAGTGCGAGCTATAAGGAATCACAGGCCCAAACTCAAGAAAGTCCGCCCCAACCTCTTCGGCAAAGGCGAACAGTTTATCAATGGTTGCAAGGTTTTCGCGATGGATGATGTGCAAGATGATCAGGCGGCATTGAAGTTCAGTCCCGGCTTCCTTGCGCAGGCGGACGAAGGTCTTCAGATTGCTGACCAAAACGTCGAAGCGGTCTACTCCTTGAACTAAATGGTACGTCTCTGCATCGCCTGCATTCACAGAGACGCGCACCGCATCCCATCGCATATCAATAAGAGCCTTCGAGACCGACTCATTCATCAGTGTTCCGTTGGTAATCAGAGAGCCCTTCAGGCGGCGGCGCTTGATTTCGCGCATGATCTCAACCGCTTCAGGATGAATCAACGGTTCCCCACCCCCGACAACATTGACTTCTTCCAGGCCTGGCGGCATGCCTTCAAAGAGCGCCTTGTAGTCCCCGAGCCCCATTCCCTCCTCGAGATCTTGCTTCTTCTTCCGCTTCAGCTCCTCAGGGGGAACGTGATGCAGCCAGCACATTGGACAGGCGTGGTTGCATACATAGTCCATCGGATTGATGCGCAGGAAGTAAGGACCCACTAATGCGCGCTCATAGAAGATGCTGGCCCGGCGCAGCCCGTGAAGTGCTGCTCCTTTGATGCCACGCTGCCTTACGGCGTTGAGAAGACGTACCGGATTCATATATTTGAGGAGATTACTTTTGCTCATTGTTCGAATTTCGAAGTATATTAACTGCGTAATCTTAACTTGGCAAAATGGGTCGATCGAACATAATTACTCTCTACTTTTACATTATATCTGACAGACGCAAGGATTTTTTGTAGCCTTTTATGCAGTAACTTTGAGTTTGGGCTTTAAATCTTCTCTTTTTATCGCTACCTATTCTGTGTCGGCAAATGCCCTTCTCTGATCATCTCTTTAACAAGGCGGAAGCGCGGTCAACGACATTTTCAGCAGAGGACAATGTCCGGTTGGTACGCATTTTATTTGCAGACTTCTCACTTATATGTCACCCTTAGCCTGTCTTTTCCGTCCAAAGAATCATAGAAGATAACAAGCGGTTAAAGAAGCAATTATGAACCGCTAAAATAAGGAGAGTCACAATGCGTTTGCCTAAAAAAGGTGTCATGTTGGCTATCGTATTTGTTTTTTGTGCCCTTTTCAATAGGACCTATGCCTACGAAGATCTATTTATCCCCCATGCGAAGGCATTTCTTGCTTCGCCCGAAGGAGGCGGGGAACAGAACGCACTCAGCAATTACGTGCGTGCAATAGAGCAATTTGATACTCAAATGTATTTGCGGCACAAAAAAGCTTTCGATCAGATTCTCAAAAACGGCTGGACAGGACGGGAAACAAATGAAATGAACACCCTGGGTTCTCTGCAGCCTATCCTGAGCGAAATCTGGCGCGGAAATGAAAAACAATTCGTCAAATACCCTCCTATTGAATCTCCGGCCACGCCCATTCCCAATTTCCTGAAATCACAGCTGCTGGGAAAATTCATGGTTATTCAGGCGCTTTATTGCGAATATATTAACCGTCCTGATTACGCCATGGGGTGGTATAAACATGCGGTCATCTTCGGGCAGCGCATGTGTGACGAGAACTCAACGCTTATTGCAAAACTCATCTCTATCGCCATTGAGGCAATCGCGCTTAAGCCCTTTCAGCAGTTCTTGATTCGACAAAATCTCAACAAGGATATGTATCTTAAGATAGCTAATGATCTCACCAGATTGCGCTCCACTGATACACCCCTTTGGCAGGTTATGAAAAGTGAGCAAAAATATGTCTTTACATTGATAAATGATCCAAAGACGGCTTTGATATTTCCGGGCAGAGAAACAACCCTTTCTCTCCAGGAACAACAGATGATAAAGTTCTTTACTGATAACAAGGATACTGTGCTTAAGGAATACACAGAATTTTCCCAAAAGATGGAAGAACTGCTGAAAAAGGGTTATCCAGAAATTATCCGAACTGATTTGGAGAGCCTAGCGGCAAACCTGCCTCCCCTATTAAGGACATCGGTCCCCAATTCTAAAGCAGCTTCAGTCAGAGAAGGCGCTACCTATGCGCGATGGGCTCTTACAATTGCCACTGCCCAGATACGTGCTTACCGGGCTGAGAAAGGCACCTTACCTCCCACCCTGTCCGCTCTCAGCGAGATAGGTGTGACTCCGCCAACTGATCCTTTTTCAAATCATATGCTCAAATACATTTTTCGCGGTAATAGCGCGACCCTCTACAGTATTGGACCTGACCTTATTAGCAACGGAGGGAAACCTGAGTATGACCCTACGAATGGTACCATCTCCTCCGGCGACATTACCGTCAATGTACGCTAAAGGTACGCTAAAAAGAGCTGTTCGAAAACAAGGTCAAGGGTCAAAACCTGCCAAAATGGTGATCTAAAGGCAAGTTTGTGAATACTTCCAGCGGAATTGCCTCGAACTTCCCGCGCTAAAGCATATCCTTTGAAATTGCCGCTTCATTTATCAAGCAGCAAAAGTGTTAAATTTGTTTGACAGTTCAGGCCTTTCAAGCAAAATTCTTAAGGTATGTATCTTATAATAGTTGCTCAGGTCATCTGAGTGAGAGATTGTAAGGGCAGGTTTGAAACCTTCCCCTACCGTGAAAAGGAGTGGGAAGAATGGAATATAAAAGATTGTTACTTGTATTTGTTCTCGCGATTATGACTATCGTGTGCGCCATGGCGGAAACAATTATTATTGACAACAGATCAGATGATTTCGTCACCGCTGGAAGCTGGAGCACGGGTTCTTCTTCAGGTTATCATGTCACAAATTATCGGCATACAACTACAGTCACAGGCTCGGCAACCGCAACTGCCGGTTGGTTCCCTACCTTTGGCTCGACGGGAACCTATGAAGTGGCGGTGTGGTATGTTCAGGGAACCAACAGACCCACGGACGCATCCTTCACCATTAATCATTCCGGTGGTCCCTCTACAGTATCTGTAGATCAGACAACGAATGGTTCGCAGTGGGTTGTTCTTGGCTCGTATAGTTTTACTACATCAGGCGGCTCCGTTGTGGTGAGTAACTTATCATCTGTGGCCGGGAAAGCAGTTATCGCCGATGCAGTGCGGTTTGTCCGTACTGGAACTACTTACGGCGACGCATACCAGGGAATGTGGATTTTTTCATGGGGTCTCGGATTTTTGTCGGAAGCGCAGACCGACGATATGATTTCAGTAGCGCGCACAAATTACCTGAATGCTATCCTTCCCGAGGTGCGGAAAGTTGGCGATGCGTATTACATCAGTGCAACAGAGCCTTTTGCCTCTAACATTGACCCAGGATATACAGATCCTCTCGCCGATATCATTACAAAGGCACACGACACATCCGGTGGAAAACAATATATTGAAGTTCATGCCTGGATAGTTCCTTATCGTGTGTGGAAAGACTCACTGGGCACTCCGCCGCTTGACCACGTGCTGAGTGAACATCCTGAATGGCAACAGCAAACCATTACGGGTACTACCTCAGATGGATCTCAATATATTGATCCCGGTCATCCCGAGGTTTTGGATTATCTGATTGATGTGGTGACTGAGATCGTTCAGAATTACGATGTTGATGGCATTCATTTTGACTACTTCCGGTATCCGGGGACACAATGGGGTTACAATCCGACAGCGATTGCACGTTTTAATGCCCTGTATGGAAAGACCGGTCAGCCTGCAACCAACGATCCTGATTTCAGCGACTTCCGCCGTGACCAGATTCGCCACCTGGGGCGCAAAGCCTATGCGGCAGTCAAGGCAATTGACTGGGATTGCAAGATGTCTGCAGCAACCATCCAATGGGGTAGCTGTCCTGCGGATTTCACACAAAGTTCTGCCTATGCAAGCATCTTTCAGGATTGGGTCGGTTTTATGTCGGAAGGTATTCTGGATATGAACGTGTTGATGAATTATAAACGAGAATATTATTCCTCCCATGCAGCTGATTATCGCGACTGGGCTCAACTGCTGGCTTCATCTAAGGCAGGACGCCATGCTGTCAATGGGCCGGGCGTTTACATGAATAGCATCCACGATAGCATTACGCAAATACTATACGGGCTCGATTTAACGGGCATTGATGGAACCAATATTTATGTCTATCATATGACGAATAGGGATGGCGATCCGGCAGATGATTTCTGGTACACCATGCGGGCAGATTGTTACACACAACGCCGCAGTGTGCCAGCGGCTTCATGGCTTGACACCCCGACATTCGGTATTTTGCGCGGAACTGTGACGGGCGACGGCTCTGCGCTGGATGGGATTACTATTACACTTTCGAATGGAGTAACAGGAACAAGTAACACAGACGGGACAGGCTTCTACGCATTCCTCCAACTCAATCCAGGATCTAATTACACCGCAACGACATCTGCAGCAGGTTTTTATGACCAGGCGGAAAACTTTGACATTACGGCGGGCACTGTGACAACTCTGGATTTCGCACTGAGCAGTACGACCCCAACGCCGACTCCCACAGCAACTCCAACGCCAACACCAACTCCAACACCGACACCGACAGCAACACCGACTCCAACGCCAACGGCGACAGCAACGCCGACACCAACGACAATTATATCCGTCAGGGAATATACGTTTGATACAACTGTTGAGAGCTGGACATTCCTGCCGCTAAGTGTT
>CAZVVA010000071.1:0-17236 GCA_964630455.1 uncultured Candidatus Sumerlaeota bacterium
TCGTAGTACTGATCAAAGCCCTTCCCATGGGCACGCATGTCGATCATGAAAATGGTTGTTGAGAGACCCTTCAGGTGTTCCTGGGCAATGACGGCCTCTTTGGTGGCGTACATGCAGCAGACGGACGAGCAGTATTCGCGGCCGTGCGCGCAGTCGCGCGAGCCAACACATTGGAGAAACGCGACAGAACGGGGCGGCTTGCCGTCAGAAAGCCGTTGTATGTGACCAGTAAATGGGCCTGTGGCACCCATCATTCGCTCAAACTCAATACTGGTCAGCACATTCGCGTAGCGCCGATAGCCGTATTCTTCCAGGCCACTTGGGTCAAATTCATCATAACCCGGAGCAAGAATGACCGAGCCAACATTGAGGCGGAGCTCCTCTTCCTGCATGTCCAAGTCAATGGCTTTGGGCTCACATACTTTCACACACTCATAGCATTCGGAGCAGAGGCCACATTTCAGGCACCGACCTGCTTCAGCAACGGCTTCTTCTTCTGTATAGCCAAGCTCGACTTCGTCGAAAGATGTGCGGCGGACATGAGGGTCAAGCGAGGCCATGGAGATGCGCGGCTGAGGCTCTGGCAGCGTCTCCAGCTCGTACTGGACTTTCTCGAGGCGAGGCCGTGGCGTTATCGGGTCGTTTTGGATAAATTGATGAATGGCGAGTGCCGCACGCTTGCCCGTATCAATTGCCTCAATCACCGTGGCTGGCCCAAGGACTACGTCGCCACCGGCAAACACACCCTCTTCGGATGTGCGATAGCAATCATCAACCTCAAGTGTTCCCCATCGGGTTTTCTTGAACTCATCGGGGAGGAATCTGAGATCAGCTTCCTGGCTAATCGCCGGAATGATAGTGTCAACCTCAAGGGTGAATTCGGACCCTTCAATAGGAATGGGACGACGACGGCCACTTGCATCCGGCTCGCCGAGTTTCATGCGGATGCACTGCATGGCAGAGAGCTTTCCATTCTGCCCCATGATTTTCGTTGGTGCAGCGAGATAATGAATGGTGATACCTTCCTCTTCTGCGGCGTCAACCTCGCTGGCGTTGGCGGGCATCTCCGTGCGGGAACGGCGATAGACGATGGAAACCTCCTCGGCTCCGAGCCGGAGTGCCGTGCGTGCAGCATCAATGGCTGCATTACCGCCTCCAATTACCGCCACGCGTTGTCCAATGGCTGGCTGTTTCCCAAGATTCATCTCGCGCAGGAAATCCACTGCGTGCAAAATTCCCTGCAAATCTTCGCCTTCAATGCCCAGTTTCTTGCTGATCTGCGCACCGATTGACACAAACACAGCATCGTATCTTTTGCGTAATTCTTCAAATGGGATGGCTGTCCCTACCGGCGTATCGAGATTGATCTCAACGCCAAGCGACTTGATCTCATTGATTTCCATTTCCAGAACGTCGGCGGGCAAACGGCAGTCAGGAATACCAATCGCCAGCATGCCGCCCGGGCGCGAGAGGCTCTCGTAGATGGTGGCATCGTAGCCCAGGAGTGCGAGATCATTTGCGCAGGCTAGGCCACCGGGACCCGAGCCAATGATTGCAACACGCTTGCCCTGCTTGCCACGATCTTCGTTTGCAGGTGGTTTGCGCAAGCCATGCTTGGTCACGTAGTCTACAACAAACCGTTTGAGCGCAGCTACGGCTATAGGCTGATCAATTTCATTTCGCTGGCAGTTTTGTTCGCATGGGTGATGGCATACGCGGCCGCAAATGCCCGGTAGCGGATTCACGCTCCGGATAAGCGCGTACGCCTCTTCATACTTCCGCTCGCGAATAAGAGCCACATAACCTTGTGCGGAGGTCTCTATGGGGCAGGCGGATTTGCACGGAGCCACGCCCCGCTTCTCAATGGCAAAGGCGTTTGGAATGGCCTGGGCAAAAAGTTTATAGATCGCTTTTCGCGTGCCCAGGTTCTCATCGTATTGATTGGGCCGCTCTATGGGACATACCTTTACGCATTCATCACACGCCGTACATTTTTCAATGTCCACATAGCGAGGATGCTTTTTGACACTAACGGTGAAATTCCCGGCCTCTCCTTCGACGCGCTCCACTTCGGCGCAGGTGATTATCTCAATGTTGTGATGGCGTCCAGCATCAACCAGCTTCGGCGCAAGGATACACATGGAACAGTCGTTGGTGGGAAAGGTCTTGTCCAGCTGGGCCATGACTCCGCCAATGCTCAGGTTTTTCTCCACAAGATAGACCTTGTAACCTGATTCCGCGAGGTCAAGGGCCGACTGAACGCCTGCCACTCCACCACCAACTACCATGACGGCGCCAACAACTTTTTTCTGTGTTGTTTGAGATTTCATTTGATGTTTCGTGACTCAGGCAACTCCTAGATCACACTCCGAGTTTTTCCAACACAGCGGTTGGCCGCACCCGATTCTGATTGAACCCAAGCTCCTTAGGATCAATACCTAACGCCAGGCCCAGTATCTGCGGGTAGTAGAGTACCGGCAGATGGTATTCGGTCTGAAAGGTGGTTTCGATCTTGCGCTGATTGCTTTCGTACATAATGCTGCAAAAAGGACAGATTAAGACAATCGCGTCCACTCGATTGGCTATTAAATTGTCGAGTTTTTTCTTTGAAATTTTCAGAGCCAACCCTTCATCTATTGCTAGTAATGCTCCACCACAACAGGTCAGTTTTTCCTCGTAGCTTATGCTTTCTGCGCCAGTGAGGGAAATAAGCTGATCCAGAGTTTGCGGGTTCTCGTCGCTGTCAAATCCGCTGTATATGGCTGTAGGCTTGAGATAATGGCAGCCATAATGAGGGGCAAAGCGCAGACCATTGAGAGGGCGGGTGATCTTTTCCTGGAGTGTCTTGCAGCCCACATCCTCTATCAACAGCCGCACAAAGTGCTTGACCTCGACCGTGCCATTGTATTCCAGACCGAGTTTGTGCAATTTCTGATTGATCTTGTCACGCTGCGTCGCAGAGTCGCGCAGCACACGGTTGGCTTCTGTCAGTATTCCCGTGCACGCGGTGCAAATAGCACAAAGATTTGCCTGATGCTGTTCAGCCAGGGCTAGATTGCGCGCGGCCATAAGGTGACAGGTTTCGTGATCGACTGAATCAATCGGGAACCCGCAGCAGGTAAAGTTGTCAATGTCGAGAAGCGGGATGTTCAGGGCCGCAGCGATCTTGCGCGTCGCAAGCTCGTAGTTCTGCGCTCGAACGGGAATCGTACAGCCAAGAAAGAGGGCGTATGGATTCATGAATTTAATCCGTTGGTTCTTTTTTTGCCAGACCTGTCAAGTCAAAGATGCGTGCCATATCAAGGTTTTGTTTTTCGAGAGGTGGCAGCCCGAGTCGGCCGCGTTTCTTATTGTCGAAGTCCTCAATCTCGTAAATTTTGCCGTGTTTGCGAATCGTCTCTACCTGAGTCTGGTAGGCGGGATGAATGATTCCTTCATTAACGGCGATATTTTTCAGCACCCGCATGATGGTTGTCAGATGCACGTCCTGGGGACAGCGCTCAGTGCACGTGTAGCAGGTGGCACAGAGCCAGACGAAATCCGAGCGCAACACCTCGTCTTTCATCCCAAGAAGCACCATGCGGATGATACGGCGCGGGTTGTAGCGTTCGTCAATCTCGCGTACCGGACACGCAGCTGAGCAGGCGCCACAGGCAAAGCAGCGTACGATGTTTTCCCCGCCAGGTGTGGAGAGAACCAGATCCTTAAATGCCAGATTCTTCTTATCGAGGTAGATAATACTGCTCACGTTTATAGGCCCCTTATATCATGGCAAAGCAGCTAATTGATATTACAGCACTTGGGCTTTAAGACTTAAACCAGATTCTAGGGTTTATTTTTTGGGCCAACAGTGTTTTTTTCCCGAGGAGCGGTTTTCCAAAATTGCGCTGATAGCTGCGACCATTAAATTAGTTTCAAATTTCTTTTTTTAAAAGCAAAAATGTCAAGAGAAAATCCGGATAGTGGAATACAAGGCATGTTATTTTTTTAATACCTTTTAATGCTGAATTAGCTAAAATTATAATATATTTTGTGCAGCCGACTGTAATCTACATAACATATTGGCAAATGATCCTGGGAGCGGTCTTCCCACCATACAAACAGTAACAAAAAAACGTTGCAAAGTTTGGGCATATTTATCATAAGTGCGTAGAGTAAAGAAAGTAGGATTTGGACACACTTTTCCTCTTTGCCTTGTTGCTAGACGCAGTGCAAGCTAAGTAACTTTTTGTAACTGTACAATGGACAAACAAGACGTAATTGACATCCTTGAAGAGATTGGGACATTCCTGGAGATCAAGGGTGAGAACCCTTTCAAGTGCAATGCGTATCATAATGCAGCGCGGCAGCTGGAGATGTACGATGGAACGCTGGAGCATATGATCAGTTCCGGAGATATTAATAATATCAAGGGGATTGGAAAGAGCATTGCAGAGAAGGTTACGACCCTGGCACAAAGCGGAAGGCTTGAGTATTATGAGGAGCTACGCAAAGCGATTCCGCCAGGTGTGGTTGAAATGCTCGAGATTCCGGGGTTCGGCTCCAAAAAAGCGAAAGCAGTTTACGAGAAACTCGGGATCAAAACAGTGGGAGAGCTCGAGTATGCATGTCGCGAAAATCGGCTGCTCGATCTCGATGGATTTGGCTTGAAAAGCCAGCAAAATATTCTCCAAGGGATCGAGTTCATCAAGAAGCGGGTCGGGCAGTTTCATTTTAACGTTGCGTATGGGGCTGCCCAGACCCTTTTTGAGGCGCTGAAAGCACATTCAAAAGTCATCCGAGTGAGTCTGGCAGGAAGTATTCGGCGACACAAAGAAATCGTCAGAGATATAGACATCCTGGTGAGTGCGAAGGACAACAAGGCGGTGATGAGCACGTTTGTGTCGCTTGGGCCGGTTGAGCATGTCGTAGCGCATGGTGATACGAAAAGTAGCGTGACTCTGAAGACGGGCATCAATGCGGATCTCCGTGCGGTTTCGGACAAGCAGTTTCCTTACGCCTTGCACTATTTTACAGGCAGTAAGGCGCATAATATTGCCGTGCGCACGCGGGCAAAGCAGATGGGCATCAAGATGAACGAGTATGGTCTGTTCAAGGGCAAGCGGGAGACGCTTATTCCCTGCAAAGATGAAGAGGAAATTTTTAAGGTTCTGGGGCTGCATTACATTGACCCCGAACTTCGTGAAGATACAGGTGAGCTCGAAGCCGCAGAGAAAGGGATTCTGCCGAAACTGGTCGAAGAGCATGGTCTCCGGGGCGTCTTTCACGTTCACACGGACTATAGCGACGGCGTTGTGCATTTGAAGGCATACGTAAAGGCCGCCAAGGAGCGCGGCTACGAGTATATCGGTATTGCAGATCATAGCAAGTCGGCAGCTTATGCTAATGGGCTGACAGAGCAGCAGATTCGTGAGCAGCACCGGGAAATAGATGCGTTGAACAAAAGCGCCCGCGGTGTCCGTTTACTCAAGGGCATAGAAGTGGACATTCTGCCAGATGGCTCGCTTGACTACAGCGACAAGGTGCTGGCCAGCTTTGACTTCGTGATTGCCTCGGTACACAGCAGGTTTAACATGAGCGAAGCGGACATGACCCGACGCATTATCGAAGCGATGAGGAACAAATACGTGAACATGCTTGGGCATCCCACGGGTCGGTTGCTGCTGGCGCGCGAGGCCTACCCGCTTGACATGAGGGCGGTGATAGAAGCAGCTGCGAAATACCATGTGAGTATCGAGCTCAATGCTCACCCTTTTCGTCTGGATATTGACTGGCGCTGGTGCAAGAAGGCGAAAGATGCTGGCGTGAAGATCAGCATCAATCCCGACGCACACAACCTGGAGGGGCTAAATGATACGCAGTATGGGGTAGGGATTGCGCGGAAGGGATGGCTGAGTGCTGGGGATGTTCTTAATACCCTCCCTCTCGAAAAGCTATTGCACGAATTACGTCAGCGACGGAAGTAAGAAAAACCATGGAAACGCTAACACAGTTGAAATCACGAGCAAAAAGTATTGTCAAAGGCCTTTGTGAAGCATATCCAGGGGCCACAACAGCGCTGCGCTTCTCCACGCCGTTCGAACTATTGATTGCCACAATTCTGTCGGCACAATGCACGGATGAGCGCGTCAATAGAGTGACCGAGCGCCTGTTCAAAAAATATCGCTCGCCGCAGGATTACCTTAGAGTTGATCCGAACGAGTTGGAGCAGGATATCAAACAGACCGGATTTTATCGTAACAAGACGAAAAGTATTCGCGCGTGTTGCGTAGGCCTGGTGGAAAAGTACAAAGGAGAGGTGCCGGACGACATGGATGAGCTCGTCACGCTGGGCGGTGTGGGCCGCAAGACTGCGAATCTGCTACTGGGCTGCGCGTTCAACAAGCCTGCAATCACGGTGGATACGCATGTGAAGCGAGTCGTTGGACGCCTGGAGCTGAGCAAGGAGACTGCTCCGGATAAAATCGAGTTTGATCTGCAACGATTGCTGGACAAAAAAGACTGGACACAATTCAGCAACGCATTGATTCTGCACGGCCGCCACATCTGTCAGGCGAGGCGCCTTCTCTGTAATGAGTGTATTATTCGAGCCAACTGTCTTTATCCCAATAAGCAGTGAAAACATACCCTTTTGGAGAACCAGCGAGAAATGACGACAACGGTCGCACTTATGCGGTGCACGACGTATGAGGATTGCGCTGTGCGAGCGGCTGTAGAAGATGTCTTGCAGCCGTTTGGCGGGATGGGCATGTTTGTTTCGCCTGGGACGCGTGTGCTTCTGAAGCCAAACCTCATCGTGGCGCGGCACCAGGATCAGGCAGCAACCACGCATCCGGTAGTGCTTAAAGTCGTGGCGCAGCTGGTGCTCGAAGCTGGGGCGACCCCGATCATAGGCGATAGTCCAGCGTTTGGCTCTGCTCGTGGCGTGGCAGCGCGGGCGGGCATTTTACAGATGGCGGAGGAGCTGGGGATTGAGGTGGTGGAATTTCGCCATCCTCGGCGAATTCGCCTTAGTGGTGGCTCGCTACGCTCGATCTTCGTTGACCGGCTGGCATTCGACACGGGAGCGATAATTAATCTTCCAAAACTAAAGGTTCATAACCAGATGCTGCTGAGCATGGCAGTGAAGAACCTGTTCGGATTTGTTCCCGGGCGGCGCAAGGCACTCTGCCATTTGCTCTTCAGCGGGAATCGCAAAGGATTTGCGCGACTTATTCTCGAGATTATGGAACGCATTCAGCCACAGCTGACCATTGTAGATGGAATCGTTGGAATGGAACGCGACGGGCCCGCGAATGGCGATCCTCGGAGCTTTGGTCTGGTAGCAGCGGGTACAGATTGTGTGGCGATTGACATGGTGCTTGCTGAGGCGCTCGGCATTGCTCCCCGTGACGTGCCAATTCTGGACGTCGCACAGGAACTGGGGATAGGAGAGACCCAGCTGAAAAACATTGCAATTGTCGGAGAAGCGCTCGAGTCAGTTCGGGTGACAGACTTGCGGGTTCCGCCCCTCGTGTCAATCGGCTTTTCTGTGCCACGCCTGGCTCGTGGTATGTATAAGCATTGCATGGCTCTAGTGCGGGCCAGACGTTCGGGGTGATCTTTTTTATTGGTCTTGTGCAGCCTAAGACTTTTTGATTGCAATCCCTGGACAGGCTGTTTTAATCAATAACTGATTTCTGCTCAAAACTATGGCACACAGTTGCAGAAGGCAACTAAGTGACACTGGAGTGTACACTCTCCACAATACAAAGGAGTGAAGCCAATGGCAGGCAAGAAGACCGAGATTACTGAATCGATGTTCTACGACAAGTACTACGTGATTAAGAAGAGCAAAGCTCCGCCGCTCGCTCAGGAAGCCATTAAGGAGCTTTACGAGGAGGGGGGACGTAACGAGCATGGAGTGATCGAGATTCTTGATATTCTTGAGCGAATGGACGATCTTCAGGGTGCGCAGTACTTTGCGATGAATCTTGACGAGGAAGCCAGCATCAAGGCGATGCAGACTTATTACCTGAACAAGTACGACAAAGAGGCTGCAGAGGCCTGCATCAACTATATTCTTAAAGGCGAAGTTGGCAAGAGTCTGGTCTTCAAAGGAAAGTGCCTGACTAGCGGCAAGGTGACGGATGTCTGGCGCCATCCTGACGGCGGCAAGGTGCTTGAAGTGCGCGATAAAACGGGAACCATGCACACAGTTCCTGAGAGCTGGATCGTAAAGTGGCTTGAAGAGTGACAGGCTCTGAGCGATGGAGCGGTATGGTGTTGGTGAAACGGCGATGCGGGTTCGGCACATGGGCCAACGCAAGGAGCATGGATGCTGCTGGGTGCGCACATGTCAATTGCGGGCGGGGTGGATAAGGCCCTGATTCGCGGCGCTTCAATTGGGTGTCAGGCGATCCAGATATTTCTGAAGAATAACACGCAATGGGCCGGCCGACCGTATGGTGATGAAGAGCGTCGGGATTTTTTTCGCTTTAAGAAGCGCTTTCGGATACGGGTTGTCATTGCGCATGACTGTTATCTGATCAACCTCGCTTCAGCGCATTCTGATGTCCGACGCAAATCGCTTCTGGCCCTGGAGGATGAATGTATTCGCGCTGAGCAGCTGGGGTTGCCGTTTCTGGTCATTCATCCTGGATCGCATCTTGGGCAAGGAGAGAAGACTGGGCTCAGGCAGATTGGAGAAGGCGTCCAGCAGATTATCGAACGAACAGCACAGTCGGCAGTTAGAATATTATTCGAGACAACTGCAGGCCAGGGCACGAGTTTAGGCTATCAATTTGATCAGCTGGCGGAATTGCTTGCCCTTGTTGGAAGCGAAGCGCGGACCGGCGTCTGTTTCGACACTGCGCACGTCTTTGCTGCTGGCTATGATTTGCGCTCCGCACGTGGCTATGCTACGACATTTCGCCGCTTTGACCAGATTATTGGCCTTAGGCGTCTTCATGTTTTCCATTTGAACGATTCGCAAAAACCGCTGGGTTCTCGGGTGGATCGGCACGAACACATTGGCCGAGGGCTTTTGGGGCTGGAGCCCTTTCGGCGGCTTTTGAATGACCCTCGGTTTCGCAACGTGCCAATGGTTTTGGAGACACCGAAAGGGCCAGACCTCAAGGAAGATATCGAAAATCTCCAGGTCTTGCGCAGCTTGATTAAAAAAGCAAAACCCTCATAAAGGAATGTGTGATGCATGAGGCGATGCTGTATGAGAAGACAGGTGATACGCGGGTCGAATGTCACCTTTGCCGCCATAGATGTCAGATCGCGGATGGCAAGCTGGGTATCTGCAAAGTGCGTCTGAACCAAGGGGGTACACTTTACTCCCTTGTCTACGCCCGTGCTATTGCAAGCAATGCAGATCCAATTGAGAAGAAGCCGCTTTTTCATTTTCAACCCGGATCGCAGTCTTTTTCCATTGCCACTGTGGGATGCAACTTTAACTGTGATTTCTGCCAGAATCATAGCATATCCCAGATGGTTCGGGACCACGGCGAAATTGCTGGTGAAGATCTTCCACCAGAAGATGTGGTGAAGATGGCCAAACGCTTTGGCTGCAAGAGCATCTCCTATACCTACACGGAGCCAACGATTTACTTTGAATACGCCTATGATAGCGCAAAACTCGCCACAGAGTCCGGGATGAAAAATGTCTTCGTCTCGAATGGGTTCATGACACCGGAGGCCATTGACACTATTCGTCCATACCTGCATGGAATTAATGTGGATTTGAAAGCATTCAGCAAAGAGGTGTATCGAAAGGTGATGAAGGCAGATTTGGATGGTGTGCTTGATAGCATCCGTCGGTTGAAAGACGCAGGTATCTGGATTGAAGTGACCACGCTTATTGTCCCCACTTTAAACGATGACGAGGAGCAGCTCGAGCAGATTGCCGAGTTCATTGCCGACATAGGGGTAGAAATCCCCTGGCATGTGAGCAGGTTTCATCCGCAGTATCAGTTTACCTCGGTGGGGCCGACACCGCTGGGAATCATTAAGAAGGCACTGGAAATAGGCCGGGCAAAAGGCCTGCGCTACGTGTATTCTGGCAACGTGCCGGGCGATGAGGGCGAGAACACGCTGTGCTATAATTGTGAACGTACGCTGATCCGCCGCTTTGGCTTCAGCGTGGTAGAGTATAAAATCAAGGAGGGGAAGTGCTATAATTGCGGAGCGGTTATTGACGGCGTGGAGATGTGAACTTGCCTGGAGTATTTGTCACTCCGTAATACCTGGCTCACCTTTTGGAGAGCCAGGCGTCAGTGGCGATTTCATCCGCCTGAGGTGGATGAAATCGGCTGCATGGAAAGGTTTAGGAGGGGAGTGTGAGGGGGTAACCCTTTTTCCAAAGGGTTCCCCTCACATGAGGTAAATATTGTTAACTGCAAGAACCGCGTTAACTGATGGTGTTAGAATGCTGACAGCGAGTTCAAGGCTAGTGGCCGAGAATGGCCACGCCCAGCATGGGGAGCGTGGCGCCAAGAAAGCTGTGCAAAAGGTCAATGCGACGGAAGCAGCGGCCAGCGGTGCGTGATTGGTGCCATTCGTCAAGCACAGCAATGACGCAGCTTATGGCCCATGTTGCGTATCCACGCGCAGGTGCCCAGTGCAGGTGACCCTGCGAAAGAGCTAGATAGAGCAGGAGAAACAGGCCGCCAAATTCCAGATAATGAAATGCGGAACGAAAATGGCCATGATAGGCGTCGAGAAACTTCCATAGGCGTGGCTTCTGCTTTACGGTATCAATCCACTGTTGTGACTGTGCGCGGCCAAATCGTCTTGTGCCACAGTAGACGATAAAGAGCACCCAGAAGGCGAGAGCAACCCAGTAGATCATCATCGTCCTCACTTCTGCACTATATCATTCAGTAGCTCGCAGGATACGTCCAAGGCATGGTCTTGATATAGCAAGCTAATGGACGCTCAGCCACTTGCCATCATGCGAAGAAGAATTTTATCAGTACAGCGAAGGAATTTGCCAGTAAAAAACGAGCAACTTGGATTTAATATGTCAATTCAGCATGCAGGAGGTAAAAGTGATGCTGGTTGAATTTTCCATGTTTCCACTCGATAAAGGGACGCACTTGAGCAGCTCAGTGGCCAGGGTGCTTAAATTAGTGCACAAGAGCGGACTGGATTACAGGCTCACGTCAATGGGCACGATTGTCGAAGGGAGCTGGCAGCGCGTAATGGCTCTTATCCAGCAGTGCCATGAGCGCCTGATGGAGGACTCGGATCGGGTAATTACGACGATCAAGATTGATGACCACAGAGGCCGCAGAGGCCGCCTGACCGGGAAAGTGGAGTCGGTGGAGAAGGTTCTGGGGAAGAAGTTGAAGACCTGAGCTGCCAACGGATAAGCCTGATGGCCGTGGTGCCGTTGTGGTTTGATATTTCTTTTTGTTATCTGTTCTTAGAAAGGACAAGCCGTGTTTCTCATCAAACGGAAAGTTTCGTTCAGCTCTGCTCATCGCCTTTACTCAGATGCGCTGTCTGATGAGGAGAATCGGGCGGTATATGGGAAGTGTAGCAACCCGAATTACCATGGCCATAATTTTTCCCTCGAAGTGGCAGTGGAAGGCGAGCCAGACCCACGAACCGGGATGGTGATCAATTTTAAAACGCTGGGAGAAATCCTGGAGCGTGAGGTGGTCGAGCAGCTGGATCATCGGAATTTGAATCTTGAGGTAGATTGGCTTCGCGGCGTTGTACCAACGGCAGAAAACCTCGTGCGCGCAATATGGGAGATTCTGGAGGGAAAGATTCCTCAAGGTCAGCTCCATAGTCTTACCTTAAGCGAAACAGAGTCGAGCAGCGTCACGTATTTTGGACCACGTAGGGGCACCCCTGGACAGTAGTGTGATGATGATTACCAGCTTGTATGGTGGCATGTACGTATTGCCTGTTGTTTAAGTGGTGCCGGTTCCTTATGGAATTCTGGAGCGAACAGGATGGAGCGATGATGAATCGGAAATCGGAGTCGACTATGAAAGACCTTATTCACGAGCTGATTGTGCAGCTTGGCGAAGATCCGTCGCGTGATGGCTTGAAGAAAACTCCTGAGCGCGTGGCGGAAATGCTGCAGTTCCTGACATCAGGCTATCGCATGGAGCTGAGCGAGGTAATTAATGGCGCAGTATTTGAAGAGAAGTTTGATGAGATGGTGGCAGTAAAGCACATTCACTTTTACAGTCTGTGTGAGCATCATCTTCTGCCATTTTTCGGTGTCTGCCATGTCGGATATATTCCTGACGGCCGCCTGCTCGGATTGAGCAAAATTCCGCGCATTATAGATATGTTCGCGAAGCGGTTCCAGCTCCAAGAGCGCATGACTGCCCAGATTGCAGAAGCGATCAATGAGGCGCTGAGCCCGAAGGGTGTGGGTGTGGTTACAGAGGCGTACCATCTGTGCATGATCATGCGTGGAGTGCAGAAGCAGGAATCGAAGACTGTTGCGAGCGCAATGCTTGGTGGGTTTCGCGAAAATCCGAGGACTCGCGCTGAATTTCTTAGCCTGATTGGCTCAGCCGCGCTTGCATAGCGAATTCTTAGAATCTCTGGCAAAAAGACATTGTGAATGGCCAGAGGAACTAGCCATTATGCTGTTAGGGCGTAGCACGGGCGTCCCGCCCGTGGAGAATCGAAAATTCCGGTCGTAGGGGGCGACCCGCCGGGTCGCCCATACAATCGTCTGCCTTATCTCGCATTGCTTGCAGGTTCATTTTGTTGGGGATCTTAGTTCCGGCGGATTTGTGGGGAATCAATGAATACTCTGGACATGATACGCCAGGCTGGAGTGATCGGGGCAGGCGGTGCAGGTTTTCCCACCTATGCAAAGTTACGCACGCCCGTGGAATTCGTGATTGCCAATGGCTCCGAGTGCGAACCGCTCTTGTGTGTGGACAAGCAGCTCATGGCGACCTATCCTGAGGAAATTATTCGTGGGCTCGAGATTGTAATGGAACTGACGGGTGCTTCGCGCGGAATTCTTGGCGTCAAACAGACGTATAGCGAGGCGATGGGGGCACTGGAAGTGGCGATGGCAGGTGCGCGGGCTACTCTTTCGCTGGTGGGGCTCCGCGATTTTTATCCTGCGGGTGACGAGCAGATCCTCGTTTTTGAAACCACACGTCGCATTGTCCCCGAAGCCGGACTACCGCTCGACGTCGGGTGCGTGGTGTTTAACGTTGGGACATTGCGAAATATTGCAGCCGCTGCAGAAGGCATGCCTGTTACGCATCGTTTCGTGTCAGTGTTGGGCGCTGTGAAAACCCCCAAAACCCTGAACCTACCCATTGGCTGCATGGCCAGCGAGGCCCTGGAGATGTGCGATGGGCCAAGCGTGAGGAACTATATTATTCTGGACGGCGGGCCTATGATGGGACGTCTGAGCCCTGGATACGTTCTCAAGACAACTACGGATTTGCTCGTATTGCCCGTGTCGCACAGTCTCTCGGAGCAGAAGCAGCTGACCCGTGAAGCTCACTATCGCTATAGCATGTCGGTGTGCGACCAGTGTTTTGCTTGCACCGAGGTGTGTCCACGTTACTTGCTAGGGCATCGGCTGGAGCCGCACATCGTGATGCGTGACGTGGCGAACGGGATTCACATTGATCGCTACAAGCATTTTCTTGCAATGGCCTATCTTTGCTGCCATTGTGATCTGTGCAGGGTCTGGGGGTGTCCTGTGAATCTGTCGCCTGGGGAAGTGATGCTGGATCTCAAGGCGAGGTTGCGTGCAGCGCAAATCCCGAATCCATATACAGCGCGTGATTGCACTTTGCGCGACATGCGCAACGGCAGGTCGCCGTCAGTGAAAAGTCTGACGAAACGTATGGGTCTTTTGCCTTACGATGTTCCCGCCCCCATTGACACTCGTACCCAAAAGGTGAAAGAGGTAAAAATATCGCTGCACCAGCATATTGGCTCTCCATGTGTCGCAGTTGTTAAGATCGGAGACAGGGTGGGGGAAGGCCAGATTATTGGCACAGTGGAGGAATCGCAACTGGGCGTACCGATACATGCAAGCATCAACGGCCGCGTGGAGCAGATTACACGAGACTATATTCACATCATTGCAGAGTAGCGCTGTGCCAATGGAGAGTTTATTCTGTTCGCTGTTATTCTGTTCGTTTTATCTTGTTCCGAAAAAGAACCACTTTGTTTTGATTTTGGCTGTCTTACCATTTCATCCCGCCATATTCCAGAAACTAAAATATTGACACTTTGATTTCCATGATTATGCTCAAAGCCCGTGTGCACACCGTGAGAGAAACCGTAATGGAGGCGCTTTAGCGATGTTGTTCGATTTTGCCAATGTTTTGGTGTTCGCGCTGGTGAGTGTGGCATTTATCTACGGCACCCTGTTGGCCACAAGGTTGATTCGGCCAAAGAAGTACCTTCGCGATAAGGCCGCGATCTACGAATGTGGAGAGCCAACCATAGGAAGCTCGTGGATTCGTTTTAACATTCGCTTCTATACGATAGCACTAGTGTTTCTGGTATTTGATGTAGAGATGGTATTTCTATTTCCGGTGGTAGTGGTGCTCAGAGAGCAAGGCATACTGGCATTCAGCGAGATCCTCGTGTTTGTAGTTGTGCTTGCCGTGGGACTCATCTATGCCTGGAGATTTGGCAATCTGGATTGGATTCGTGGGGGCGAGGCCAAGGAGGAGCTCGAGGACGCCTCAGAGGAGAAGAAAACGCCGTACGCCTCGCTACAAGCGGGCCAAAAAGGAATGAGCAAATGACCGACGGCTCGGACAAGAAAGTTACGGACAATGAATTGGGCTCATTGGAAGCGAGCTCTCGTATGTCCAGTGCGGAGCGGAAGATTGAGGAGTTGCGAGCGCTGGTCGCACGATTCGGCCCAACGCGCAAAGTTGTGATTGCACCAATGGATTTAGTTATAAACTGGTCACGCCTCAGCTCGCTATGGCCTATGACGTTTGGACTGGCCTGTTGCGCCATTGAAATGATGGCCACGGGAGCCCCGCGGTTTGACATTGATAGATTTGGAGCAGGCGCATTCCGACCGACACCGCGCCAGGCTGACATGATGCTGGTCGCTGGTACGGTGAATTACAAAATGGCTCCGCGTGTCAAACGCCTCTACGATCAAATGGCAGAACCTAAGTATGTGATTGCTATGGGCGCATGCGCCATTAGCGGGGGACCATATTACAAATACGGCTATAACGTGCTGAAGGGCGTGGATAAGATTATTCCGGTGGATGTTTACGTGCCAGGATGTCCACCGCGGCCAGAAGCATTGCTTGACGGCCTGATGAAGTTGCAGGCGAAGATTCGCGCCTCGTCGTTCGCTGATCGATGGCAAGAACATGGACGTTAAAGAAATCTACACACGGCTAGTATCTCAGTTCGGGTCAGAGCGCATTCTGGCTTTTCGCGATGACGCAGCGGGCGACCCATTTGTGCTCATTCGGCCAGAATCAGTGCGTGAAGTAATGCAGTTTCTTCGTGCCGAGCCATCGCTCGATTTTGATTTTCTATCTCTGATTACAGGGGTGGACTACCCGGATCAGCTGGCCGTGGTTTACCATCTGTTCTCATATTCGCAGAAGCACAAACTTGTGTTAAAGGTTGAACTTCCCAAGGCTTCTCCTCGGGTAGACACGGTGGAAAGTATCTGGCCCACAGCAAACTGGCACGAGCGGGAAACATTCGACTTGCTGGGCGTAGAATTTGTGGGCCATCCAAATCTGCGCAGAATTCTTCTCCCCGAGGATTGGGATGGACATCCACTGCGCAAAGATTATCAACAGCCCGATGAATACCATGGGGTCTCTAATTGGTGAAACGTACGATGAACCAATGGCAATGAGGTGGAGTCACTAACAGTGCAGGATTTTCTACAAACCGAAGAAATCCTTGTCAACATGGGGCCCCAGCATCCCAGTACGCATGGAGTGCTGCGGCTGGTAATCAGAACTGATGGGGAGATGGTGCGCGAGACGTATCCCCACATTGGCTATCTGCACCGCTGTGCCGAGAAGATTGGTGAGAATCTAACCTACAAGCAATTTGTTCCTTATACAGATCGTTTGGATTATCTCGCCTCAATCAACAATAATCTTGGGTTTTGCCTGGCGGTGGAAAAGCTAGCGCAGATCGAAGTGCCAGAACGCGCCGCATACTTGCGGGTCATGGGTGCGGAGATGAACCGAATCGCGAGCCATCTGGTTTCGTATGGCACGTTAGGGATGGAAGCCGGGGCGTTCACCCCGTTTTTTTATGGGTTTCGCGAACGCGAGCAACTGGTTGCGATTATTGAGAAGATGTGCGGGGCGCGGCTGACGTATCACTACGCTCGTCTGGGCGGTGTGATGCGCGACATTACCCCGGAGATTGCGCGGGATACCCGTGAGTTCGTTCGCACCATGGAACAGCGCTGGGAGGAGTACAACACGCTCCTTTCATTCAACGAGATTTTTATCAAGCGCACGGCAAACGTGGGTATCATTCCGCGCGACATGGCCATTGCCTATGGCCTGACCGGGCCGTGCTTGCGAGGATCTGGCGTCGAGTGGGATCTCAGAAAAGACGACCCCTATTCGTTCTACGAGCGCTTCGCGTTCACCATTCCCTATGGCCAGGGACGCATGGGCACGGTAGGGGACAGCTGGGATCGCTACTGGATGCGTATGGTGGAGATCAAGGAGAGTCTGAAAATTATCACGCAGGTGCTCGACGGATTGCCTGAAGGGCCGATTACGGGAAAAGTGCCACGGGTGCTTAAGTTGCCGGTTGGTGAGGCATATATGCGTGTTGAGAATCCGCGTGGAGAGCTTGGTTTTTATCTGGTAAGCGACGGAGGAACGAAACCCTACCGGCTGCGCATTCGAGGCCCCTCATTTTGTAATCTTTCGGTCATGAACGCGTTGGGGCGCGAGTGTCTGATTGCTGATGTTGTTATGATTCTCGGTAGTATTGACGTCGTGCTCGGAGAGGTTGACCGGTAATTAGGTCGTGAGTTTGTTTTGTGCATCTACTGAAAATGGCACGTAGCGCATTAGACTTTTTATACACGGATGTTCATTCGCAATGCAATCGTACATTGACACGTTGATTCAGAACATTGGAATTCTTCAGCCGGTGCCACCGCTGATTATCTATGCGGCTGCAATCCTGCTGGGATGCGCGGTTGTGTTTGGTTATATTTCTGTTGTGGCGATGATCATGATATATGCCGAGCGCAAGGTAGCGGGTCATATGC
>CAZVVA010000072.1:0-17190 GCA_964630455.1 uncultured Candidatus Sumerlaeota bacterium
GTTTCAACACCCTTGATCTCTCCCAGATTAAGGTGGGTGAAGTAAAATAGGTTGTTTAACGCTACCGCCACATGGTTTTCCCAACCGCCTGACTAATCCGCTATATATGAGGATATGACGCCAAACGGCCCTGCCAATTTTTACCATGTAGGGGGGATCAGCAATTAAAGATAAACTTTATCCGATTGCCAGCGAGCAAACGCAGGAGAGGTTTTTCCTGATCGGGATAACAAAGTCCCTCCAGCATGGCCTCCACACAGACGCGACTCTCCATGAACTGGAACATCTTACCATCTCTGCCGGCGCCCAAGTGGCTGGCTCGGAAAATGTGAGAGTACGGAACTTCGATCCTGCATATCTGCTTTCCAGAGGGAAATGTGCTGAGCTGGTTGGGTTAGCACACGCTATGGATGCGACCGGGGTGATCTTTGACGACGATCTGACACCGGCGCAGCAGCGCAACCTTGAGCAGCTGTTTGATCTGAAAGTGCTAGATCGGCCGGCGGTGATTCTTGATATTTTTGCGCGTCGAGCGAAAACGCACGAAGGAAAACTTCAGGTTGAACTTGCGCAGCTCAACTACCTGATGCCACGGCTGAAGGGGAAGGGGCTGATGCTCTCACGACTAGGGGGTGGGATTGGCACTCGAGGGCCGGGCGAGACCAAGCTCGAAGTTGACAGACGCAAGATTAAGGATCGCATTGGAACGCTGGAGCGCCAGCTGAAGCGCGTGCGAAAGTATCGAGAAGTGCAGCGAAAGAGCCGCCTTCGGAAGCAGATTCCCGGCGTCGCTATCATCGGCTATACGAACTCTGGCAAGTCAACGCTTCTAAATATGCTGACGGATGCAGGGGCGTTCGTTGAGGATCAGCTTTTTGCAACGCTGGATCCGATGGCCCGCAAGCTGGTCTTGCCTGGTGGCACGGCTGCTGTGTTTATTGACACTGTGGGATTCATCAATAAGCTTCCACCGACGCTGATTGCTGCTTTTCGGGCTACTTTGGAGGAGATCACTTACGCCGACTTGCTCCTCCACTTAGTAGACGTGAGCCTCCCCAACTGTGAACAGCAGATCACCGCGACCGAGGAGGTGTTGCGCGAGCTGAATGCGCTTGAGAAAGTAACCATAGTTATCTGGAATAAGGTTGACCTTCTGCCTGACCAGATCGTATTGAATCGCCTACTGCGAAGCCACGTTCCTAGCGTTGCAATTTCAGCCAGAACAGGTCATGGTCTGGACGATCTGCTTAGAATGATAGAAACACATCTTACCGCCTCATTTGAGCGTGCTGTTCTGCGGATTCCCTACGGCCAGTTTGCTATCCTGGAGACCCTCCGCCACAGGGCTAAAATCCTGGAATTGCATTATGATGAGACAGATATAAGAATCGAAGCCTTAATTCCGTCAGACCTCGCGAACGAATTAAAGGCGGTTGTGCAATGCTCGACCGTGGACGAGGAGGGGGCCAATGATCTCGGCATCGGAAAGTAGCATCATGAAATCAAGGTTTGTGGCCGACGCAGTTGACCCAGAAATAGCGCGAATTTTTTTCTTGACAAACCTCAAGGCAAACGGCGAGCATTCCCTCACTTCTTTGACATAATAATATATCTGGCTTAAGTATCTCTTATCCAGAGTGGTGGAGGGACAGGCCCTGAGAAGCCACAGCAACCGGGCGATTTGGTCAGTGAGACGATGACCGCGCTGCTGGTGCTAATTCCTGCAGAAAGGATTTCTTCTGGAAGATAAGAGGGTAGTGCTCACCGGAGCCCCTTCCTCAGTTTTTCAGAAGAAGGGGCGTTTTATTATCTTTCACTCTTCTGCACCCTCTCAGGGCAAAATCAACTATAGCCTCCCTGTCTGCTGCCAGAACTGAATGTCTCACCTCACTTTTGGCGTTCCGCGCACTGGTTTATGAAAGTTGCGTGGCGATTCTCATTCAAGCGGGTATCTGCCGAGCACTTGAGCCGGGAGACAGACCGAAAAGGAGGGACAATATTATGACGACGGAGAACAAGTTCGTAAGAAAGCTGAAATGTCGTGAATGTGGATATGAATATCCGATTGAGCCGCTGCATTTCTGTGAGTATTGTTTCGGGCCCCTGGAGGTTGATTATGATTATGATGCGATCTCGGACGTGCTATCGCGCGAGACAATCGCCAGGCGTCCGAAATCCATGTGGCGCTACCGAGAGCTGCTGCCGATTGATAGGGAGCCGACCGTCGGGCTGAGCACGGGGTTTACGCCACTGGTGCGCGCCAATCGTCTAGCCGAGGTGCTGGGTGTGCGCGAGCTCTACCTGAAGAACGATTCCGTGAATTTCCCTACGCTTTCGTTTAAAGACCGGGTCGTGGCAGTTGCGCTGACCAAAGCAAAGGAATTCGGCTTCGAGGTAGTGGCATGTGCATCAACCGGCAACCTGGGCAATTCCGTTGCTGCAAATGCCGCTGCTGCCGGGCTTACCAGCTATATCTTTATCCCGTCTGACCTCGAACAAGGAAAGGTGCTGGGGACTCTGATCTACGGCACGAATCTGGTGGGTATTCACGGCAATTACGATCAGGTCAATCGGCTCTGTAGCGAGATCGCCAACAAGTTCGGCTGGGCCTTTGCTAATATCAACATCCGGCCTTTTTACGCGGAAGGGTCTAAAACATTTGGCTACGAAATTCTCGAACAACTTGGGTGGAAGGTACCGCAGCATATTGTTGTGCCGATGGCAGGCGGTTCGCTCATAACGAAAATTGCCAAAGCCATAAAGGAATTCCACCGGCTGGGACTTACGGATCATACAGACTGTAAGATCTACGGGGCGCAGGCCTTGGGGTGCAATCCGATTGCGCAAGCAGTGAAGGCCGATACCGATCTGCTGAAGCCCGTCAGGCCGAATACAATTGCAAAATCGCTTGCTATCGGGAATCCAGCAGATGGCTTTTACGCAGTTAAAACCATCCGCAAGTCTGGTGGTTACGCCGAAGACGTAACTGACGAGGAGATTGTGGAGGCGATGAAGCTGCTGGCCAGCACCGAGGGCATTTTCACGGAAACAGCCGGCGGTGTAACTCTCGGTGTAACACAAAAACTCATTCGCCAGGGACGTATCCCACGTGACGAAACCATTGTGGTCTCAATTACGGGAAACGGCCTGAAGACTCAGGAGGCAGTGATAGACCACGTGGGCAAGCCGATGCTGATTCAGCCAAAGCTGGAAGAATTTGAGGCGCTGCTTGATAAGCTCACTCCAGGTGCCAGACCACGCGGATAATCCTCACAAGGGGCTTGATTCAGCAATGACAATGCGAACCGCGGCCATTTTGTGTTGCCAACGGGCAAAGCAGATTGCTAATGTAGAAACTGCGAAGAGAAAGGAGAGTCAAGAATGGCAGATCTACTCAAGGTATCGAGTCAGATAGATGTTCGTCAGGAAGTTTGCCCCATGACGTTTGTTAAAGCGAAGTTACAATTAGAAGAGTTGGAGACAGGCGAAAAGTTAGAAATCCTTCTGCGTGATGGCGAACCTTTTAAGAACGTCACGCGCAGTCTTAAGGACGAAGGTCATAAAATCCTTTGTGTTGACCGACTCGATGATCAAAGTCTCAGACTAATTGTTGAGAAAGGAGAAGATACGCCATGAGCATTACCGTACGCATTCCTCAGCCTTTGCGGAAGCTCACGAACGGGCAAAACGAAGTCTCTTTGTCTGGCCAGACCGCACGGGAGCTAATTGGCAATTTAGATCAGCAATACGCGGGCCTCAAAGATCGCCTGTGCGACGAAACTGGCGCACTGCGTCGTTTCGTGAACATCTATGTCAACGACGAGGACATCCGTTTCTTACAGGATCTCGACACGCCATTGAAAGATGGTGACTTTGTATCCATTATTCCCGCCATTGCTGGTGGTGTGGAAGAAAACGATTCCCAAAACTTGACACGGAAAATCTATCTCACCTTTCCCCAGAAGCGGATACAAGAGCCCATCGTGTGGCGCCTGGCCAAAAAGTTCGATGTAATTACAAACATCCGCGGGGCCAGCGTATCGGAGGAAATTGGCCTGATGGCCCTGGAACTCGAGGGTGGGACAACGGAGATCGAACGGGCAATTGGCTACCTTAAAGAATTGGGTGTCAAGGTCGAGCCCATCGAAAAGGATGTCATTGAGTAGGTCTGCCCATGTTGTACGTCCCGCGTAATGTGATCGAGCAGATAGTGGCTTTGTGCAAAGCCGACCAGCATGCGGAGGTATGCGGCGTCCTGATCGGGCAATGGAGAGGCACAGAGAAACGCGTAAGCCGGATTGTTCCTGTGGAGAACGTTGCTCAGACGCATCGCGAGACACGGTATCGGATTGACGATAGGATTCTACTTGCCCTTGAAAACTCCCTGCGGGGATCGGCTGAAGAGATTCTGGGATTTTACCATTCGCATCTAAATAGCTCTGTGACTCCATCTCAGCACGACACAGCACTAGCCTGGGAGGCTTACAGCTACCTCATTGTCACGGTAGACAAAAGTGGGGGAGAGTCGTATGCCTCGTGGGTCATGGAGTCGCGCAGCACTGGATTTCAGAAGGAACTGCTGAAAGTGATTGAAGGCGAACCAACGGCCGAAAGTTTGGATACGAGGAGAGACGAATGAAATTAACCGAACAGCAGGTCAATCGCTATTCGCGCCATATCGTACTGCCAGAAGTCGGAGGAAAGGGCCAGCGAAAGCTGCTTGAGTCACGCGTGCTATGCATAGGTGCCGGAGGCCTCGGGTCGCCTGCGCTTCTTTATCTTGCTGCAGCGGGAGTAGGAACACTGGGAATAGTAGACAGCGATAACGTGGATCTATCCAATTTGCAACGGCAGATAATTCATTCTGCACAGTCGGTGAATATGGCGAAAACCGAATCGGCCAAGAGCACGATTCAAGGGCTCAATCCCGATGTGAACGTGCACATCCATCAGATGCGATTGACTCGCGACAATGTGCTTGATCTCTTTTCTGATTACGATGCGGTTCTGGACGGAAGCGATAATTTCCCCACGCGGTATTTGATGAATGATGCATGTTTCTTTACACGCAAACCGCTATTTTTCGGCAGTGTATTTCGCTTCGAGGGACAAGCCAGCGTTTTTATGCCTGGCCAGAATGGGCCGTGCTATCGCTGTATATACCCTGAGATGCCGCCAGCCGACCTGGTTCCGAGTTGTCAGGAAGCAGGGATTCTCGGTGCAGTGCCGGGGATTATTGGGCTGATCCAGGCCACCGAATGTCTGAAGTTTCTTCTGGGAATTGGATCGTCACTGCTCGGGCGACTCCTGATCTATGATGCACTTCCCATGACGTTTAACATGCTCACAATTCGTCAAGATCCCAATTGCCTCCTGTGTGGAAACCAGCCCACAATTCACCAGCTCCAGCAGTATGACCAGGAGGTGTGTGAAACGGGCCAATAGTGCATCTTCGCGCAAGAAGAGAGCATCTGACCTTGACATCTCCCCGCCGTTGCAGTGCCTCCTGCTTAGGAGAAAAGTTCTTGCAACCCCTCCATTAGTCAGTCCATATTAAGCACAAATTCACGCCGAAGTCTGAAAAGACCAACCTGGACGTCCAGCGTCGGGAATTATGAAGAAGCCAGCGCAAGAAAAGAGTCTGACAGAGCGAGTTGCGCATGACATCGTCGTACGACTGCGCGAGCACGGTTACGAAGCTTATTGGGTTGGCGGGTGTGTACGGAACATGCTTCTCGGACTGCCACCTGAAGACATAGATATTGCAACTAATGCCCGACCCGAGGAGACGATGCAACTCTTCTCCAAAACGATTCCTGTAGGTGTTCGGTTCGGCGTCATTCTGGTTGTTCAGGAGGATGTGCAGCTAGAGGTAGCAACGTTTCGCAGCGATGGCGTGTATCTGAATTATCGCCATCCACAGGAGGTACACTTCTCCACAGCAGGCGAGGACGCCGTACGCCGGGATTTCACCATTAACGCTCTCTTTTACGATCCACTGGAAAAGAAGGTCATTGACTTTGTCAGAGGCGAACAGGATCTGAAAGCCGGCATTATTCGCGGTATTGGAAATCCTGCGGATCGGATTCGTGAGGATGCGCTGCGTATGCTCCGCGCAATTCGATTTTCCACGCGGTTCGGATTTACCCTTGAACCTACCACGTGGGCTGCGCTGTGTGAAGCTGCGCCGCTGATTACCCGGATCAGTGCGGATCGTATTCGCGAGGAACTCGTAAAAATTCTTTGCGGTCCACAGGCAGGCCGGGGCATCGAGCTCATGGAGCAAAGCGGCCTGCTTAGAGAAATCCTGCCCGAAGTAGCCCAGCTCAAAGGAATTCCCCAACCACCATCCTTTCATCCAGAGGGCGACGTATTAACCCATACGGTGCTTGGCATGAATCTTCTTGAAAATGCGTCACCAACGCTGGCATTCGGCCTTCTGCTGCACGATGTGGGGAAGTTTCCGACTTATGAAGAAGCAGACCGCATTCGGTTCAATCTTCACGACAAAGTAGGTGCGGAAATTGCCGATACGATCTGTCGTCGTCTGAACTTTTCGAATGCTGACCGAAGTCAAATTGTCCAGCTGGTTGAACGACATATGAAGTTCTTGCACATCCGCGATATGCGCCAGGCGAAGTTAAGGCGCTTTCTTGCTTCGCCTACGATTGAAGAGGATCTCGAGCTGCATCGTATTGATTGCCTGACCAGCCATGCCGATTTGGAAAACTATGATTTCTGTAGAGAGAAACTTGAAGAATTTTCGCGAGAAGAGGAGGAATTAATTCCTCCGCCATTGATTACGGGTGACGATCTCATTGCCGAGGGCTACCAGCCTGGCCCGCAGTTCAAGGAAATTCTTAACACCGTTGCGGAGGCACAGCTTGAGGGCACGTTGAAATCAAAGGAAGAAGCACTAAAATTTGTACGGCAGAAATATCCGCTCAAAGGTTAAGTGCTGCAGTGGGAGGGGAAAAACCGCAATTAGAGATGATACGCAGAAGGAAATTCCTTTCTGCGACAATAGAAAGGTGCAAGCGAATCCTCTGTTGCCGTAGGTATAGGAGACAATGACAATGGTTTTGGCCACCCCCTCACCTTCATCCTCTCCCCTAGGCGAGAGGAGATACTAAGGGTCAAAGACTCCCTTTACACATGATGCAATAGAAGCTGTTGAGCAAGGAGCGGCAATTGTGAGCAAATTCCAGAAATACCAGTGTTTTGCGAAGGCTGAATAATTCTTTTGATGACCCTCACTGATAAAGAATTTACAAACAAAAATGACGTGCACCCTATGGCCTGATTTTCTGAATTTTATGCTTGACAGGGCGAGCGCTATATAATATAGAATATTTAAATTCTGGCTTTTGGGCTTTTTAGAAAGAAATTTAAGGAGGGAGGTGACGCGAACAGAGGTATAATTCTTGAAACATTTTAATTCATTTTGTAAGATTATCCATCCTTAAGAGGAGGAATCCTAAGATGAAAAGGATTAGTTTGTTATTAGCAATGTTTTTTTTAGCGGCCAGCCTTTCTTTTGCTGCTGTAACTTTCGTCACCTTGGACTGGAGCAATACTGTGGCTGGGAATACCAGCCCTCCATCATTTGGCACGTATAATTTTGCTACCGGTCATTTTCTCGTTTGCGATTATGGCGCCGTAGCCGCCTCATGCGTGCGCATTGCCAGTGGAACTGACGGCGCGCTACTGGGACCCACTCTAAATACCACTGGTTTGAATATGGGATCGTTGAATGTTTTTAGCATTTGCGCCACTTCAGACGGTGTCATCTACGGAGGAACAAACATAAAGACTGATGGAGTAACTGAGGGCAATTCACTGTTCCGGTGGGCCAATGAAGGTGCTACACCTACGCAGCAGGATCCCGCGGACCAGCCGTTAGATCCTCTCGTCCCAATGGAATTCGCACGCGCAATGGATGCAATTGGAACAGGAGCAGACACGATAATTGGTACAACAGGCACAGATAATTACATGGCGACCTTTCTAACGACGCTTGATGGAACAACATTTGCCGTAACCGATTCAACACCCTTAGGTGGTGTTAACAGCTCTAATCTAATCAAACAGGGCGTGGCGCTTGTGCCTGGCATGGAAAAGGTCTATGGGACAAAAGCAGACGGTAGCGGCGAAGTTGTCCGCCTTGATAAAGTTGGTGGAGCATGGGCCGAACATACGGAATGGGACCCACCATCCAGCTATGCTGATCCGCCTGATGGACTCGGTAATGCTAGTGGAATAGGCTTCGCTCCAGTTCATAATGCCGTTATCGTACTTGGCTTCAGGGACCTCACTAACGACTACATCACTGCTCTTGATGGAGATACAGGCGCTATATTGGTCCAGGTGCAAGCTGGTTTGGACTGTGCGAACAACGGCTACAGTAATATTGATCTGGATGAAAATCCTGGTGTGGGGTATTTTATCGGGCGTTCCGGTACTGCTAACAGCCATGCCTGCGGCAAAATTTCTTTCGATGCTTTAGTGACGCCTATACCGGGGGCTGGTGTAGATATTATCAATTGGGGACTCTACGAATAGTCTTGTGGAGAATTTGTTACCATAGGAAGAGGTTGATGAGGGTCTGGGAATTTCAGACCCTCATTCTTTTTGGGTAGCTTATTATTTCATCCTCTCTATGAGGAAAAGGGCCGTCGTTTTCCTCGTGTCGCACGAAGG
Organism: uncultured Candidatus Sumerlaeota bacterium; assembly: GCA_964630455.1. Classification (GTDB taxonomy): domain Bacteria; phylum Sumerlaeota; class Sumerlaeia; order MWCT01; family JAUWMI01; genus JAUWMI01. The sequence goes on from CAZVVA010000072.1 coordinate 8,701, forward strand.
GTTCATGAGGGGCTAAAAACCCCCGGGTTGTTCGCTGTCTTGACGCCTTACCCGGCGTGCGAATCCGACCAGAATTCATTTTTCCAAAAGCTGATTGCAACTTTAACTGTTTTATTGTTTAAACTATCCGCTGTTCTGTTAGCCTTTAGGCAAGCCATGGGGATAAGACCTGGAACAAGGAAATCTGATTACGGAGCCATAGGTATGGCCTGATTTTCTGAATTTTATGCTTGACAGGGCGAGCGCTATATAATATAGAATATTCAAATTCTGGCTTTTTAGAAAGAAATTTAAGGAGGGAGGTGATACGAACGGAGTCTTGAAACATTTTAATTCATTTTGTAAGGCTATTCATTCTTGAGGAGGAAAACTGAGATGAAAAAAATTTGTCTTCTAGCGATTGGGATTTTATTGATGTTTTTACCCTTAGCTCTCGGGCAAGACGTTACCTTAACCCTTGACTGGAGCTATGAAAATACTACTCCCACTAATCTCATCAGCGGCTCCTATAATTACGTCACTGATAAATTCTATGCTTGTATATGGGAAGACCTTACTACCCCGGTGCACATTGTGGATGGGAGCAATGGAACTGATACTGGTGGTGAATTAAGTAGCACTGGATTAACTTTAGGGGATTTAAATGTAATTGGCATGTGCGTTACTACTGATGGTGTGATTTATGGCGGAACAAACACTGATCCCGATTCTCTTATTCGCTGGGCAAATGAAGCGGCGACGCCTACTGAGCAAGGCATAACAGATCTGCAATTAACCAGATGCATGGATGTCCTTGGCACAGGAGTAGATACTAAGATATTTGTTACTGGTGAGGATGACATGGGTGATGTGGATATCTTAACGACAACAGATGGGGTCAGCTTTTCAATAACAGATACCACGATTGCCGGTTTAGGTAAACACGGCTTAGCCGTTGCCAAAACGGGAGATACAGTATTTGTAAGTATGGGATACCCTGGCAATCTACCAACGAGATGCGACAAAATTGTTGGAGTCTGGACCCTTTCTACTACGTTTTTACCTGATACTGGGGATATGAATTCACCCTGTCCTATGGGCTACTGGGATGAACAAGATGTACTATTTGTAATTGATTGCCTGGATGCAGGGAGCGATGACAATATTCGTGCACTAAATGGCTCAACAGCGGCGCTTCTCACTAACACTGCCACTGGAAGCGATGTTGCAATGTATGGTTATGGCACAATTGATACATCTCCAGCAACTGATAATTGGAGTGGGACCGCTGCTTTCATTGTGCGTACTGGCAGTGATACGGGTTATATGTGTGGTAAATTCTCATTTAGCGTTCCTGGGGGACCAACACCTATACCGGGGGCTGGTGTAGATCTTACCAATTGGGGACTCTACGAATAGTCTTGTGGAGAATTTGTTACCATAGGAAGAGGTTGATGAGGGTCTGGGAATTTCAGACCCTCATTCTTTCTGGGTAGCTTATTATTTCATCCTCTCTATGAGGAAAAGGGCCGGCATTTTCCTCGTGTCGCACGAAGGGTTCATGAGGGGCTAAAAACCCGGGGTGTTCGCTGTCTTGACGCCTTACCCGGCGTGCGAATCCGACCAGGATTCATTTTTCCAAAAGCTGATTGCCACTTTAACTGTTTTCTTGTTTCGACTATCCGCTGTTCTGTTAGCCAGCAATATCAGGAAATGGCTTTTCTTGGCAACCATGAACATAGCAACCACATGCTTTAATATCTTCTTGCTCGTCGTTTTGGCGTGTAATGTTACCCATGCCAATGCTCCCGAAGTTGTTGCAAAGGATGACATTTATCGCTATTCGCTCAGAGACGTAGAGGCATACTTAAGCATACAATCGTTACCCTATTATGACGTAATTCAAAGGGGGCTAAGCAAAAGGGACTCTTCAGCAATGTCTCTTTTGAAAGAGACCCTCAAGACTCTTGCTTTCAAGCAGCTATACGTGCACCAAGAGCTGCGTAAGGCAAAGCCGCCGGAAAGAATAGAATTCTTTGTTCGTGAAACGCTGAGAAACTACGCCTATAGTCTCGCTATGCGAGAGCTGGCATCGGAGTGTCAAATAACCACTTCTGAGCTGGAGCTGGCCTATGAAAAAAATAAGGAAAAATATAAAGTAGGGGAGAGCAGAAAGATTTCCGTGCTGTATAAGCTCCTCCCTGAAAATCCGGAGGAAAAAGAAGGCGTGGTTTCAGCCTTAGAGGAACTCCGTTCCAGACAGGATTTCAACGAGAATTTCCTGGACTACGTTAAGGAGCAGTCTGATCTTCCGGGGGCTATCCAGGGAGGAGTGGTAAATTATTTTACGCGTGGAACCTATGGGCCAACAGTTGAGAAATATGCTTTTGAAACGCCTGAGGGAGCGGTAAGTCCTGTCTTCTCAACTACAAAAGGGGCGTACATCATCAAGTGCTTGGAGGTGAAACCGGCGGGCTATCTTGCAATTTCTAAAGTAACGCCTGAATTGAGAAAAAACCTCTTTCCCCAAAAGCTTGACGAAGCAAAAAAGCGCAAATTGAACAAACTTATGAGAAAAAGCAAGGTCTGGAAGTCAGCTTCCACACCAATGAGTGGCTCGGCAAGTCTTGTATTGTTGAAGGTTAATGATTTCGAGCTTACTTCGGGTGTTCTATTCAGCGCCTACCCGGACATAGGAAATAATTTAAAGGCCGAACCAGAATTTCTGATGATCTTTTTAGGACGACTCGCTGAGCGGGAGCTGGTCCTGCAGGACATGGAAATAAAGGCAAGAAATGACCCTCATTCCTTAGAAGGAAAAAAACTCGGTATATTGCAAACCCTATCGTACTTCCGAGCATTGTTTGTCGAGCGAGTTAATAAGGAGATAACGGTGCAAGAGGAAGAACTACGCAATTATTATAAGGAATACAAAGGGTATTATCACGGCAGCACCCCTAAACGTTTTGCCTACCTACTGATCAGAGCTCCGGATAAAAACAAGCTTCCTGAGCCCCGGTTCTATAAGGAACTTGAGTGGCAAAAGCGAGCGGCGTACAAATTTCGGGAAAAGGTAATTGAGCAGCCCGCTGGCTTCGTCAGGGAGGCGAAGAAATTAGCAGCAGAAAGGCTAGACACAATTTATGGTGTAACTTCCTGGCTGGAGGAATTGCCAGAAAAATGGAACGCGAAGAAATCTATTATAGAGTTTAATTTAGGAAGTATCTCGCCAGTTCTGATGAGCGATGATGGCTTGCTGATATTTACAGTTATAGATAAAAAAGCGTCTCGCACTCTTCTTTTCGAAGAAGTGAGAGATAAAGTCTATCGGGTCATTCTGAGCAGCAAGGAAAGAAAACTATATAATGAGCTGCAAGAAAAGACCCTGGAAGCCTACCATTTCACATTTACGTTTTAAAACGAAGGTTCGGCGATAACAATGGTAGACAGTAAGGCACAGGATAGCCCATTTCTGGAGCCTTGCGAAAGGAACGGGCTGCTTCTTTAAGACTGCGTAATTCCACCTGCCCAAGGATTTTGCTATTACAAAGCAAAATATACCTGAAGTGACCACTGGCAAGAGAAAAGTTATTCTTCATAACGTTCGTTTTGATTGGTCTTATCGAGTTTCACATAAATAAAGGAATGCCCAGCTAGAGGGTACATTGAAGTCAAAGGAGAAAGCTCTGAGATTTGTGAAACGGAACTATCCTTTGTAGGTAATGAATTTGGGAAATCTGGTGTGGGTAACTTCGTCATCAAATAGTATTATGTCCTACCACTATAAAATCCGAAGCGCCTCATTTTTCCCTGGCTAAAGCAAACACATGCACCGGACCGCACTGCAGCATTGGTCTGACTGAATATTCATCTGCAAGAAACTTTTCCCAAAAATCTTCCGGGCTGACGCCTTTAAAACGGCGGAAATCCAGGCAGAGAAATTTTACGCGATATTCGTCCAATAACTCAGCCCTCTCTTTTGAGGATGCTGAAAGTTGAAGTATTCGATCACGCGCAAAGTTGCGCTCGTTATAATCGGGCATGGAAGGCGACGTAATCGTTGCAAATACCTGTACTACGTAATGCTTTGTAAGCGCTGTTACAAAGTAGGCTGTCATGGGATTTGTATTAACCACGGCAGGCTCGGTCACTCTCAAATCCAGTTCTTTCAGAGCAACCGGTAGGGGATCTGTTAAGCGCCAGGTCTCTAACAACTGCGGATTCTCGATACCTCTGTGAAACACAGACCAACTCCGCGCCACCATCATTATAAATACGAGCGCAACAGCAAATGCGGGTAGTTTTGAACACCAGCGCCGGAGTCGGCGGACTTTGATACGTCTCAAGAGAAAGAAAAGAAAAATCTGGCCACCCGCAATAACCGTCGCAAAATGGGGTATATTAGAATAGAGCCGCATGAGCGCCTGCATGGAGAATTTGCTGGCATATAGTTTCCCCATTACTGGGTTTGCCATTACCATCGGAATCAGAAGCATCCCCGCCGTGCAGTATAGATAAATAGGCCGGATGGCAAGCCCGCTCTTTCTCCTTTGCCAGCCTCGCCACATCAGAAATGGAACTGCCACCAGTGCAAGAAATGGAATCCACGTGACACGAGTGTGGTAGACCACCCAACCCGTCCGGTAGAGAAAAACCTCCGGCTTGGCAATAAGTCCCCACTCACCAATTTTTATCACTTCGTTTGCGGCAAATGTCATGTGAAAAGGATTTGTAATGGGCCCAGGAGAGACCAGCAGCATAAAGGCCAACAGTCCGACGCAAAGTGCGGCGATAAGGATGATAGGCCGGAGCCGGGCACGCATGTTTTCAGCTCCAAAGAGCGCTGCAAGCAAACAAACCAAACCCAGAAATAGAAAAAATCCCATAAAGGAAAGCTTATGAACAGAAATTAGAACCAGGCACGCAACGATGGAGAGAATCCCGAAAAATTGGCCGCCGCGTCGCAAAAATTCGAAGCATAATACCCATGCCACTGGCATGATAATAAGCGGCGAAGTCAGGTAAGGATATTGAAATATTCTAAGCCCTACTAGGTCACCCGCGAAATGTGTGAGCGCCCACAAATGAGCCAGGAGATAAATCGCTGCCAGGGCACCTCTTCGGAACAGGTAAAGACCAAAACCGAAAAGCGAATATCCGCTTAAGAAAAGCAAAAGTGGCATGATGGAAAACCAGACTTCCGCCGGTTCTTTCCCGCTAAAGTTTGCCAGCGCGGCAAGAGAAACATGCCATACGCAGTAACCGTAATTTGAGTCAGGTTGCAAAGTGTCGAAATAAGGGCTGGCAGCAACCATTACATTTCTGTCCAGTAGCTTTTTCACAATCGACATATGCAGCCAGCCATCTCCTCTGTCCAAGAAAACTCCCGAAAAAGCTGTAAAGCTCATAATGACCAGCAAGAAACCTGTAAGAACGTAAAAGGAAAAAATATCCTTCCGATTCAGGGATAGAGTGGAGGAAACAGTAAGCGCGCCTTCTCCCCGGGAACGCTTAAGAATCAGCCCAACCCCGACAACCGTCGAAAGCACTCCGGCAAGCATCATGGCCAAAAGCACTTCCTGGGTCGGGAGACGGAAATAAAACCCTGCGAATGAAAACGGGAGATAAAGCGCTAGGCTGAATAGGAAAGAAATCGGAAGGAGCAAGAAGAGACGCTGAGGTATCTTCACGCGGAAGTAGTATGCCCACGGTAAGCCAGGCAGAATTAGAAGACAGATTCCCGCCAGATTGGTGGTCAGGAGATTATTAAAAGCCGTCTCACCCCGGTAGTGGTAGAAAAGACAAAGAATAACAACAAGTAGCAATAAATTGAAGGCGAAAAATATATACCCGGGGCGGTTCTTCATCTCATATATTTGCCACATTGCTTTGGTTTTAGCGATAAATAGTAGCTAAAATGATTGGGCGATCAAACAAAAAATCATAACCGCATTCTTTGCCGTGATCTTTCATAATCATACAGGGCATTATGCTGCAGCGGGAAGGACGCAGAGAAAAAAATTACTGTTAGAGAAAAATAGTTAAAACACAAAGAACACAAAGCAGGCCCCCGTTACGCGGGAAAAAATAGAAAAGGCTCGCTATCGGATAAGTTCCTATTTTCCGCACCTTTAATGAATTGGTAGCATATCAATCAGGCAGTTGTATTTTTGCTATCGCTATTCAAAAGTGCATTAAAGCCAGAGGCCTTCAGGCTAATCTTAGCCGGAAAGGATAAGATCTTTGCAGTTTTTCAGCCTTTTTCGACTGTTGTAAGTATAACCGATCAGTCGCCGTACTCCTGGTAGCGTTCGCGTACAGCGCTATAGTAATCTTCCAGCCCGTCGAAAATCGCACGGGCAATTTTTTTGCGAAATTCCTGATCCATGAGCAGTGCTTCATCTTCCGGGTTCGACATAAAGGCCTGCTCTACCAGAAACGACGTCGTCTGCGTGACTTTGACCGTTGAGGAATTAAAGCTGCTGATCACCCAGCGATCCTTAAGCCCGATGCCCAGCATACGCTTCTGGACGCACTCGGTTATCTCGCGGTTCGGCGGATATTTGTACAGGTTCATTACCCCTTTCGCTGCCAGCGGGTCACGATATGATCCTACCGAATTGGCATGAACACTGATGAAAAGGTCCGCATCGGCTTCCAGCGCATTGTTAATACGAAACGACAATGTCGTTGCTTCATCATCAGGCCGAAGATCCAATACGTTGGCCCCCGCATCTTCCAGAAGTTGCATAAGCAAATCCGAGGTGGCACGATTCACATCTTTTTCCTCTAACCCCGTTGCGCCGACTGCGCCAAGATTGCTTCCACCGTGGCCTGCGTCAACCGCTATAGTCAGACCCTTGAGAGGTGAGTCTGGCGGTGCAGCCAGCTGAGGCGCGCGACGGATTTTAATATAAAGGGCCTTCGAATCTTCTCGGTAGCCAACATCATAGCCCCAGATAGGTTCGTGCTTCAGGGCAATAGTAAATCGCAGCAAGTCCTTCTCCACCTGCTGCCAGGTGAGATCCTTGATCTCTTTGGCTTCTGGCTTGTTGGTTATCCAGGTGATGTTCGAGGTGGCGCCGTAAAGCTCCACCACGAGAGCGCTGGGATTCATGACTATCTCAGCATAATACGGGAGCCGCTCGGAGAGCCCCATGGTTACAATGTCGTACTTTTCATCGCCGGTGACCGTAGCAGCATTCACAAGGCTGCGTGGCAGGTGTGTGCCTCGGGGCAACACATTAATGAATGATGCTGTAATCCAGGCTTCCTTACTTGGAGAGAGTTGTACGCGATACACCCCGTAATTAGCCCCCTCGCCACCACGGCGTCCGGTTAGCTCCAGACGTGTGCCAATGGGCATATACCCGAGCTGGGCACCGCCCAGCCGAGCCTGTCCTAGCCCAACGCTCAGGAACGCGCGCTCTTCGACCACTTCGCCCACCTGTGGCCATGCCTCAGGGTCAATTGTCACCAGGGCAGGGCTTTTCTTGCTTACTTTGCTCCGCCAGGATTTCTTCAGGTGGAACTTGACCGGAGTCGTCTTCAGGCGGTCTGCCGGCTTGACTTTGTAGATCCCCGTATAGATGCCCCGCAGCCCTCTAGTTTCAGAAAACGGGAGCTCGGTCATCGGAACGTGTTTCGCCACACGCCCAAGGCTGAAAGAGGCCGCCAGGCCGGGTGTCCCCTTCATGCGGACTTCCAGGACGTCTCCGGCGTTCAGCTCTACGTCGATCTTTGGCAGCATCATGGCGTCTTCAATCGTTAAAAGATCAACAGAAGTGGTAGTCAGCGGCGGGGTACGTTCGATCTGAATTGTTTTTACAAGCGATTTGTTTTCGGGGGACGTTGCGATGAGCGTAATGGTATTGACGCCCGGCTTAAGATGCAAGAGTCCGGCAAAGGCACCGGTTGGATAGACCTTAAACTCCTCGTCATTTCCTGTCAGAGTGTTGCCTGGCTCCGTATGCCCGCCCAAACGATACCGATTGTAGGAAGTCTTTACATAATCCGAACGAGGAATAATCAGATTGATGGATGGGCCGGTAGAAGTAGACGTTTCCTGAGCACTGGCTGGCAAAGCAAGAAGAAGTGCTATCACAATGCTCAAGGCAGAACTTAGGGGTTGCAAGTACCTTCGCATGCTTTTCTCCTTTCTGATTACGGCCTGGTCTCTTCGCGCACGGCGCAGCCTTTTCTCATCAGCGTCCCTGAACTTTGCCCACGCCACGCAGCTCACTGTGTCTCTTTACACATCCTTAATATATCTTTTGAGTACTTATTAATCTTCCGCCTGGATAAGCCCTTTACCTTTGCAAAATCTTCGAGCGACTGCGGCTTCATTTTGACAATAGTTTTCAAGTGCGAGACATGAAAAATCATATAGGAGGGGATATTTTCGCGCTGGGCCACACCATCGCGCCACTGTTTCAGGCGGAATAGCAAATGTTCTTCCTCTGGTGTCAATGCTTCGCCGCTATCATAGAGCATCTTGTCTGCCAGGGGAAA
>CAZVVA010000073.1:0-16986 GCA_964630455.1 uncultured Candidatus Sumerlaeota bacterium
TGAGCAGTCGGGGAGTTTTCTATAACGCCGACTGCTCATCCTGAGGAGCGAAGCGACGAAGGATCTTACTCCTATAATGACTGTGGATGGATCTCTATAATGGCTTGAAAGGATTCATCCTGAAGGAGATCCCTCGCTTCGCTCGGGATGAGGGGTCGGAGGTAAAACTCCCCGACCCCTCAGTTATCTGCCATGTGGGACGATGTGATACAATGGTTCTGAGAAACCATGAACATTAAAGAGCGTCCGAATCACAGACTATACATTCAAACACTCCGTCGCATGTCGCCTGAGGCGAGGCTGCGTAAGCGATTCCCTGATTTGTCAGAGGATGCAATTAAAAAAATATGTCTGGAACGTCTGAATAAATGTCACAACAGCAATTACTGAGAAAAGTTGTACAAGTGCTTGACGGCGCCAGAATTGAATACATGGTGACGGGGTCTATTGCGTCCAGCCTTCAGGGTGAGCCACGATCAACGCATGACACTGATATTGTGGTTGCCGTTGAAACAGCGGCCCGCATAACAGCACGTCCATAATCGGCATCAATTATGAACCGGATTTTTCTTCATTCCTGTGAATCCATGCCGGAGCTGGCTGACAAGAGCGTAGCTCTCACGGTGACCAGCCCGCCTTACTGGAATGCTATTGACTACGACGTCCACACAGGTGCGCGCGGTGGGAATTACCGGCCACGCCAGGAAGAAGACTATGCCACCTACCTCGATTTTCTTCGCCGCTGCTTCAGGGAAATCCTGCGCGTGCATCGCGACGGCTCATTCTGTGCTGTTGTGATCGGCACTGTGCTCCTCGACGGTGTCCACACCCCGCTTCCTTTTCACTTCACCTCTCTCATGGAGGAGATCGGCTGGCGCTTTCATCAGGATATCGTCTGGTACAAATGCACCGGAGGCGTGAAACGTGCAGGCTCAATCATACGGAGTCCATACCCGGGTAACTATTACCCAAACATCATGACCGAATATATTCTAATTTTTCGCGCGCCCGACCGGACTAGGCTGTCCGACAATATCTTTAGCGGTCGCATTTATGCGACAAAAGGTGCGATGAATCGCACCGCTACAAAGAAAAACCCAATTATCGGACAGCGCCGGACATCGGGCCCCCAGAGAAACAAAATTTCTACCCACCGCACAACCAGGGAAAAAGAGGATAGCCGCATTCCAATAGATTCGATCTTCACCCGCGAGATCGCCAACAACATCTGGCACATCGCCCCTGTGCCTCCCGGCCAGTATGATCATCCCTGCCCGTTTCCCGAGGAGATTCCCTATCGCCTCATTCAGCTCTATTCCTACAAGGGCGATCTCGTGCTCGATCCGTTTGCCGGGATTGGTACGACTCTGAAAGTAGCAAAGCGCCTCAGTCGCAGATGGGTAGGTTGCGAAATCAAGCAGCACTACATTGACATTGCACGTAAGCGCATCCGTGAGCCCCTGCGACTTCGCAAACAGCTGATCTGTAAGTTCGACAAATTGGCCCACGGTACCATACTGCCCTCACCAGGCACTCGGCGCGCTCCGCCAAGATCCAGACAACGAGCCGCATCGCAACGCAATAAGCAACGGTGAGCCGCCAAGGTCAATGCTTCTGCCCGCACGCACACCGACCAACAAACACCCGACCTCTTCGCTCCTTCCTAACCTCTATATTCCGATTCTGCATAGGTTTATTCTCGCCACCCTATCTACGTATGTGTCCAGAGTTTTTGACTTGCCAAAACTCTGACCCGTACGCTATAGCTTAAGCGTGAAAGGTAGACATGACGCTTATGGAAGTACTCGAGATTTTATCGCCTGATTATTTTCTTGCCCACGTGATCTTTATTGGCGTCCTGGGGCTGGTGGTGGGGAGCTTTCTCAACGTCTGCATCTATCGTGTCCCGGCTAAAAAGTCTATCGTATTTCCCAACTCGCACTGCTTCACGTGCGGCACCTCAATCAAGTGGTACGATAACATTCCGCTGCTGAGCTACGTGCTCCTGTGGGGTCACTGCCGCACGTGCGGCGGCCGCATCAGTCCCCGCTATTTTCTGGTCGAGCTGCTGACGGGCATCATTTTTGTGCTGACATTTTTCAAATTCCGCTACACGTGGGCCATGGCTGTCTATCTGGTTTTTTTCTCGATGTTGATCATCGCTACCTTTACGGACTTTGACCACTGGATTATTCCCGACTCGATCAGCCTCGGGGGGCTTGGGTTTGCACTTGTGGTGGCGCTGCTCGCATCGTGGTTGGGCACAAGTCTGCTCATAAGCACGGCAGGCCCGGTAAAGGGCCAATCCATGTTCATGCCGCTACTCAACGCCCTGATTGGTGCAGGATTTGGATTCCTCTTGCTCTACGGTATCGCCAAGGTTGGATCACTGGTCTTTGGCCAGGAGGCAATGGGTGGGGGAGACGTAAAGCTGTTCGCATTTATCGGTGGGATGGTGGGCTGGATCAACGCAGTTCTGATTCTGGCTCTCTCGTCGTTTCTCGGAGCAATAATCGGCGTGTCGCTGATAGTCTCGCATCGCATTGTTCACGGGACCGGACCGCAAAAGCCGGCGCCACCCAACGCAGGTCCAGCGCCGCCAAGCAGCCCACCCGAGGAACAGCTCCCGAACACCCCGGCAACCGTCTCTCACGCACTACAATCGGAAGAAGCAGCGCTCGAACAGCGCGTGCTTCAGAACTTGGCGGCATCTGAAGCGTCGTCAGAGAAACCGGTTGTGCAACCACATCCCATGCCTTTTGGTCCTTATATTGCCCTGGCCTCCGTGATCGTCGTTCTCTGGCATCGCGAAATCTTTCGCTTTATCTATACCTACCTCTTCATCTCTTATTAGGAGAGGGAATCACACGATGGGGGGAGTGGAGAGCAATGGGAGAGATTAAGGGCACAACGAAACTGGTGGGCCTGATCGGCTGGCCTGTGAATCACAGTCTGTCGCCGCAAATGCACAATGCCGCATTCGCTGATAAGGGGCTGGACTTCTGCTACGTGGCCTTCCCGGTCAAACCAGCTGCACTTAAACAAGCAATCATGGGGCTGCACGCCCTTGGCATGATCGGCGCAAATGTCACGCAACCCCATAAAGAAAAAGTGCTCAACTATCTGGACGACGCTAGCTCCGAGGCGCAGACTATCGGTGCAGTTAACACTATTCTCGTTGAAGAGAACAGCCTTCTTGGCTACAATACAGACGCCATGGGCTTCCTGATTTCCCTTGAGAAAGAAGCGAAGGTTCAGTTGGAAGGCAAACGCATCGTGGTAATCGGCGCAGGAGGTGCAGGCCGCGCAATTAGCGTGGGCGCAGCTTTTTCACGCGTGCGCGAGATCACCCTCGCCGATGTCGTTAAGGACAAGGCCAAGCGCCTGGTGGCTGCCATTCAGGCTGTCCGGCCTGAAGTCAAGACCTTGGCACTCGAGCCCACCTCCGAGCAGTTTGCGAAATCTGTTGAGGCCGCAGATATTGTAGTAAACGCCACGCCGCTGGGCTTGCGATCCGACGACCCGCTTCCACTTGATCCGGCACAGCTCTCGAAGAAGACTTTTGTCTTCGATGCCATCTACATTCCCGCTGAAACGCCACTGCTCAAGGCTGCGCGTGAAAAAGGCTGCCGTACACTCAATGGCACTGGCATGCTGGTCCACCAGGGTTCCGCTGCGTTTAAAATATGGACCGGCGTTGAGCCCAACATCACCCTGATGCGTGATGTTGTGACCAAGGCACTCGGTCTGTAGGGACTCATCCGCCGCGGCGGATGAACCCCTACGGTAAGCATGCGATGCCTGCTATAGCAGAACTTCTCAATCTCAACACGCGCGACTCGTCTGCCATAACAGGCAGATCGGACGCAGCAAGAAGGAGAGAACGATGCCGCTTCGCTATATGACTGCCGGCGAATCCCACGGGCCTTGCCTCACTGCTATACTGGAAGGCCTGCCTGCTGGCCTGGAGCTCCGTGAGGCAAACATAAATCGCGAGCTGGCCCGGCGCCAGATTGGCTATGGCCGCGGTGCCCGGATGCAGATCGAAAAGGATCGCGTTGAACTATTCTCGGGTCTCCGCTTTGGCCAAACCCTTGGCAGCCCGCTCACCCTGGTGATTGCAAATCGCGACTGGGAGAACTGGAAAGCGGAAATGGCTCTTACCAGCCCGCGGCCAAAACGGTTGCAGCCGGTCACCGCACCGCGGCCTGGGCATGCAGACCTGGCTGGCGTCCTGAAATTCAACCACCGTGACGTGCGAAACGTGCTGGAGCGCGCCAGTGCACGCGAGACCGCAGCGCGTGTCGCTGTGGGTGCCGTGTGCAAAGTGCTGCTTCGGCAGTTCAGCATCGAAATCTTTTCTCACGTAGTACAGATTGGCGCCGTGCGAGCCATCGTTGCCCGCTTGTCGCTTCGCCAGATTCATCAGCGTGCGGAAAAATCCGCCCTGCGCTGTGCCGACCCGAACGCCGAACGCAACATGAAGCGCCTCATTGATAAAACGAAACAGGAGGGCGACAGCATTGGCGGCATCTTCGAAGTGATCGCTACAGGCGTGCCTGCCGGTCTGGGAAACGTAATGACGTGGAGCGAGCGGCTTGATGGTCGCTTGGCCCAGGCCCTGCACAGCATTCAGGGGGTGAAAGGGGTTGAGATTGGCCTGGGATTCGAATCTGCCCGACGCGCCGGCTCCCAGGTGCACGACCCAATTCGATTCAGCACCTCGCGGCGTGCAATGCCGCAAGGCCACGGCCCATCAGGTGGATTTTATCATACAACAAATAACGCTGGCGGCATTGAGGGAGGAATGACCACGGGTGAGCCCCTGGTGGTGCGCGCAGTGCACAAGCCGATCCCGACCCTTAAAAAGCCGCTGCCCTCGGTCAATATCGCAACCAAGCAACCCGTCCAGGCAAGCAAAGAGCGCTCGGACGTCTGCGCCACGCCCGCTGCTGGTGTGGTAGGCGAGGCAGCTGTTGCCTTCGTGCTGGCACAGGCATTACTCGAAAAATTCGGCAGCGACTCGATTGGCGACATCACGGCAAACTTCACTGCCTATACGAAACGTCTCTCGGAGCTCTGACCATGGGACAAAACATCGTAATCTTGGGCTTCATGGGAACCGGCAAAACCGTTGTGGGCAAAGAGTTGGCTCAACACCTGCGCTACCGCTACATAGACACCGACTCGATTATTGAAGCAATGGCGAATAAGAGCATCCCACGCATTTTCGCAGAAGATGGAGAACCGCACTTCCGCGATCTTGAGTCGCGCGCAACAGAGTGCGTTGCGCAACTCAGACACCATGTCATCGCAACAGGCGGTGGAATCGTTATGCGCGACGAAAATCTGGCCAATCTTCGCCGCGCTGGCCCCTTAGTTTGCCTGCAAGCAAACCCCAATGTCATCTATCAACGCACTCATAGCAGTACATATCGGCCATTACTTCGGACCCCCAATCCGCTGCGTACGATCAAGCAGCTCCTTGACCAGCGCGCTGCTCAGTATGCCAAGGCAGATGTCCATATTGATACCTCATACCTTACGGTGAGTGAAGTGGTGGAGCAAGTTCTTGCAGCACTGGATCGCTTGGCCAGACAGCGCGGTCAGAAACACTTTCTGCTGGAGAAACACAACACACGATAGCATACATACTGCGGCGGTTCAAAAAAGACAGCTATTTGATAAACCCATTGTTGGTAGAAACATTCCGGGGATTACGACGCCTTTCGTGAACTTAAGAGAAAATATTAACTTGGGTTTTGGCGTGCTATTGAAATGAAAAATAAAGCGATAAGCCGGCGGAATTACAACAACTTACTCGATAGAATTGCAGAGATTTTAGTTGAGGCAAGAAGAAAGGTAGTAAGAGAAATAAATAAGGCTCAAGTATTGGCATACTGGGAGATAGGAAGAGAAATTGTAGAGTTTGAGCAAAAGGGCGAGATACGGGCAGCGTATGGGAAGGAACTAATAAAAAGACTTTCAAAAGATATGACTGAAAAATTCGGCAGGGGATTTTCTCAAATAAATATCAGAAATATGAGACGTTTTTACTTAGAATTCCCAACTCAGATTCAACAGACACTGTCTGTCAAATCTCAAAAACAGCCGACACTGTCTCGTGAATCTGCAATTCAACAGACACCGTCTGTCAAATTCGAGCCACTGCTATCATGGTCACACCATATGCTACATCGCAGCGCCATCAGCTGGACCGAATTTCTATAATGAAGCATCAAATACGAAATCGAATGATCACCATTGTGCTGCTCTGCACGATCAGCCTTACAGGATGTTCACTGCCTGGTCTCTCGGGTCTGATCGGAACGAAAGGGCGGTCGCCAGTCAAAGGAGAGGAACCCGTGAAGAAGTTCGTTCTCGACAATGGCTTAACAGTTGTCATCCACGAAAACCACGCGTCGCCGGTTGTCACGCTCGACATCTGGGTCAATACCGGCTCGATCAATGAGCCCAGAGAAATTAATGGCGTGTCGCACTTCCTCGAACACATGCTTTTCAAAGGGACGGAGACACGCGGGCCGGGCGAGATTGATCGCATTGTTGAAGGCGTGGGCGGAATGTGGAATGCCGGGACATCAAAGGATTTTACTCACTACTACCTCACTGTGAGCAGCCAGCACGTGGACATCGGCCTGGACGTGCTCGCCGACGTTATGATGCATTCCAGCCTGGACCCTGAGGAGCTGGAAAAGGAACGCAAGGTAATTCTGGAAGAGTACTATCGCAAGCAAGACAATCCCGGCGCACTCCTCTATGAAAAGGTTTATGAAATTGCCTACGCGAGCTCGCCATTAAAACAAACGGTCCTCGGTGTGCCTGACTCGATTTCCGCGATTACGCGCGAACAGATGGTAGACTACTACCATCGCTATTACGCACCCCATAATATGGCATTTATTGTGGCCGGCGACGTGGAGACAAAGACACTGCTTGAAAAAATTCGCTCCACATTTGATGGGTTCGACCGCCAGTTTGCCCCCTACAAAGCTCCACCCATGCCTGAGCAGCGTAACAGTGGGAATGCGGAGACCATTTCCAAGGAGATCAAAGAAAGCTATCTTGCACTTATTTTCCCTGCACCAGGCATCCAGGAGCCTGACGACGTCTACGCCATGGATGTGCTGCTCTACGTGCTCGGCGAAGGCCGATCCTCGCGCCTTCAGCAGGAGATCAAGGAGAAGAAACGCCTGGTCTCAACCATTGCAACAACATATCCAACGCACAAGCACAAAGGCGTCTTTGTCGTCAGTGCCACGCTGAAGCGGCACGACGTGGATGCGGCAAAACAGGCCATCCTTGCTGAGCTCGAAAAGGTGAAAACCAAAGCCATTAAGAGCAGCGAGCTCGCCAAAGCAAAGAAGCTCCTGAGCAATGTCTATTACTTCTCAAACGAGACCACGTCAGGCCAGTCTGGCTCAATCGGCTTCTACTACACACTGACCGGCGATACGTCATTCGAAAAAAATTATCTTGCCAATATTCAAAAACAAACCGCCCGTGATCTCCAGCGCGTGGCAGAAAAATACCTGCCCCCGGAGGCGCTTAATCAGGTCATTATTGAACCAATAACCGAAACACCAGTACCACAATCGCAATGATGCATACAGGGCCCAAGTCAGGCGCACTTTCATGAAGGCGTCTCGCCTTCACATGAAGATAAGAGGTCTAAACTGTGTTTACCTGTGTTCATCTGTGGTTTTTAACAATACCCCACTAGGATAAAGAGTTCATCTATGAAACATCGCCCCACGCTGGATCCGCTCGTGCGATGCGCTATTTGCGCCTGTCTGCTTCTATGTTACACAGCCACATCATCAGGAGAAATCAAAATGCACCAACTTAATAATGGCATGCTCGTCATCTTCAAACCCGTTACTACCAATAACATTCTTGCCATGAATTGCTTCATTAGTATTGGCTCGCTCTACGAGAATTCTCGGGAAAATGGCATCACCAATTTCGTCCAGGAAGTCATCCTTAAGGGCACCCAAAACCGCTCTGCCGTGGAAATTGCCCGCGACATGGAGGCCATTGGTGGCCTGCTGGGTACCGATGCCGCCTATGACTTCGCGGAAGTTAGCACCGTGACCACGGCTGACGACCTGGACACCGCACTCGATGTAATGAGCGACGTCCTGCTCCATCCCACATTCCCTCCTGAGGAAGTCGAAAAGGAACGCCAGATCATCCTTGCACACATCAATCTTCAAGAGGACAATAAGTTTTCCTACACATATAAGAATTTTAAGGCGGTCCTCTATGAAGGACACCCATACGCCCACCCGGTCGAAGGTACTCCCAAAACCGTGAAGGCCATCACCCGCGATGCACTCCAGGAATTTCACAAGCGCTATTGGGTGCCGTCAAACATGATTCTAACCGTGGTGGGAAATGTTGACGAACAGGAACTCCTTGGGAAGCTGAACGCCGCACTTGGCAAGAAAGCTACGCTGCCTCCCGGCAAGGTTATGACCGCCAAGAAGTATAAGCAGCGTTACAAGTCAAAAAACCTGAAGAAGAAAGTCGAACAGGGCTTCATTATTGTCGGCTACGTCACGGCCCCTGTGAACTCGTCCGACTATCCCGCTCTGAAAGTGGCGAGCGCCGTTCTGGGCGAAGGCATGTCGTCCCGCCTGTTTCTGCGGCTCCGTGACGCTCAAGGGCTGGCTTACAACGTCGGTTGCGCAATGCCTACACGCCGCCGCCATAGCCATATATTTGCATGGATCGGCACTAATCCTGACACTATCGATACCGCACGCGATGGTCTCATTAAAGAATTCGAGCTCCTCACCAAGGAAGTGGTGACTGATGACGAGTTGGACCGTGCAAAAAATTACCTTATCGGCAAATTTCTCATTGACCATCAGACTAATCTGCGCCAGGCATGGTATCTTGGCTGGTACCAACTCATGGGTGTGGGATACGACTTTGATAAGCGCTATCCCGAACTCATCCGGCAGGTAACCAAGCAGGATGTCCTGCGCGTTGCGAAAACCTACTTAACGAAACCAACAGTAGTGGTGCTGAGGCCACGTTAAGCCGCCTGGGCCGGCGGCCAACGAATATCCCGATCATTGCAAGGACGTAACTAATGACTGAAGTTTCTATGGACACGATCGTCTCACTCTGCAAACGCCGTGGCTTGATTTTTCAGAGCAGCGAAATCTACGGCGGCCTCGGAAGCACGTGGGACTATGGCCCCCTGGGCGTGGAATTGAAAAACAATGTGAAGGTGATGTGGTGGAGAACTGTCGTCTACGAACGCGACGACATGGAAGGCCTGGACGCAGCTATTTTGATGCATCCGCGCACGTGGGAGGCCTCCGGCCATATCGAGAGCTTCACCGACCCACTCGTTGACTGCAAGGCATGTAAAAAACGCTACAAGGCCGACGACCTCTCCGACAATACCACTTGCCCGGAGTGTGGCGGCGAACTCACCTCACCACGCCAATTCAATCTGATGTTCAAAACCCATGTCGGCCCGGTGGAAGACAGCGCCTCCGTTGTCTACCTCCGCCCTGAAACCGCCCAGGGCATCTTCGTCAATTTCGACAACGTGCTCACCGCCATGCGCCGCAAGCTTCCTTTTGGTATTGCACAGATCGGCAAGTCCTTCAGAAACGAAATCACGCCGGGCAACTTCATTTTTCGTACGCGCGAATTTGAGCAGATGGAAATCGAATACTTCGTTAAGCCCGGCACCGATAAGGAGTGGTTCGACTTCTGGGTCCAGGAGCGCTTCAACTGGTACGTGAAGTTCGGCATTCGTAAAGATAACCTTCGCTTGCGCCCCCACGAGGGCAACGAACTCGCCCACTATGCCATATCGTGCGTAGACGTTGAGTACCGCTTTCCTATGGGCTGGTCAGAACTCGAAGGCATTGCCAATCGCACGGACTACGATCTCAAGCAGCACATAAAATTTTCAGGCAAAGATCTCTCGGTCTTCGACGAAAAGGAGCAAACGCGCTACCTGCCTTACGTAATCGAGCCTTCTGCGGGCGTTGACCGCTCTGCACTGGCATTCCTCGTGGATTCCTACCGCCAGGAAACCGTGCGCGGCCAGAAGCGCGTGATACTCGCTCTCCATCCCCTTCTCGCCCCGATTAAAGCCGCCGTGCTACCTTTGCTCCGCAATCGGCCGGAAATAGTTGCCATGGCAAAAAAACTCGCTGCTGAAATGAGAACCCACTTTTATACAACGTATGACGAAACTGCTTCCATCGGCCGCCTGTACCGCCGCCAGGACGAAATCGGCACCCCCTTCTGCATCACTGTTGACGTTCAGTCACTCGACGACCACCAGGTCACCATCCGCGAGCGCGACAGCATGGAGCAAATTCGCCTGCCCATCGAGAAGGTGCGCACCCACATCGAAGAGCAACTCAAGCAAGCAGGCTAAAGAAGAGCAGGTACTCTGACCAGTCCGCCAGAGGCGGACAAGCCCGTGATCTTTGCATAGTCTTTGCAGACGCTATCAAAATGTACGCCAGGGCCGCGTTAACCACTACGACACAACGTGCACGACGCAAGAATACTATTGATATCGTAGGGGCGACCCGGTGGGTCGCCTCCATATTCTGAATTTTTAATGCGCCCAAGGCACATTCGCGTTGTGCCGTCGTGGTTTAATGTTTATCTTCGTTAAGTAGTGTTAGAAAGAGGCGGGGCGACAAAAAGATCTGTCTGGCAAGCCGCATGTTTTGGCGGACAAGAACAGGCAGGGAGGTGAGACGAATGCCACCATTTCGCGACCTCGATAACTTCCACATTGTTGAAAAACGGATTACCGTCTTCTCCTCAGAGATCATGGCGAAACTCGCCGATCTCGGAGTCCAGATCAGCGGTGGAAGTGGCAAAATCCACGCACACATCTGGATTCCTAAAGGCAAGGAGATGGACGTCTTACAGCTTCTCAGCAAAGAAGGCTTCTACGAAGTCGACCTCGAGCGCCACAAAGCCGAAGGACACACAGAGCAAACCACAGAGTGACGAGAAGCCTCGCTCTTCGAAACCTCAATCTGCCCAGACTCTGTAAATAAAAAAAGCGGCACGGGCATCACGCCACAGGCGCATTTTCAACCTGCCCGTGAAGCCGAATAATTCGACCCAAGTCTTCTTCTCAGAATCTCCAACATGAATTAAGGGACAAGATCGAAAGATTCGACAACCACACCATCCAGCATCAACGCGCCAGACGCACTATCCCCAGGATCAAAATTGAGTATATCGAAAGCAGCTAGGAAACCGTTCTGCGGAGTTCCCACCAGCGATTGTGGCGGATAGAAATAAAGATCGTAGGTACGCCCTGCAGGAGTCGCACTCATCTCCGCCCCGGTAAGGGAACTTATGACCTTCACAACGCTCGACTGGAAATCTTCGCTTGATACGCGTAGCCGAAGCTGCGGCACATCCTCCTGGACTGTAACGTCCGTGATCACGGTGAAGCGTAGCCGATAGAGTTCCCCCTCCTCCATCTCCACCGCTTCCGAAGGCCCGCCCCAGAAGCCAAAGGTGTTTATATTATTCTGGGCAATCAGCCAGAGCGCACCAGCACCAACACCACTAAGCGGCGCGGTAAAGAGCGGGATAGTGCCAAACTCCCAGCCCTCCGAATCCGTTTCAAAACTCCAGGTCTTCTCCATCGTCGGTGTGCTCAACGTATCCAGAGGAATTGCCTCCACCACTACTCTGTCCAGCATGAGCGAGCCATCAGGAGCATCTCCCGCGTCAAAATTCATGATATCAAACGACAGGATCAGATCATCCTGATCTTCTGGTTTCCCCAGCGCGCTTTCTGGCGGGACAAAATACATCTCATACGTCCGACCTTCCGGAGTCGGCGCATAAGAACCATCCCCACAGCTGCTGACCACCAGCATATCTGCCTGCTGATAATTCTGGCTGTTTACCCGCAGGAGCATGTTCGGCACCGCCAGGGGATCTGTAACGTCTGTTGCAACTGTCCAACTGGCCCGATACAAGCAATCTGCTATCACCCGCACCGCATCCAGCTCGCTCGTCCAGAAACCGTAGGTATTCGTATTATCCTGCGCAGTGAGTATAAGTTGGCCTGGCGAATAGTCAAAATGTGGCGGTGTGAAATGAGAAATCTCGACCAATCCCCAACCTTCTTCCGTCAGGTCGAAATTAAAATCCTTTAATGTAACCACCCCCGTAAATTCATCCGCACCGATGTCATAGTCGGAACCATCACCACGGGCTTCTACCGTACCATCCATAGGTCTGGGGTCGCCTTCAAAATCCTGGGTTAAATTAGCAACAAAGCACCCTGCATCTATACAGGGCGAACTAGGCAGCAGATGAAAATCCCCGTGCGCCGGATCAGTCAATTCTGGATCATCAGAAATATTCCCTTCGCCTGCGCCTGCCCAATCCTGAATGCAGCAATACAAAAGGGTGGCGCATTCATAAGCCTGATTGCCTGCAGGGGCACTATTAGCCCAAATGATACAGTTTCTAATAGTGCCATCGCACTTGTAGAGCCCACCGCCTATACCGCCGGCGATATTGCCATATATAGTATTATTTTGAATGATACCATCGCAATACATAAGTCCGCCGCCATCAGGAAAATGATTTCCAAAAGCCAAGTTCCACGAGATGATGTTGTTTTCAATGGTCCCATTGCACCTATAAAGGCCCCCGCCGCCGTTGGCCGAGTTGTCC
This sequence comes from uncultured Candidatus Sumerlaeota bacterium, assembly GCA_964630455.1. Classification (GTDB taxonomy): domain Bacteria; phylum Sumerlaeota; class Sumerlaeia; order MWCT01; family JAUWMI01; genus JAUWMI01. The sequence continues at coordinate 12,721 of CAZVVA010000073.1, forward strand.
TGTATGAAATTTTTCTCGATTGTTCCATTGCAATGGTATAGTCCGCCACCGTTGTAATAGGCCGAGTTGGCTAAAATCGCATTGTTCTGGATAATGCCCTCGCATTTACTAACCCCGCCGCCCACTGTAGCTGAGTTGTTGCTAATGGTATTATTTCGTATGGTGCCCCCGCAGTCCATGAGTCCACCGCCCTCATGTTCAGCCGTGTTATCTGAGACTGTATTATTTTGGATAGTCTGGCGGCAGTGCCAAATGCCTGCGCCGTAGTAAGCGGAATTCTCCATGATAATATTTTCTTGGATAATCGCACCGCAGATAGCAAGTCCACCGCCACGAGAAGCGATATTGCCTACAATAACATTGTTATAAATAATACCGTCGCACCAGCAGAACGCACCGCCATGGTTAGCCGAATTGCCCGAGAGAATATTGTTACTGATGGCTCCATTGCACCAGAATATCCCGCCGCCTCTTCCATATGTTCCCGTAGTAGAGTTGTCTAAAATTTTGTTGTTCGCGATCGTAACCTTGGCTCTATTCGCGTTTATTCCTCCCCCGCTATCCGCACAGCCATTGCGAAGTGTTACACCTTTAACCACAGCGGCTTCACTTTCCGTACCTTTGAAGAAAATAACAGAAAATAGCGCTCCTCCATCAATTATAGTCGTGTTAACCACGCTTTCATTAAGCGGATCGGTGCCACGGAGTGTTAAATCCTTGCCAAGGAAATGGAGATTTTCATGATAAATGCCAGGGTTCACAATAACTTCTTCTGAGGGAAAAGCCAGGAAGAGCCCTTTCTGGATGGATGAATACTGGCTGGGAATAACAATTCCTGATGGAGCATTAGCAACGTTGGGGTGGGTGCCTCTCATCACTTCTATTCCATCCATTAAGCCATCTCCATCAGTGTCTGCGTTATAAGGATCTCCGCCTCGCATAGATTCATTTACGTCCCCTAACAGGTCGCCGTCGCTATCCACTGAGCTACCGAATTCATCGCTTCCCATATCAACTGCTGCTCCAACAACCCGGCATTCCCCATCTATATCGACCAGGTAATCTCCACAAAGGTAAAATGTATTACCCGCATCAATGCATGGTGAGTCTTGCCGGAGATGAAAATTGCCATTATCCGGATCAACAAATCGGGGATCTGTGGAGATATTGCCTCTGCTGCCACCCGTCCAGTCCTGAATGCAACTGTAAAAAGGCGTGCTGCACTTGTTGATCTGACCTCCGTGAGATGCGGAATTTTCCCACACGATGCAATTTACAATAGGTCCCCTGCACTGATAAAGTCCGCCATACGATTGAGCCGAATTGCAAGAAATGGTATTGTTAAGAATGGTTCCGTAGCAATCGTCAAGACCGCCTCCTCTCGATGCTAAGTTAGCGCTAATAGTATTATTTTTTACGGTGCCGCCGCACTTATAAAACCCACCGCCGTACTTCTTGGCTGAATTGTTCGAGATCTTATTATTCTGAATATCACCGCCACAATAGGCAAACGCGCCACCGCGTTCAGCCCAGTTGTTTGAGATGCTATTGTTACGGACGGTAGCGCTGCACCAATGCAATCCACCACCTTGGCCGTCCTCTCCTGTAGCCGAATTGTAAGAAATCGTACTATCTGTAATGATCCCTTTGCACCAGGAGAGCCCTCCGCCAGATTCAGCTGCATTGTTCAAAATAATATTATTAACCATTTGACCGGAGCAGTCACAAAGTCCACCCCCGGAATAGCGCGCACAGTTACCTGAAATGACGTTCTCCTCGATAATGCCCCAACACCAACACAGCGCGCCGCCTGCATAAGTAGCGGAATTGCCTGAGACGATGTTGTTCTGGATGGTATCACGACAGCCGTAGATTCCAGCGCCCCAAACAGCTGAATTGCTGGTAATGCTATTATTCCGTATTACTCCGTTACAATCGGCGAGCCCTCCGCCATAACCATCAAAATCATATCCAATGGCTGAATTGCCTGATATAATATTATCCTGGATAGTGCCGTCGCATTTGTATAGTCCGCCTCCATCGCCATTATTTGCCGAGTTACTGGAAATAATATTGCTTTGTATAGTGGCGATGCAGTGAGATAGGCCACCACCATCACTTTTTGTTGCATTACTCGCAATGGTATTATTCTGAATAATTGCATCACATTTTGCGAGTCCGCCGCCATCATAATAAGCAGAGTTGTGCGAAATAATGTTATTATGGACAGTACCATGGCACTCGTAGACTCCACCACCTCTCAGAGCCGAGTTGCTCGTAATGCTGTTATTACTGATGGTACCATCGCACCAGCAAAGTCCCCCGCCGCGATAGGCCCAGTTGTCCGAGATGGTATTATTGCATATAGTGCCGCCGCAATTATGCAGTCCTCCCCCATCGTAGGCTCGGCTCCCCGAGATAGAATTGTTCCGGATGGTGGCGAGTGTGCCTTTGCCTCTTATACCACCACCTCCTCTGTTCCCATAACCGTTGGTAATGGTGAAACCTGAGAGCACGCAGGTAGTAAGTTCAGTACCTGAGAAAGTCACCACGCTATCCGTGCTTCTACCATCAATAATTGTGCTGGCGACAACGGTGGTGCTGGCGGGATCAGTAGAACGCAGAATGATATTTTTGCCGCTAAAGTTGATGTTCTCATAGTAAGTGCCTGGCGAGACGATGACTTCATCGCCGTCATTGGCAGCGTCAATCGCTGCTTGAATCGTGGAATAATCACCCGGAACATTAATCACCGCGGCATGAGATAACAGGCAAAAGGAAGAAGTGAGAAAGACAAAAAAGAAGGCTAAAATCCTTAAGCTGGAAAGAAAGGTTAACTTAGGAGAGCGGATCCTTTTCATATTTCATTATCCTAAGGACTTTGAAAACTCTCAATAAAAACATTGTCATTTCTTCCGTTGTGTTTCAATAGAAACTTTTCTAAAAGCGGCATTATTATCAACCGCAGAGATATAACATACCTCGGTTCAACGGTTTGTCCGTTCAACCGCCTAACCGGCCTTATCAAGGATAGGTGCTTCCCCCAGCCAGCGGGCTTGCCCGCCTGAGGTGGGCTTGTCCGCCTTAGGCGGGCGGGCCGAACGAATGGAAGAAAAAGCTCGTTCTGGCAGGAGTAGGGACGCTACGAACAATAATACCGCCTGACCCCGCACTCATTCTGCTTGATTGTTGGTGCCAATGGCGGTAGGTATAAGATGTTTTTCAATCTCTCGTAAATGGCAGGCAAGACGATTGCTGGAAAAGTTCAAAGCACTCTCGGTTTTCGCCGGTATCTTCGTAGCGCCGTTTCCGCTGGAAGATGCTAAAGCATTTGCCGAGAATTTCCGCGCCCATAATGCCGCATTCGACGCCGAGCCGATGATCCGCTCACTTCCGCCAAAATCATCGCCGGAAATCCCGCGTATCATCTGCCTCAACAAGACAAAAACGCTCGTCGTCGAATTCGCACCCGTAAAGATAAACGTACGCAAAATCGATACACCGGTAAAGCGCTCCCTGCGCGACGTGTATGCTGACTTTAAGCCACTGCTCGAAAGGACTCACGCCTACCTCACTGAATACGTGGCGACTAAAATCATCCGCCTCGGCTGCGTCTGCCAGCTCTTTGTCCACCTTACCCAGAGTGCCAACCAAAAGATTGGCAGCTATTTCCTCAAACATAGCTTCTTCGATAAGGCGGAAGAAATTCATCTGAGTACACTCCACAAGGTCTCCCTTGCACCAAACCTGCTCGTTAACCGCTGGATCAAAGTCCATCCCGTGCGCACGGCCCCTCCTCAACAGCGCGACACCGGCCTTATGGTTGAGGTAGACATCAATACACGCGCTGAACAGACCTACACGTTTACCGCTCACGAGTTCCTGTCGTTCTACGACAGCGTCATTAGCCACGTCGATCGCCAGATTGAATTTCTCAACGATACAAGCTTCCTCGGCTAAATAAGAGTAATCCCCCGCGCTTGCCCGATCACCTTCGTGGTCTTCGTAGTAAAATGCTAATTCAAACTACTCACCACGAAGCACACGAAGAAAAAACCACGCCAGGCATCAGCCGCGCCTTCATCCCAGATTTTGCAGTTTCATAAAGCGAAAGAAGCACAGTCACGCAGCATGGGACTATTGTATCTTGCTTCGGTAGCCAAAGGGGGCAAGCATAAAGGATGGCGATTTCATCCGCCGAAGCTTTGCGAAGGCGGATGAAATCGCCCGTAACTAAAGGTTTAGGAGGGGAGCGCGAGGGGTAAT
>CAZVVA010000074.1:0-16980 GCA_964630455.1 uncultured Candidatus Sumerlaeota bacterium
CAATCCGGCGCCTTCGGTGTGGCGTGATAAACTCTGATCAACCTGATAGAAACGGTCGAAGATCTTTTTTATAGCGCGAGGTGATAAGCCCGCGCCGTTATCCTCTACCTCCAGACAGACATTCGCGTCCGCGGCGTAGGCCCGAAGGGCAATGTGCTTGTCATCTTCGGAATATTTATACGCGTTGTCCAGAAGATTGAGAATAACGGTTATGAGGGCATCTCGGTCGCCGGTGATTATCGGCAAGTTGGCTGCTATGTCCACATCAAACCGACATCCGGGCGACTCGCACCTATCGCGCACGGCGTCTTGAGCTTCCCGCACAATCTCCTCGACCCTTACATCTGTAAATTCAAAGGCCTGTTTATGTCGCTCCATGCGTGAGAAGGTCAGGAAGTTATCTATCAGACGGCTTAAGCGTACGTTTTCTTTGGCGATGAGATGGAGGTATTCGCGCTCTTGTTGCGTATTGCGGCATCGTCCCTCCAACAATGTATCAACGAGTACGCGCATTGAGGAGAGCGGGGTCTTGAGTTCGTGTGAGACAGTTGCAATCAGATCGTTCTTCAGCCGTGTAAGTCTCATCTGTCGACTGACGTAGCGGGCAAGAAGCAGGGCGAGCATGGCAATAACCACGATTACTAAAATGCCTGTCCAGAGATAGCTGGCAATCCGCTTATCCGCAGTCGCTGCAAATGGATCAGGACCTTCGAGATATAGGGCTAACTGCCAGTTGGAAAGCTGTTCGCCAATAGGGACGGCAAGAAATGGAGCGGGATGTGGTCGTTCGTTCGTGGGAGGCAGAATTTTGAGGCTTGCGCCGGTAAGAGAGATCTGAGTCTCTACCAGCGCTTGCATATCTGAAACAATGCTTTGCTGTCGGAAGAGCGCAACAACAGTTTTGTTTGGTGACGCCAGCTGCCACAGATCGGGCAGCGGAGTCGGCATGAGATAGATAGCCGCAGGAAGTCGCGGGTTGGATTCGAGATAGTCGGCGGCGAGGTTCTCTGCAGCGAGCGTGGGGAATGGCGGACAGTCGGGCACGAGCGCCTGCAATTCCTTCATCAGGAAGCGCCGTTGGCTCGATGGCAGGCCAGGATCGCTGTAATTCGTTAGCTGCAGCACAACAAGCTCCAATGTTCTCTTGTAGTCTGAGTGTGTGGGATCGTCTATCAGTTGCAGAGCAAACAGTTGAGCATTGGGTACGATGAGTCGGCCATTAGTATCTTTGGCGTCGCGATACTTTGCGTCAGCAAGCGTGACAGCCAGGATTTCGACAGCCGCCTGCTTCTGACCGGTTTTGGCCAGGCAACGTGCCTGTGCCTGAAGGGCGCGGGCTGGGAGACTCAAGTCCGTAGCTTGTTCAGCAATCTTCGCGTACGCAACTGCAGCCGCGGCAGGACTATTCTGTTCGTACTCAAGCCGTCCGGCTTCACCCCATTCTAGTGATTCGTGCTCTTCTGTGGCACTGGGAATCTGAGCAGACGAAGGGTATCTCAGCCGGCCAGAGGAGTCATAAATTATCACACTGTCGCATACGCCGTCTGTGACAAGGTTTGCAAATATTTCTGGAGCTGCCGTGTCGGATTCAGCCTCCGCCAATGCCTTTTCCTTGTCCTCCCAATAGGTTTTCAACTCGCCGACGACGGTGTCAAGTTGGCTGCGGTATGCGTTCTCGATCTTCTGACGAACCGCAAGTCGTTCGTTGCGCATAGCCTCTTTCATAAACCACAGCACGCACACCGTCGGCACAATCACCGCAACCAGCAGCAATAGTAGCACAGGCCACAGCTCTCGGCCATGACCTGTTCTCGGGACGATCATGACAGCTTCCTTCTTCTGCAAACTTCAGATAATGTGATCCGCTTCGGAGTAGTTTAGCTTATTACTTAATCTACATCATCTACCTCTTGGATTCTTGCTTTGTCCCACCAGCTTCTCCATGCTTGAGCATCAGAGCCGAAATCTTTGCCGGTGACTCTATTCAGTGCCTCGGCTACTACTTCTTTCATAGGTGACCAATTGCATTTCTCAAGCTTCTCGATAAGCGGCTCGATTGCGCGCTCATCCCCAATTGCGCCTAATGCCTTGGGTATCTGCCAATCATTGTTGGTTTTCATCTCGGCAATGAGTACTGGAACCGCAGATTTTCCCATTTGTATGATAAGATTTAAGGCTTCAAATCGAGGGGCGTTGGGATTATCCAGCTCAGCGATCAGCCGCCGCAGTTCTTTTTCGTCTAAAGCCGACTCTGTCTCACCCGAAAGTGCTGCTTTTGCCTTTTTCAAGCCTGCTTGAGCAAATCGGTTTTGTGGGTCGAGCTCCAGCCACTTTTGATAATACTTCATCGCTTTTTCATATTGTTGCAATTCCATATATGTTGATGCCAATCCATTTAATGCTGCGGTTGCTGATGGCACGGCCTCGATGGCCTTTTCCCAGCAGGCGATTGCCACCTCGGTCTTTCCCTCATTTTTGGCAATCCAGCCTAGCCCGTTAAGCGCCGCGGCATGCTTTGGCTCTAAAGCCACACATTTCTCAAAGGAGACTTTCGCTGCCAGGGGCTTGCCCTGGTTAAACCGCGACCAGCCAAGGCCATTCCACGCGTTGGTATTGGTCGGATCGAGCTGAACAGCTCTTTCGAACATCCTTTCAGCTTCGGCGAATTTCCTCTGCTGCCACAATTTCCATCCCTCAGCGGCGTACTCTTCAGATTCGATCGCACCTCCGCTCTTTTTCTTAAGTTCAATTATAGCTTTAATGGTCTCTATCTCAGCCTGGAGTGCCTTTGCCTGTTGCTCGAGAATCTTCTCATTGGCCCGTGCCTCATCATTAGGCCCTGCTGCAAGTCGACCTGCTTTATACAGTTGTTCGGCTCGCTGTGATTCTGTCTTTGCTTGTTCCAGCGCAATAATCACCCCTTCATAGGAAGCTTGTTTCGACTTTAGCTCCCCAGCAAGCCGGATAAGTTGCTCGGTCTTGGCCAGTTCTTCCTTAGCGTCGCTGCTGAGAGGCTTGGCTTCGAGTCTTGATTGCATGCATGGCAGCTCGGCAATCTGAGTAATGAGCTCCTTCTCTTCGGGAAACCTGGCCATCAGCTCTTCAAAGGCAGCGACAGCCTCTTGTTCTTGTCCTTTTTTCAGGTAGCACATGCCAAGCCGATAATGCGCTTCGGCAATGTACTTACGATTCGCAGAGGCCTCGGTGACGATCTGCTGGTAAATCTTTATGGCCCCATCCAGATCGCCGACCGTCTCCTCGGTGTAGATACCTTTCTCCAATAGTACCGAAGCAGACTCAGCCCATGCCGCCGAACAGATTCCCAGCGCTACTGCCACGACCATTGCGATACACCATTTGCACTTCATGATTCGATCCTCCTTTTAATAATTTTGGCGAATTGACCAATTCACCAAAGCAGAGTGTAGCAGGGGATTGTTACCAATTTGTTACGGTTTGTTGATTTCTTTATCCTTTTTTTAGGCGCTACATAGGTTTACATATTTATTGCAAAATTATTGCAGTATTTTGCGGAGAATATCCCAGTATGTGCCGCGATGATCTTTCTGGATTGCATCTGCAAGCATCTGGTTGGCGTTGTCCCAGTCTTCCGCCCATCAAAGATCCAGTACCTCAACCTGTATGCCCGACAGCGTCCAACGCCTCAGCTACATACTCTAAGCCAATAGGTGGTATTGGAGGTTTCATTCGATTGGCATTCACCAAAGCCACGCGCATGGTTATTCACTATAGATTCTTATCGTGAATCTTTTTGGATTATGACGGTGAGAATCTTCATTGGTAGTTTAATACAACATCCTCACAGCTGCGTAAAGTGAAAATCAGTCTCTTTGTCCAGCAGTAAGGATTAGGCAAAAGGAGAAAGGTATCTGCGCTATTTGCCTTGACTCGATTAAGAAAATGGGAAGAGAATAAAATTTCAATTCATATAAGAGACGGATAATATTTGCTGCCGAAATGAGGGAATATTTTCGCATCTCTGTTTTTAGCAGAGGTTCCTGAGGAGATAAGTTGAATGTTCGTCAAGCGAATCACATTATTCAAGATGTTCGGCTTTTCGGTCCGTATTGACTTGAGTTGGTTGATCATTGCTGTATTGGTCACGTGGTCCCTGGCCGAAGGTCTATTCCCTGTAATGTACGAGAACCTGCCAACGATGACTTATTGGTGGATGGGCATTGCCGGCGCGTTGGGTCTTTTCGCCGCTATAATCTTTCACGAGCTCTCGCATTCTCTCGTTGCAAGAAGATATGGATTGCACATGAAAGGGATTACCCTGTTTCTTTTTGGCGGCGTTGCCGAGATGGCCGAGGAACCTCCAAGCGCCAAGGCTGAATTCATGATGGCCATTGCGGGGCCTATCTCCAGTATGGTACTCGCTCTGGGGTTCTATGGTATCTACGTCGTTGCTATTAGAGCCGGGTGGTCGGTCTCGATCATTGGAGTTGTTGGCTACCTTGCGATTATCAACGCAATTTTGGTGGCCTTCAATCTCATCCCAGGCTTTCCCCTCGACGGGGGTCGCATGCTGCGGTCGGCTCTCTGGTATTGGAAGAATAACCTCCGATGGGCAACCCGCATCGCGTCGCAGATAGGCGAGGGATTTGGCATGGTACTGATTCTCCTTGGGATTCTCAATGTGATAGTGGCGGGAAATTTTATCGGGGGAATGTGGTTGTGCCTGATCGGGATGTTCCTTCGGGGTGCTGCGAGCCAATCCTATAAACAAGTCCTTATGCGGCATGCCCTGGAAGGAGAGATGGTGCGACGTTTCATGAACACAAATCCTGTGACAGTGTCACCAGCTATCTCCGTGCAGCAGCTTGTCGAAGATTATATCTACAAGTACCATCATAAAATGTTTCCCGTTGTGGATGGTGGAAGGCTCATTGGCTGCATTAGCATCCAGCAGGTGAAGGAGATTCCTAGCGATAGATGGAGTCAGCGCACCGTCGGCGAATTAATAACGGCGTGCTCCAGGGAAAACACAATTCGGCCAGATGATGATGCCATGAAGGTGCTCTCGATGATGAACCAAACACGCGCCAGTCGGCTCATGGTCGTTGATGGCGGTCAATTGATCGGCATTATTGCGCTGAAGGATATGCTGAGCTTCTTCTCCCTTAAAGTAGAACTGGAGGAAGGTGGGAAGTAAAGTTTGCGTTGCCCAATGAAGTATGTGTATGAGTGCCCTGCATTCCAAATTTTTGTGTTTAATTTTTGTAATAAAAAAGACCCGTGTGAGTTAGCCCCACACGGGTGTTGTTTTTAGCCAATCAAAATTCTAAAGAATACAAGTTCAATACTTGGGCACCAAGTTTTGATATTTTTTCTAATTAGCCGGTGAATTGTGGGCTATTAATTTGTGCTTTTCATCATCTATGAGAAATCTCTTGAATTGCTCTTGCCATTCTGCGTAAGATTGCGGTTCATGTGGGCTAAAGTCTATATTCTTATGCTTATAGCGATTTAAAACATTAAAAGTTCAATACACTGGAGGTTAGAAAGGGAAAGATGAAAAAGATCCTGATTCCCATTGCTATTTTGTTCTGCTTTTTTTGGGATTTAAATGCACAGGAAGCTCCGCAAGAAGGTATGCCGCCAGCAAGAGTTGTTGTTGGTGAGGTGTCAATAGGGATGATAGCACCTGAGGCTGAATTTATCGGAACGGTTTTTTACAATGCGGTTTCGGAAGTTGCTGCTGAAGTGAGTGGCAGGGTAGAAGCGGTCCATTTGGAAGAAGGTCAGAAAGTTAAGAAGGGCGAGGAGCTGGTTAGAATTGATGCGGAGTTGCTCGAAAAAAGTCTAAAGTCAACGCAAGCTTCCTACGAGCAAGTTCTTATAGAACTTGAAAAGGCAAAGGTAGACTTCCGGCGGGCGGAAAAACTGTATCAGGAGGGAGCCGGTTCTGAACAGGTTTATGATGACGCCCGCTTCGGTGTAAAAATTTTTGAGAAACGGGCAAATTCACTGAAGGCTGAGATGGAACGCATTGAAACAGAACTGAAAAAGAAGAGCATAAGATCGCCGTTCGATGGTCTGGTAATAGAAAAGAAAACCGAAGTGGGTGAATGGCTTGCGCCTGGCGATGCAGTCGCTACGATTGCTATGATAGAGGTAGTTGACATAATAGCGGACGTCCCGCAAAGAATACTATCGTTTATAAAACCAGGAATGAAAGTAAGAGCGCAAGTGGGTGGTAAAGCAATTACTGGCAAAGTGGTTACCATAGTGCCCCGAGGTAATGTCGCCACGAGGACGTTTCCGGTTAAGGTGCGTGTAACAAACAATGAAGGGCTAATAGAAGGAATGGAAGTAAGGCTTAGTCTCCCCACGGGCGAAAAGCATCAGTGCCTCACAGTGCCTCGTGACGCACTTGCAACACAATTCGGTCAGACCGTTGTGTTTTCGGTACAAAATGCCATCGCAAAAATGCACCCTGTCAGAGTTTGTGGATATGAAGGAATGCTTGCAGGGATAGAAGGAAACGCACTGAAGGAGGGTATGAAAGTTGTTATTAAGGGCAATGAACGATTACAAGATGGCCAGCCAGTTGAAATAATGGAAAAAAGCGAATGACCACCCTCTGGCAAGAGTTCATCTTCAGCATCAGGAAGTTCTAAGGAGAGTTAAGAAATTATGAGGTTTGTGCAATTTTCCATAAGCAAGCCCGTTCCTGTTCTGGTGGGCGTCATTCTGATCGTGCTCTTTGGTCTGATCGGGCTGTTCACAATGCCTTATCAACTCAGCCCTGATGTGACTGAGCCTGAAATCACCATAAGGACTATCTGGGCGGGAGCTACTCCTTATGAAATTGAACGAGACGTAATTGAAGAGCAGGAAAAGGTTTTAAAGGGGATTCCGGGTCTCATTGAAATGGAGAGCACGGCTTCAAGCGGATCTGGCGAGATAACCTTGCGTTTTATAATTGGTACAGATGTGGATGACGCACTGTTGCGGGTTTCAAATAAACTCAACGAAGTTGCCTCCTACCCTGAAAATGTAGACAGACCGGTGATCAGCGCCACCGGTGCTGCCACTTCTCCCATAATATGGATGGCGCTAAAAACAGAAGAAGACAACCCTCGGCACATAAACACGTATAGGACATTTTTTGAAAATGAAATTCGCCAATATCTTGAACGTGTGGAAGGTGTTGCAGATTTATTTATTGGTGGCGGCACGGAAAGAGAGATGCACATAATCGTAAAGCCCGAAAAACTGGCAGCTTATAATTTAACAGTTGCTGACATTATGAATGCCTTGCGTGAAGAGAATGTGAACGTCTCGGCTGGCAATTTGGGCGTAGGCAGACGGGACTATCGTATTCGCACAGTTGCAGAATTCAAATCTCCTGGAGAAATTGAAAAAGCTGTAATAAAATCAGATGGCCAACACAGAATCACCATCGCCGATGTTGCTGAAGTGCGCTTCGGCTATGAAAAACTCTTTGCGTCTGTTATTCATAACAATAGTGGAGGGATCGGCATTGGAATTCTAAGGGAGCCGGGGGTGAATGTCCTTGAGCTTACTGATAGCGTGGAAGCCGCAGTCACGTGGCTTAATGAGACAAAACTTAAACAGGAAGGAATATATATCGACTGGATTTATGACCAGCGGCCATACATTCGAGGGGCAATCAATCTGGTTCAGCGAAATATCCTGATAGGTGGAGCACTTGCTATTGCAGTTTTGCTGATTTTCTTGCAAAGCTTTAGCGCCACACTGGTGGTCGCAGTCGCTATTCCCGTCAGCATTATAGGCACATTTATTTTTATGAATGCCCTGGGACGAAATTTAAATGTGGTTAGTCTGGCAGGAATTGCGTTTGCCGTCGGTATGCTTGTTGATAGTGCCGTTGTAGTTCTGGAGAACATAGACAGACATTGCAAAATGGGAAAGTCGGCATTTAAGGCAGCCTACGATGGAACAGTTGAGGTCTGGGGTGCAGTGCTTGCCTCTGCATTAACCACCGTTGCGGTCTTTCTTCCCGTTGTGTTTATGAAAGATGAAGCTGGACAACTTTTCAGAGATATTGCCATTGCCGTTAGTTGTGCGGTAATTTTAAGTCTCATAGTCTCGGTCTCAGTGATTCCGATGTTCTCTAAGCAATTGTTCGGCGTGCGCCTGGCCAAACGTGACGGCATCACGGAAAAGAAGAGGTTCTTGGTAAATATCGGCATTGCATTGAAGGAATTTATTTTATATCTGGTGCATCTTACTACTCGAAACTGGCTAACGAGAATTGCAACCATTCTAATACTCACATCTTCTGCGGTTGTAGCGGCACTTGTGCTTCTGCCCAAAATGGAATATCTTCCGCAGGGCAATCCTAATTTTGTTATTAACGTCCTCATACCCCCACCGGGTCTTTCCTACCAGGAGCGAGAAGAAATTGGTGAGGCTATTTTTAGTCAACTACAACCTTATTTTTTCAAAGACCACGAAGGTTATCCAGGTATAAAGCATATGTTCTACGTTGGCGCCGAACAATTTATGTTTTGTGGCGCAATGAGTATTCATGAACAAAGAGCCGGCGAGCTGGTGCCGCTTTTCCAACGCGTGATAACTAGTATTCCCGGAATGTTTGGTGTCAGTCTGCAGGCGGGGATTTTTCAAACCCGACTTGGCAGAGGACGCACTATTGCTGTGGATATCAGCGGAGGCGACTTAAATCAATTGGTTCAGATCGGCGGAGCGATGTTTGGAATCATCAGTAAAGAAATCCCCAATGCTCAGGTTCGGCCCGTGCCTTCGCTTGAATTACTTTTCCCGGAGATTAAGATTTTACCCTCGCGGGAGCGACTGAGAGCGGCGGGCATGAGTGCAAGAGATCTCGGGGTAGCGATTGATGTGCTCATGGACGGCAGAAAAATCGGTGAGTTCAAACAGGAAGGGGAGAAAAAAATTGATCTTGTCTTAAAGGCTGAGGAAGGGAATGTAGCTACGCCTGAGGACCTTTACCAAAAGCTCATAGCCACACCTCAGGGGAAAATTGTGCCGGTTTTATCGCTTGCCAAATTTGAACGGACAACAGGAATGACCCAAATTCGACACCTGGAGCGCAATCGCACCATTACCCTTGAGGTAACTCCACCCGAAACAATCACCATTCAGGAAACAATGGAAACAATTGAGCAGAAAATCTTGCCTGCTTTGACGTCGCAAGGAATGCTTAAGGACATTGACGTCAGATTGAGCGGTACCGCCGATAAATTAATAGAAACGAGAAAGGCGGTTCAGTGGAATTTCTTGCTCGCTGCTGCTATAGCGTATCTGTTAATGTCTGCACTGTTTGGGAATTTTATTTATCCTTTGATTATAATGTTTACTGTGCCGATGGCTAGCGCAGGTGGTTTTATCGGTTTAAAGCTGGTTAACCTGTTTATTAAACCACAACCGCTTGATGTATTGACTATGCTAGGCTTCGTTATTTTAGTTGGTGTGGTGGTTAATAATGCAATTTTGATTGTTCATCAGGCACTTAATCATATTCGCTTTCATGGAATGGATTACAAAGAAGCCGTAATGCAATCTGTAAGAGTTAGGCTACGTCCTATTTATATGAGTGCATTAACCAGCATATTCGGGATGCTGCCGTTGGTGGTTGCACCCGGACCGGGCTCGGAAATGTATCGCGGACTTGGAAGCGTAGTGCTTGGTGGAATTGCCGTCTCCACAATTTTCACTGTCTTTCTCATTCCTTCTCTCCTTATGTTTTTCATCAAACTTGAAAAGAGACAGCTAGCATCCGAATAAGAAAGCAACTCATTTTCCGGGGCCTTTGGCATTTAAAAACCCGGGTTTAAAATACTGAGAACCCCAAAATGCGCAAACAGACTGAGAATCTATAGCTATGAATGAACCGTCCGTCTCAGTTAGAGATAAATTCGTTATGGAGTGCCAGCATCTCCAGCAATTGCTCGATGTTTTGGGCAAGAAGGGGTACCGTGTTGTGGGGCCTACCGTTCGTGACGGTGCTATTGTATACGACGATCTGTCGTCGGTTATTCAGCTGCCCGTTGGGTGGACTGACGAACAGGATGGGGGCACCTGCCGTCTTAAGAAACGAAATGACCAAGCGCTCTTTGGCTACGCAGTTGGCCAGCATTCGTGGAAAAAATTTCTTAGCCCGTCGGTGGTGTGCTTATGGCGGGCCAAGCGTGATGGCAGCGGTTTCCAAATTATTGCAGGAAGCGATGAACAACCCAAGTTTGCCTTTTTCGGCGTGCGTTCTTGCGATCTGCACGCTATTGCCATTCAAGACAAGATCTTCATGAATGGACAATACGTTGAGCCCACGTATAAATCGCGGCGCGAAAATGCCTTTATCGTGGCGGTCAACTGTGGACAGGCTGGAGGAACATGTTTTTGTGTGTCTATGAACACCGGGCCAAAGGCAACGTTTGGGTTTGATCTCGCCCTGACTGAAGTCCTCGAGAATAACCGACATTACTTCCTGGTGGAAGTCGGAACAGAACAGGGCGCAGCGATTCTTAGAGAGGTGCCACATGAAGAGGCACGTGAAGAAGAAAAGGCGACCGCCGAGTGCATTGTGGCGAAAACCGCCGAGCAAATGGGTAGAACTATGGATACCACCGACATTAAGGACTTGCTCTATCGTAACTATGAACATCCCCGTTGGGACGACGTCGCAGCACGCTGTCTGACTTGCGCGAACTGCACGATGGTGTGTCCGACCTGTTTTTGCTCGACCGTTGAAGACGTCACTGACTTGACGGGCAAGCACGCGGAGCGCTGGAGCAAATGGGATTCGTGTTTCACCATGGATTTCTCGTACATACATGGCGGTAGCGTACGTGCTTCACCAAGGGCACGCTATCGCCAATGGATGATGCATAAACTTGCCACCTGGATTGACCAGTTTGGCACCTCAGGCTGTGTTGGTTGCGGACGCTGTATCACCTGGTGCCCTGTGGCTATTGATATCACCGAAGAAGTCCGTGCCATCCGTGAAAGCGAACGACCCAGCGCGGCACCATTTAAGCTAAGGAGGTGAACTATGCATACTCTTGAGCCCTACTTAGCAGGACATCCTTTCCTGCAGCATCTTGATCCAAATTACATTAAACTTATTGTCGGATGTGCATCTAACATTCGCTTCAACGCTGGAGAATTTGTCTTCCGCGAGGGCGAAGAAGCGAATCAATTTTATCTGATACGCCACGGTGCTGTAGCGCTGGAAATATTCGCCCCTGGACGCGGGCCTATCACCATTCAGACCCTCGGAGAAGGTGAAATTCTGGGCTGGTCGTGGCTCATTCCACCGTACCATTGGCATTTCGACGCTCGAGCCGTTGAACTCACACGTGCCATTGCCCTTGATGGTAAATGCCTTCGCCAAAAATGTGAAGAAGACCATAGACTCGGCTGTGAATTGCTTAAACGCTTTGCTCACATTATGGAGCGTTCGCTTCAGGCAACCAGATTACAACTTCTAGATGTTTACAAAGTGGATGAATAAGAGGCAAATGACGGTGAGCGTTTGTCCTCCCAGCCCAATGGTTACACAACCATATCGCATTGTCAGGGTACGCAAGGAAACCTACGATACCTTCACGCTTGAACTCCAACCGACTAACGGTGCGGCTGCACTTTCATTCGTCCCTGGGCAGTTCAATATGCTCTATCTGTTTGGCGTGGGGGAAGTGCCGATTTCAATCAGTGGCGATCCAACCGAATCGAAAAGCCTCATTCATACAACTCGCGTAGTGGGAACTGTGACAAAAGCCATGCGTAAACTGAAGCCGGGAGATGTGCTGGGAGTGCGAGGTCCGTTCGGAAGTCACTGGCCCGTTGAGGAAGCAATGGGAAAGGACGTCGTGATTGTGGCTGGAGGAATTGGATTAGCACCGCTACGTTCCGCATTGTACCAGATTCTGTCGCAACGGGATAAATATGGTAAGGTTGTTCTTCTTTACGGCACTCGCAGCCCTCGGGATATTCTCTACCGGCGCGAACTTGAAAAATGGCGCGCACGCTTTGATCTTGAGGTCCATGTCACTGTTGACCGAGTCACAGGAATATGGCGCGGCACTGTTGGCGTTGTCACTTTACTTATACCAAAAGTCCCATTTGATCCTCTTAGCACAGTGGCGATGATCTGCGGTCCCGAAGTGATGATGCGGTATACGGTGTTAGAACTGCACAAACGTGATGTCGAATCAGAGAACATCTTTATTTCAATGGAACGCAACATGAAATGTGGTGTCGGCTTTTGTGGACGCTGCCAGTTCGGATCCAACTTTATATGCAAGGATGGTCCCGTGTTTCGCTATGACCGTATCCAAGAATGGTTCGTAAAGCGAGAGATTTGATATGAAACGGAAGCATAAACCGAAACTTGCCGTTTGGAAATTCGCCTCCTGCGACGGCTGTCAATTGAGTTTGCTGAACTGTGAACTACTCACAGTGGCTGGCGAGGTGGAGATTGCATACTTTCCTGAGGCATCCCGTGCAGTCGTGAAGGGTCCTTACGACCTCTCGCTCGTCGAAGGTTCTATCACTACGCCGCATGATGCAGAGCGCATCCATAAGGTTCGCCGTGTCTCTAAATTTCTCGTTCCGATTGGAGCATGCGCCACGGCTGGCGGTATTCAAGCCCTGCGAAACTTCGCGGACGTGAAAGAGTTCATTTCCACCGTCTATGCCTCGCCGGAATATATCGAGACTCTCAAAAAATCAACGCCCATTTCTGATCATGTTTCTGTTGACTTGGAGCTGCAAGGGTGTCCCATCAACAAACACCAGCTCATTGAGGTCATTAGCGCCTTTCTCCACGGGCGCAAGCCAAACACACCGCCGCACAGCGTCTGCATCGAATGCAAGCAGCGCGGAATTGTCTGTGTGATGGTTGCTCATGGCACGCCATGCCTGGGCCCCGTGACCCACGCCGGATGTGGCGCCATTTGCCCTGCGTATAGTCGCGGGTGCTACGGCTGCTTCGGGCCAAAAGAGACGCCGAACACACCTTCATGGAGCACGTGGTGGAGCAATCTTGGGATGAAGGAGAAAGACATCGTCCGAGCCTTTCGTGGATTCAATGCTTACGCTGAAGCGTTTCGCAGGGAAAGTGAAGCCCATGAAAGGTAAGCTCCGTTAGAAATCTGTAAGACAGAGAGGCCGAGCCTCAACCATTCCGACAAAGCATATGAAGGGTTAAAGAGGCGATCTATGAAAAGTAAGAAGGCTCGAAGCAGAACGATCAAAGTGGACTACCTTGCTCGTGTCGAGGGTGAAGGTGCACTGTATGTGAAGATCAAGGGGAACAATGTTGTTGATGTCAGATTTAAGATTTTCGAGCCACCGCGTTTTTTCGAGGCATTCTTGCGAGGACGCAATTACAGCGAAGCACCTGACATCACGGCCCGCATTTGCGGCATTTGTCCCGTTGCTTACCAGATGAGCGCAGTGCATGCGATGGAAGACGCCTTTGGTATCAAGGTGGATGGACCACTTCGTGCGCTGCGACGCCTGGCCTACTGTGGCGAATGGATTGAAAGCCACGCGCTGCATGTTTATATGCTCCACGCACCTGACTTTCTTGGCTATGACGATGCGATACAAATAGCAAAAGACCATCCAAAGATTGTCCAGCGCGGCCTTCAGCTGAAAAAGGTGGGAAATGAAATTGTCTCATTCCTTGGCGGCAGAGAAATTCATCCTATTAATGTGCGCGTCGGAGGGTTCTACAAAGTCCCTACGAAAAAGACACTTGTCCCACTAGCTGAGCGTCTAAAATGGGCAAGGGATGCAGCTCTTGAAAGCGTACATTGGGTGGCGACGCTTCCTTTTCCAGACTTTGAACAAGACTATGAGTTCGTTGCTCTTCGTCACGCTGCAGAATATCCCTTCAACGAAGGGCGGCTTGTCTCGAATAAAGGCTTGGATATTTTGGTCCGCGACTATGATAAGTACTTTGCCGAAGAGCATGTGCAGCACTCCAATGCGCTGCATGCTGTACTTAAAGACCGAGGGGCGTACTTCGTCGGCCCGCAAGCACGCTACAACCTCAATTTTGACCGGCTGTCTCCGCTGGCACAGGAGGCGGCGCGTTCAGTTGGGCTTTCGCCCTTCTGCCGTAATCCTTTTCAGAGCATCATTATTCGGAGTGTGGAAATCCTCTATGCCTGCGACGAGGCGCTGCGCATTATTGATGAATACGAAATGCCAGATAAGCCTGCTGTAGAAATTCAGCCGCGGGCTGCCACCGGTTACGGATGCACTGAAGCGCCCCGTGGCATGCTCTATCATCGCTACCGAGTGGACGAAGATGGCGTGATTCTCGATGCAAAGATTGTCCCTCCCACGTCGCAGAATCAAAAAACCATCGAGAGCGATCTCAGAAAAGTTGTATCCAAATATATGGATATGCCTCACGACAAACTCACATGCCAATGCGAGCAGGCGATACGAAATTATGACCCATGCATTTCTTGCTCCGCGCACTTTTTAAAACTTGAGATCGACAAGGAGTAAGGCGGAAAGAGTTGATGCAAGGTTTCACGGACTCACAGATCCCTGTCAGTGAATTCCCTGTCCTGGTCATCGGGATTGGTAATCACTATCGTAGCGATGACGCTGTCGGGCCAGTTGTTGCGCAGATGCTTAAGACAATGAATCTTCCTGGCGTGACGGTTATTGAAGAGAGCGGCGAGAGTGTGGCATTAATGGAAGCCTGGAAAGATACTGACAGGGTTATCGTTGTTGATGCTGCTTTTTCCGGTGGTGCACCAGGAACCATTTATCGCTTTGATGCGCGAGTGCAGCAAATTCCAAGAAGTTTGTTCGCACATTACTCAACTCACGCCTTAAGCATTGCTGATGCCATTGAACTTGCACGGACATTGAACCAGCTTCCGCCCTGCCTGATTGTTTATGGCATTGAAAGCAAGTACTTCGAGCCCGGGATCGGTCTTTCTCCAGAAGTTGAGCAAGCAGCGCACGACGTTGTTCATCGTGTAGCGCAGGAGATTCAAACAAAATTACAGAAGCTGAACGCGGAGCGCCGATAGATGCGTGTCCGCGCGTGAAATTGCGTGCATTTTTGGTCTTTTCTTGAAATTGTGCTGGATCACACCCCGCTTACACACGAAGAAACAATCTTTTTCTGTACATCCAGAAAAGAATGACCCACCAGAAGCAGATATAGCTCATAGTAAACAACCACGACCCAACATTGATACCAGCCAGATCGGTCCAGAAATTCAGCATTGCCTTCCACAAAGTAATTTTTTCTCCCCCGGCCGTCTGCGTGTACCATTCTTGCACTGTGTGAACACGCACTATTATTGAAAAGAAGTAGGCAGTGATGGCGTTCATTCCATAGACCACAAAGGGGAATGCCCATTTGCGATAACCTTTAATATCAATGATGGAGAAGAAAGCTCCGAGAACAAAACAGGCTGTTCCCGCAGAAAACAGAATGTAGGAAGCTGTCCACACCGATTTGCTAAAAGGAAGGTCAAGATGCCAGAGAATACCTAAGGCAATAAGAATACCACCTGCGAGAAAAATGGTTTTCAATTTTGCTGCGCTGGACGTATTTTTGTCTCGAAAAAGATCGCCGAAAAATGTCCCAATTAAAACCAGGGCTGTGGTAGGGACCACTGAAACAATTCCTGCCAGATGGTAAGGGCGTAAATGCTGGTTAATATAATAAATCAGGTTTCTATCCGGCTCGAAAAATCCTGCCCCTACACCCGGGATGGGAATGAAGCGAATCGCCGCCCAATGCAGTATGAGTAATCCCCCGGCAATGATAGGCCTCCAGCGTCTCGGCAATTCGTAAATTATCGCGCCCCCCAAATACGCCAATCCAATCAATTGGAGCACATTCATCCCGATGACTATCCGTTTGTTAATGCTGCAATCAATCAATATGCCAAAAAAAACAAGTAACAGCATCCTTCTGACAACTTTTTGGAAATAGGGGAGGAAACCGGAAATCTTCTTGTGAAAAGAAGAGGCTGAATAGGGGATGGCAACACCCACTATGAACAAAAACCATGGGAAAATCAGGTCGCAAAAAGTTATCATCTCTCCCCAATGAGCGTGACGAAATTGACGTGGGAATGCCGAATCGTAGCCCGGATTGTTTACCATGAGCATTCCGATGATAGTTAAACCACGAAAGACATCCAGTGACGTCAAACGTTTTGGTAGGGTTTGCTCTTCTGCCACTTGTGAGTTTCTCCTATTCAAGTTTATGAAAACGACACAACAAGTCATTCTTTTCTGCAGAACATTGCTCATCGGTGAAAAAAAATTCAATTCTTTTGAAAGGACTCGATTCTTATCATTTCCCGCGCGTTTGCAACTATAACTTTAAAAAGTAGCTCTTCGGAATTTGTAGTGGGCTAGCTGCGAGCACAATTTTGGCTGTCTGAGGCTGTGCGACCGTGTCTATAAAGATTCCGCCATTATAACAGAAACCTGAAATATCGTACAGCCACATTTATTTTTTTGGGCTAGCATGTAGGGGCGTTTAATTAAACGCCCTTACTACTCGATTTATTAGACTTATACTCTAATTTGGACGCGCTACCTATAATAATCCTTGACCTTAAGGCTTTCATTCTGATAAGTAATGTTTACAGGTATAAAGGTTATGCTTATGTGAAATAAAATAGGAGGTTTCGAAGATGGCAAAGAAACTTCACTACCCGGGTAATAAAAAGCAACGTCCTATTGTATGCGGGATACGGCTTGGCGCTTTCTGCCTTGCGGCAATACTCCTGGCGGCATTTGCTGCGGCGGGAGATTATTCACTTGAATATTCCGAGATTAGCCTCGACGGTGGTCAAAGCCAGGCGACGGATTATGAAGTCATCGGACTATTGAAAGCTGAAGGTGTTGATGGCGAGCCGCAGACCAGCGCTAACTATTCCATAACCACTACTACTGGTCTCAAAGAGGAAGCTCAGACGACCGTTGAAG